>DATJYK010000030.1:0-19004 GCA_035578005.1 Terriglobia bacterium
TGGCTAAGCCGCCCCTCGCCGCGTCCTCTGTCGCTCTTTCGCGAAGATAAGCGATGACGACAGAGCGGAAAAAGTGTGTGGACGAGCTGAAAGGGCGGGGCTCCAGCCCCGCCGCAAAGCACACCCCAACAATTTCAATAATTTAGAGCGAGGTCTTGATGCGGCGGGGCTGAAAGCCCCGCCCTTCCGAGCCCGAGGCCTCTTGCCGCGCCAAACGCGCCGCACAATTATCGATACCAGTAGGGTGTCTGCTTCGCCCAACTGCTCTCGGGATAGCGCAGGTGGAGTAGCTCGAAGGCTGCCTTCGATGTCTTCCACCGGTCCTTGTTGGCGCAGCCAAAATGTCCGGCACGCACCGTGAGGGCCAGCGCCTCGGCGGCCCGAGGATCGTCCGGGTGCTTGTGGACCCAGTCAATCGCCCATTGGCCCAGCACGATGGACGCCACCGGGAGCGCCAGAGTTTGCTTCCACTCTACTTGTGCCTTGTTGACCTCCGCCCGACTTAGAAATGAGGGTGGGGGCACTTCGCTTTTGGGGTAGATCTCAGCGAGCGACGGCTCCAAAGATGGCCACTGAATGGTGGCCTGCGGCGCGCCCTCGAAGACCATCCAGCCGTACCTGTTCCATGGCACCCCGCAAGGTGAACCGGTGTCCCACCAGTTTTCGCGAAGGTTGTCGATCACATTCGTCGGCGTGTCGCGCTCGGGGCTGGTGATGTAGGGCCGCAGTCCAGGAAAGCGCAGAATGAGCAACGTTCCGGCGAAGCGGCGTGCCTCCTGTGTGGCGGCGCCCATGAGGGCGTCGAGATCAGGTCGCAGTTCGGGCGCCAGAGTGCCGAGCACCGGTGCCAGCTTCAGTGCGGCTTGGTCTTCGCCGAGAAGAAAGGCTCGCGTCCAGGCGCCGCGCGCGACCTCGCGGCGCAGGTAGACGGGCAACACCTTGCTTCGGGCGACTTCGGTAAGCACGCCGGCAGGCATCTGCTGGTTGAGGACGATCAACGCGTCTGAGTCAAACCAGGGGTTGCCCTCCGGAGGATGAATCGAAGCAAATTCGGAAGCAGCGTATCCGTCATAGTCAGCCTCCAACGGCACGCGCTGCGCGTACTTGAGGAACTCTGCCAGGTTCTTGGCGTACGTCATGCGCAAAGCCAGGAATAGATTGAGCGCGGAGCGAGGCAAACTGCCAGCGTCATGGGCGAGCAGGCGATTGAGCTCCGGCAGCACGGTGGCGCGCTGGCCATCTTGCGCCATCAGCCGGAATCGATGAAAGGTGACTGAAGTGCACGCCGGAGTTGAAGGTCTCACGGCCTCTGCTGCTTGAATCAGCTTCGGCGCCCGCGCGTCACCGGGCTGAACTTTGCTGATCGCTGCCACCAGCCAGGCCGACGAATTCGTCTGCTGCCACTTCTCGTACGCATGATCGAGCGCCGAGGGGTCATCGACTTGAAAGGTGAGAATCCAATCCGTAAGATCGTCGTGGGCCCGCAGGTCCGCGAGCTTAGGATAGAGAGTGCGCCGGTTGTTCTGCAGTTCGCCAGAATTGAACGTAGCAAATCGTTCGTTTTCGAGCTTATCGAGCAGAAAGGTGTAATGGCGGACCTTCTGCGACAATTCTGCCGGAGTGAGATTCGGCGCCATCAGCGCCTCGGCGAGTTGGCGCGCCCGCTGATCAGGATGCAATCTCACTTCAACATCGTCGAGCAGCGCCGAGGCTGAGGCGTGAAACTCAGTGGACTTAGGGTCTGCCAAAACTTGTTTGAGCTGTGCTTCGGCTTTCGCTAGAGCCACCGGATCGGGAGAATTGCCGTCATGGCCCACAGTAGCCTGCCGGATGTAGACGCGGGCCACCAGGTATTTGGCCGTCGGGCTCCAGGGTGAGGCAGAATCATCCGCAATGGTTTGGAATGCGGCAATGGCTTTATCGAAATCGCCCGCGTAGAAGTAAGCGGCAGCGATTTGGTATTGCCGGTCGGAGCGAGCCAGCGGTGCCGCATCGGCTGCGAGCGGAGCGGGAATGGTTTTACCTTGATGGCAGTTTGAGAACACCTGATCCTGGGCTGTAACCCATGCGGCCAGCTCCGCGCTGCCGAGGGTGTATTTCTGCGTTCGGTCTCGAAGCGTCTCGATGGCAGTCCGGAAGGCCTGCGGGGGACAGTTCAGATAGGAGACCCAGGGTTGTGCCGGATTAGAATCGATTCGGTCGATGCCTTCGGGCAGAGGCCATTCCCAGAGATACGGCAAGTGACCTGTATTCGGGACCTTATTTCGAGCGTCGATCCAGAAGCGTCCCCAATCTTCTGGCTCGGGGGGTGGGGAGACGACCGGCGGCGCACGACCCGGCTTGGGAAGCTCGTCCAGAAGGTACGCGGATTCGGGTGGAATTCCCCAGAGCGCGAGGGCCTGGGCGCGATCAAAGCTGCGTCCCGCAAGGTTGCGATAAGCGGCGTATAGGTAAATTCGGTCGTAGCCGGGCTGCAGCACGCCCAACCGGCCGCGAGTGTAAGGCCCAAGCGGAGAGTCGGGACTTCGTGTCCCGGCAAACACCGGCGGAAAGTAGAACGGGCCGCACGCCGGCGAGGGGCGTGTCCACTCGATCACCAGCGTGGCAACTGCCAGAACTGAGAATGACCACAGGATCACTCGTTTCATCGCTGATTCTCCTGCGCAAAAAGAGCGCCCACCGCGCCCGGTGACCATCCTTGGGGCCGAAAGACGTAACGGCGCCGTCCGGCGGGCAGGTCACGAATCGGTTCATCAGTGCTGATCCCGACGCTTGTACGGCAGACTGACAGGCTGAAGTCGCGACCCCGCCCAAGCAGCAGACGGGCGTCTTCTGCATCAGGTCCCATGCGAAACAGCATGGGCACAGCTTCGTCCACGGGCAGGCCGGCGATCCACGGATCGTCCATGCACCAGGAAGCGAGCGCCGTGATCGAAAGCGGCATGTCAGGTGGGAGCCGGCGCCGGAAATCGCGCAGCACGTCGGCGTAGAAGTGTCGCTGGGATATTGTCGCGTCAAAATCAACCTGCACGGCAACAACCCCATCGATGCGCCCGAGAGCGGCCAGGGCCGAAGCGGTGGCTGAAACTTGACCCGCAGTTAGCTCGGGGGCGAGTTTAGCGTCGGTTTCGATGCGAGCACAGGCCAGCAAAGGAGTGACGGGGTTTACCCTCAGGGTTTGAAGCCGCGGACGCACTCGGACGTTGCGTCCACTCAACGTCACCGTCTCGGCCAGAAACGAGACACCAATCTTGTTTGCGGGCAGAAAGCGCAGGTCCTCAGGGCGCTCCCACGCCCAGAGGATAACCCGTGGAAGGGCGGCGAGCCGGTGAGCACGGTCCTCCGATGCGGCATCCGGCCGGGAACTGGCGTCAGCACGCCACAGGCTCCATAGCAGGACGGCACTCGAAGCCACGAGAATGCCAATCAGAGCGATGGCAGCTGTCCTGGCGACGAGCCAAGGCGTGGGTCTTTTCATCGAAGTGAGCGGCTGACCGAAGCGGCACCCTAGAGTTGGCGATCTTGGCGGTTCGGCGCGATGCTACACGATGCTCTCACGGAAGCGATCCTGTTGCAAACGGGTCGATCACACCTGCTTCCAGCGTTACCACCGCTTGTGGATGGATTGCCGCAGGTTTTGGAATCTCTCTAGAGTCCCTCGACCAAGAGCCTGATCGAACTGCCGAAGCCAGTTCTCGATGTAAGGGACATCGACGCTGGTTTTCAGCAGGATTCCGCGAACGTCTTCCTCGTCGCGCGGCCGCCCGGCAACCATCTTGTGAATGATCAGGTCCTCCGGGGAAGCAAATCGTACCTTTGTATTTCCAACCTGAACGGAGCGCGCCCTTTCGATGGCCTGCCGCTCGTATGGCGTGAACGAGAAGATGAAGTCGATACGGAATCCGCTCTCTTCGTCCTTGCAAGGCAGAACCATTCTTTGGTGAACAAACTCGGCAGGAGATTCGGG
Source organism: Terriglobia bacterium (assembly GCA_035578005.1). Taxonomy (GTDB): domain Bacteria; phylum Acidobacteriota; class Terriglobia; order UBA7540; family UBA7540; genus Gp13-AA77. Next base: position 3,968 of record DATJYK010000030.1, read on the forward strand.
GAGTGTCGTGAGACCGAGGGTCAACATGAGGTCTTCGACCTTGGCAAGCCCCTCGGGCCCAATGCCTAGTGTGACGTCGATATCGCGAGTCATGCGCGGCTCGCCGTACACGAGCACCGCCTGGCCCCCGATCACCATGTAGGGCACGTCGCGCGCGTCGAGGCCCTGCGCCAACTTCTCAAGGAGTTCGGAGAGCATTAAGGTCGCGAGCGAACTTTATCTTGAGTTCAATGCCTTCGAGTGGATCTTTCGGGGGAAAAGCGCCGAGCCTCCGGGCATGTTCGCACATGGCTTCAAAGATCTTGAGATTCTCTTCGTAATCAGCCGGCTCGCTGCGAATCAATTCATTCTCCCATGCTTGCCAAGCTTCCGGATCTCTGATCATTCCGGCACCTGCTTTTCACCATTACTCCCCGTCGCCATCTCAGCGCGAACATGCAAAGGCAGCGGCAAGACGCCTTCGGCTAGCCCTTTCACGTCGTTCCGTTAGAGGCTCGTCAGGCTCTTATACGGATCCACTTTCATTATATGGGACGCGTCCGGCGTTTTGAACGCGATCACTTCGGCATTGCACCAGAATGGCCAGAGAGAATGGAGGAGGCCGTCAGTGAAAACCCCTGGCCCCTGGTGCCTGACACCTAACACCTCGCACCTAATTCCGATACAATCCAGTAAATGGCACCGAAAACGGCACGAGTTCTCGGCATCGATCCCGGCCTGAACCTCACCGGCTATGGTGTGATCGAATACCGCGGCCGCGAGGCGACGCTGGTTGAAGCCGGCGTGATCCGGTTGCCGCCGTCGAACGGCAATAATCTCGCGGCGCGTTTGGAGAAACTCTTCGAGAGCGTACGCGAGGTCATCGACGAGTTTCAGCCCGAAAAGGTTTGCCTCGAAGAAGTGTACAGCCACGCGGATTATCCCCGCACCGCCATCCTGATGGGGCACGCGCGTGGCGTCATTTGCCTGGCAGCGCGAATGGCCCGCGTGAGCATCGTAAGCCTGCCCGCTAAACGCATCAAGCAAGCCGTAACCGGTAACGGCAACGCCAGCAAAATGCAGGTGCAACGGGCCGTGCAGCACCACTTTTCGCTCGATGGTGTTCCCCACCCGCCCGACGTGGCGGACGCTTTGGCGGCTGCGCTGTGCTACGTGCACTCGATTCGAGCAAATGGGACGCTTTCGAGACGAACGTAGGGCGGGTCTAGGCCACTCCTACAAGGCAGCCAGGTGAATTCACGAGTCCATCAAGGCGTAATTTTCCCGAGGCGCTGGACTGCGCCGCGGCATTCGATGGGGAAACGGGACCAGCCTCGAAAGCTGGCCCCGTTTCCACCGGCGGGTGTTACTCTCAGGCGGCCTTCACTTCAATCGGCCTTCTTTGCCGGCTGAGTCCTTTGCAAGGTGACTTCGAGAAGGCCCTTCTTCGTGTCACCCTCACCTTGCGGAAGTGGCCTTCACAGGCAGTTCCAACCATCGAGCTATCGTGATGGAACCATGCCCCAGGCTACGGCTCTCCCTCCCTGAACTGTTCCATAAGCAGTCCGGCCGGTGGCCGCCTACCACTGGCCACCGGCCAAGCTGCTCTATTCCAGGGCCTCGAGCGCTGTGTGTGCCCGGACTGGCGCGGAGCGCTCGCTCCTTCCGACACCCGTGCCTTCTCTCTAAGAAGGCCCTGTCCTATGCTCACAGTGTAGTCGGCCGCCCAACAGGGTCTGTGACGCCGGTCACACACTACTGTGATTTCGGCATTTCACGAACAACCGAAAGCTGCGACCGCACTGACTCAGGTTCTCCATCGCTCATCGCGCTTTTGCCGTGGGGCCTTCGACGCCGGCTTCATTCTCTCTAGTGCTAAGGCCCCACCGCAGAGAAAACCTTGGTTGTGTGAATCAGTGGCGAACGGTCGCGCCGCTAGCCGCCCGTGTTTCTGCCCCGCTTGTAAGTAGCAGATCGCGTAATACAACAGTTTGTAATGAAAAAACGGGTCCCTGCCACAAACTTGGAAACACCCTGCAGTATACTGGGCCCAGCTTGGTGTTGACGCGCGGGGAAGCCGCCTGACTTTTTGCGCAGCGAGGTGGTGGTTGGAGCGAGTTGTGCCGGGCGAGCCGCACTCATTGTTTGATTTCAAATCGAAACCTTGAAAGGGGAAATGTGCAAGTGCGAGAGTATTTTCAAACCGTGGTGTCCGTTCTTGCCTCTGTTGTGGTCGTGACCGGCGGAAGCAGCTTGTTGGCACTTGGCCCAGCGAATCCGGAGACCGGATCGACATCATCCGCCCCGCGTGTTGTGGAGGCCATCGACGAAACTAACCTAGTGACACTCGAGGGAAACACCCATCCGCTGGCTCGTCCCGAATTTGACCAGGGCGCCGTAACCGACAGCTTTCTGCTGGACCACCTCCAGCTTCAGCTCCAACGCAGCCCGGAGCAGGAGCAAACGGTGGACCGGTTGATCGCCGAGATGCACGACCCGAAGTCTCCCAACTACCATCAATGGATGACCGCGCAGGAGTTCGGTGAAAGATTCGGTCCTTCGCGGCAAGACATCGACGTGGTGGCGAACTGGTTGCGCTCCCACGGATTCGAGATCAACCAGGTTTATCCCAGCGGCATGGTGATTGACGTGACGGGAACGGCCGGGCAAGTGCGGGAGGCGTTCCACACCGAAATCCACAATTACCTTGTGCGGGGCGCGCTGCACATCGCCAACTCGCGCGACCCGGAAATTCCCGCCGCGCTCGCTCCGGTGGTGGCGGGCTTCGCCTCGCTCCACGACTTCCGGCCGCGGCCCATGATGAGACCCCATCCGGATTTCTCCTTCAAGTATCAAGGCCAGCAACAGTACGATGTGGGACCCCAGGACTTCGCTACAATCTATAACGTGTCTCCGTTGTGGAGGTCCAGCAACCCGATCCGCGGAGGGGGCCAGACCGTCGCGGTGCTTGAGGACACGGACATGAAGGCGCAAGACTGGACAAAGTTTCGCAACTCCTTCGGCCTGTCGTCTTTTGCCGGCACCTTCGCTCAAATCCATCCCGCTCCCCCTTCCGGCAAGAATAATTGCAGTGATCCTGGCACCAATGCTGATGAAAGCGAAGCGGCTCTCGATGCGGAGTGGTCAGGAGCAGTGGCGCCGGACGCGGCCATCGAACTTGCCTCCTGTCCGGACACCACAACGACCTCCGGCGACTTGATCGCCGCTGCGAACCTGGTGAACAGCAATAGCCCGCCCCCCATCTTGAGCGATAGCTACGGGGGCTGCGAGGCTGAAAACGGGGCCGCCGGGAATGCTTTCATCAACCACATCTGGCAACAGGCTGTGGCCGAGGGCACGTCGGTGTTTGTGGCTGCCGGAGACGAAGGCGCGGCTGAGTGCGACTACGGCCAGAGCTTCGCAACTCACGGCATCGCCGTTGACGGCACCGCGTCCACCACCTATGACGTTGCGGTCGGCGGAACGGACTTTGAGGACTTCGTGGACAACACCATCAGCACTTACTGGAATGTCAGCAACGCCGCCGGCGGCCGGTCCGTGCTTTCCTACGCTCCCGAGATGACCTGGAATGACTCGTGTGCCAGCAGCGTCTTGTTCGCTTATGAAGGTTTTTCGAGCGGAGACGCGTTCTGCAATAACCCTGCGGGGGCGTCGTACGTTGTTGTTGACGCGGGCAGTGGAGGTCCCAGCTCCGTCTACTCCAAGCCGGGCTGGCAATCTGGGGTGGTCGGCATTCGGCAAGACGGCAAGCGCGACATTCCCGATGTCTCCCTGTTCGCCGCGGATGGTTTGTACACCCATACGCTGCTCTACTGCATGTCAGATCCGAGCCAGGGGGGATCCCCCTGTGACTATTCAAAGCCGGTCAATGCTTGGTACAACAGTGCCGGGGGAACCTCATTTTCCGCTCCTGCCTTCGCCGGCATTCAGGCGCTTATCAACCAGAACGCCGGCTCCCGGCAAGGCAATCCAAACTTCGTCCTGTATCGGCTCGCAGCCATCGAGTTCGGCAGCAACGGCGCACCGAATCAAGGCAATTTGACCGCCTGCAACGCAACGAACGGCAACCAGGTGGCCGGCTCATGCGTCTTTTATGACATCACAAAAGGGGATATCGACCTTCCCTGCACCGGAACACTCGACTGTTACATCGCCGCAAACATGCATTTCGGGGTGCTTTCTACCTTTGACCTTTCGCTTAAGGTCGCGTATCCAACCAGCCAGGGTTGGGATTACGCAACCGGTCTAGGCAGTGTAAATGTCACGAACTTGGTGAGTTCCTGGAACAGCCAAGCTCAATAGAAACGAATTGTGGACGGTTGGTGGGGCGGGGTCAGCCCGTCCCAGCCAACCTGTTCGATTCCTCCAAGCCCTCCTGCGTCATTCTTATGCCCCGCCATTATCAGGTGAAGCAACCACCGCCGCTGATATAGAATCAAATTTCGCGGCTTCAGAGGCTCCGCAGGAAACCTGACGTGCACAAGACGGAGTCCGACGTCGCGTACTTACCTACTTGTGAGAATCAGGCGGTAAATCGAGGGTGCGCAAGGCTTAGAAGTTCGGAGCCTTGGACTTTCATTGTTTGGCAGGGCGATGGCGCTGCTGGCCGTGCAAGGCGGAGATGGCTGCTTTGGGAACTGTGCGGCTGCGAGCTCGCAATCAACAGTGTTAGAGATCCTGGGACTGTCTTCTTCTGGAGAGTGAGACGTGCGATCTAAACTCCTTATTTTGCTACAGTGCATTGCAGTGGCTGGACTCGCATTCGTTTTTACCAGGCGTCCGCAGGTACAAGCGCAGCCCGCCCGCGGCCGAATTCTGCAGGCCATTGACAATAATTCGGTGACTCCTATCAAGGGTAATGTCAGCCCTCGTGCGCAGTCTCAATACGACCAAGGCGAGGTGGAACGCTCATTCAGGCTGCCTTACGTCACCATGTTTTTCAAGCCCACCGCCGCGCAGCGGGCAAGTCTCAATCAATTACTCCAGCAACAGCAAGACCGCTCCTCGCCCAACTTTCACAAGTGGCTCAAGCCCGACCAATTCGCGGACCAGTTTGGATTGAGCCCGAGCGATCTCAGCACGGTGGTCATCTGGCTTCAGGACCAGGGCTTTAGGGTGGTGAGAACTGCTCAAGCCCGCAATTGGGTGGCGTTCTCCGGTACGGCCGCGCAGGTGGAAGCTACGTTCCGCACGCCGATTCATCGGTTCGTGACGAATGATGAAACGCATTTTGCTAACGTCGCTGACCCCTCGGTGCCGAGCGCGTTGGCGGATGTTGTTCTCGGCTTTCGCGGCCTCAATAACTTTCGTTTTAAGCCTAGGAGCATTTCCAAGAGGGTCTTCAAACCCCAACTCGCCACGACCACCGGCCACTTGGTGGAGCCCTCCGACTTCGCCACGATATACGACGTGAATTCTCTCTATACTGCTGGCGTGACGGGCTCAGGAGTGACCATCGCCGTAATGGGACAAACCGATCTCAACAGTAATTCCGCTGCCGAATTTGGCGACGTCACCGCCTTTCGCAGCGCAGCAGGGTTTTCTGCGAACACGCCCACAGAGGTCGTCACTCCCGACTATTCTCCTGGAGTCAGCAGCGACGACCTGCCCGAGGCGGACCTTGACGTGGAGTGGGCGGGGGCTGTGGCCCAGAGTGCGAGCATTATCTACGTGAATTCCGGAGGTGGCCCGAGCAGCGGCGGTGTATTTGATTCGCTACAGTATACCATCGATCAGGACGGAGCACCCATCATAAGCATCAGCTACGGCGCTTGCGAGCTGGCTTGGAGCCAGAACACGCTCACTCTTCTCCAGTCGCTTGCGCAGCAGGGCAATGCGCAGGGTCAGACGATGATCGGCCCAGCCGGCGATGACGGGGCCACGGATTGCGATAACCAGCCAGCTCCGGCCTTTCCGGCAAGTTGCTCCACATCGCCATCTCAGAGCGCTACCTGCGGCTTGCAGGTGGATGTGCCGGCCAGCCTCCCCGAGTTCACGGGAGTGGGCGGCACCGAGTTTAACGAGGGCTCGGGAAGCTATTGGAACTCTTCCACAGGCGCTGCGCTTTCGTACATTCCTGAGGTCGTCTGGAATACGGAGGCCGCGGACATGCAACTGGCAGGTGGCGGCGGCGGCAAGAGCACCGTCTTCGCCAAGCCAAGCTGGCAGACGGGCACAGGCGTGCCGAATGACAGCGTGCGTGATGTACCGGATGTGTCTCTCAGCGCCTCCCCTGACAACGACGCCTACGTTATTTGTTCGGCAGGAAGCTGCACCAACGGTTTTGCCGGCAGCGATGGGTCCATAATCGCCGTGGGAGGAACGTCAGCAGGGACACCTTCGTTCTCATCAATTCTGGGCTTAATTGAGCAGGAAACCAATTCAGCTCAGGGCAACATCAACTACATCATTTACCCTTTGGCTGCGAGTTACCCTACCTCTTTCCACGACATCACCGCCGGCAGTAACGCGATGCCGTGCACGAAGGGAACCACGGACTGTCCTAACGGCGGGAGTATCGGTTACAGTGCCGGAACGGGGTTCGACTTAGCCAGTGGCTGGGGCTCGGTGGACGTCGCCAATCTCGCCGCTGCCTGGATTACGTTCTCGCCGACGACCGGCACTGGTCCGGACTTCCAGCTCGCTTTAACGCCGGCAAGTCTGACCGTGTCCGCCGGAAGTTCTCAGACGGCCAACGTGTCGATTAAAGCTCTGGAAGGCTTCACCGGCGTGGTGACTTTAGCCTGCAGCGTCGGTTCGACGCTGGCGGGAACGACCTGCTCTATCAGCCCCACCTCGGTCACCAACAGCGGCACGGCCACGCTGACAATTATGGCTGCAACCAGCGCTAACGTGCTCGGTAGATTTGGCTTTGGCGGCTTTGGCCGCTGGCCGGCTCGTGAGGTTGGTTTGGCGGCAAGCCTCATTCTCGCGCTCGTATGGGGCTCACTCCTGGGGCTGTCCAGGCTCAGCAGGGCTCGGCTGCGGTTCGTTCCTCGGGTAGCCCCTTGGACGCGTTGGAGCCTCGTGTTTGGTTCACTACTGCTGGGCTTGATTGCCTTGAGCGTTAGTTGCGGTGGCGGCAGCAGCAGCTCGGGTGGCGGTGGTTCCCCGCCGGTGGCGCCTCTCACCAGCACCGTGACCGTGACTGGCAGCACGGGCAACGGGACGAATGCTTACAGCAACTCTGCGCAGATTACTGTGACCGTGAATTAGGGCGAAATCGCTCGAGCCTCTCCCGCTACCGAGCCGGTTCAGGCTCCGGCTCCGGTACGCCCACACTCCAACGAGTCGTGCGGGAACAAACCCAGCGCCCGTTGCCTCCGATTCGCACGCTCCGGCCGGGACTCCCACCGTAGATTCAAGTGTTCCTAACCTCAAGCCCGTGTTGCGTTCGTTGCGTTTCGCTCGGGTTGCAGGCCCTTCACCCAATCTGTAATCATTGATGCCAGCAGTCCGGCGGCGCGCGCGTCCAAGGCTTCAACGCCCGGTGCCGGAAGCCGCAACTATTCTCGGGCTTGCGTGTTCTATCGGTGTGAGGTCAATGGCGATCGAATCTGACCTTGAGCTGATGTTGCGGGTCACCCGCGGTGACGTGGAGTCTTTCGAGGTTCTGCTCAACCGTCACCGAGTTCCGCTGCTGGGCTACTTCGTTCGCATGGTCCGAGACCGGGCGTTGGCGGAGGACCTTACGCAGGAGGTGTTTCTGCGCGTCTACCAGGCGCGAGAACGCTACCAGCCTGAGGCTCGCTTTACCACTTGGCTCTATCGGATTGCGACCAACCTCGCACTTAACGCCATTCGGGACCGGCGGTGCGAACCGCTGACTTTCGTCGTTCCTGAAGGCGATGACGGTCAAGCGGCGCCACTCGATCGTGTGGCGGACGGTCGTCCCACTGCGGAGCAACAGATGTTGGAATCGGACCGGGAACGAACCATCCGGGAAGCCATCGAATCGCTTCCGGAGCGGCAACGGGCAGCCGTGATTTTGCACAAATACCAGGAAGTCGATTATCGCCAAATCGCCCAGGTGCTGAAGGTGTCAGAAAGCGCCGTGAAGTCGATTCTGTTTCGAGCTTACGAGAGCCTTCGCGTCCGTCTCGAGCCTTTGATGCAAGGAGGGGTTGTATGAAAAGCGCATGCCCGAAGCCGGAAGATGTTTTCGCCCTGTCGCAAGGAATCCTTGCTGAACGGGAAATGAAGAGTGCCAAGGCTCATCTCGAGGACTGCACCGCTTGCCGGAATCTCTTTGAGCGTTACCTCAAGTTGGACTCGATGCTCGACGGATGGGCGCCCGCCGTGGAGCCTTCGCCCTGGTTCGACGCCCGGCTGCGCGCGGCTTTGGCCTCTGCCAAGCCGGCGAGGGCTTCGCTAGGCTTCAGATTGTTGGGTGCTTCATGGGCTCGCTGGCTGGCGCTGTCAGCTCTGACCGCATGCCTCCTGGCAGGAGCAGTGTTGACGCGTCACACTCTGCGCTTGCATCGTCAGCAGAGTTCCGCCGCGGTGACCCAAGTGGCTCGAAGCGAAAAGCCGAATGCCGTCCAGTCCGAAGCGGCTCAGGAATTGAAGATGTATCAGAATCTCCCGGTGCTTGAAGATTACGACATGCTGGCGAACTTCGACGTGATTTCGGAACTGCCCAAGGGGAGCAGCAAAGTTGCGGATTGATGGGGCGATGGCAGAGAACCCGTGGAAGCGCGCAGCAGCGCCGGATCGCCGTCGGATCGTCTTCCGGCCGCGGCTTACGCCCACGCTTGCACGTGCTGGGTTGCTCATTCTGACACTGCTTCTGAGCGCCCATCTCACGCTCGGCCAACAGAGGCCGGCGTCTCACGAAGCCGCCCCGCGGGCGGCAACGCCGAAAAACCGGAACAGCCAAGTTACGGACAACGCCTTCAATGAGAAGCTTCGAAGTCTCTCTCCTGAGGAGCAGGAGAAGTTTCTGAAGAATAACCCGCACTTTCAGAGTTTGTCTCCTGAGCGCCAGCAACAGATTCGCGAATTCCTGCGCAACGGTAATCAGCACCCGCACTCGCCGGGTTTCTTCAACCAACTCCGTGACCTGCCTCCGGACCAGCAGGAAAAGGTGCTTCAAAATGACGCACGCTTTCAGAGCCTTCCTGCGGATCGCCAGCAGCAGATTCGTGAGAATTTGCAACGCTGGAACGCGGCCACGCCCGAGCAGCGCCAGATGCTGCGCGAGCGCGAGGAGATCGTCCAGAGTTTGTCACCGGAGCAGCGCGACCAGTTACGACAGATTTTTCCCCGCTGGCGCCAGTTGCCGAACGACCGCCGGCAAGCCTTGATGCAGTCGTTCGTCAAACTGCGTGGCCTGCCGCTCGAACAGCGCGAGAAGTATCTATCCAGCCCTGAGGTTCTGCAGCAGTTCTCGCCGGAGGAACGAAGCATTCTCAGCGAGCTGGAGAACCTGCTTCCGAAGAATTAAGACACCGCTCTGTCATCCGTCACTATCCCTCTGCCGCGCGGACCTCGTCGATCACTGGCACGGAAGCCTATTTCAGCGCCAGATGATCGCGGCGGTTCTGCTGCCAGCAGTCTTCGGAGTTCTCGGTGCACAGCAAGCGGTCCTTGCCGTACGAAATTGTCGAAACGGAGCTCGCTGGAAGACCCAGGTTCACCAGGAAGTCCCACGCGGCGTTGGCGCGGCGCTGGCCCAGCCCCAAGTTATACTCTTCACTGCCGCGCTGATCGCAGTTTCCTTCGATGTTGATGGCTGCTCCCGGGTGCGCTTTGAGGAGCGCGCCGTCGGCGGTCAGGATCTGCTGCGCTTCGGGCCGCAAATCCGCGGAGTCATAGTCAAACAGGATGTCCTTGATCTGGGAGGTCCAGGGCCCGCTCGCTCCCGCGCCGCCCCCGATGTTCTCTTCACTCACTGAAGGGGAAGGCGGCACTGCCGGACTCACCGTGATACGCGCGGTGCAGGTCGCGCTGCCTCCAGGCCCCGTGGCGGTCAGGATGTACGTCGTCGACGCCTCCGGCGATGCGGCCGCTGAGCCCTGAGTAAGCTGCTTGCCGAGACCGGGATCAATGTTTACATCCGTCGCATTGTCCGAGGTCCAGCTCAACGTGACGGACTTGCCTTGCTCGATCGCGGCCGGTTCCGCGGTCAGCTTGCAAACCGGCGGACCCGGTTTTGGGGGCGCAGTGGCCTCTGGAGCCTCGGGAAGAGAAGACATGTTCGGAGGATTTTTGTGGCAGGCTGTGATTGCCAACCCGCAGAGCAGCAGAATCAGGACTGTAACGGGAACCCGTGAGGATCTTGGCATCTTCACTCCAGTCTTCGAGATGAAAGTTAGTAGACGTTGTCACGTGCCGGGCGATTCCCAGGAATCGATTGTATTGCGGCCCATTGGTTGGATGCCCGCCGCTCGCGTCGCGGCGTCCAAGAATCCACCCGGTTCCTGCCGTTGAACTCCTTTGCCTGCGCGCCTCCTGCCAGTTCGCCTCGCGAAACTTTCCAGCGCAGCGTCCCGGTCAGGTCCCTCAATTGTAGCCTATTATCTAGGCTCTGTCATTTCGCCTCCTGCCAGTTCTTGCCCACGCCCAGGTCAACCTTCAGCGGAACTTTCATGGGATAAACACCCTCCATCTCCTCCCGCACGATCTCCCTGGCGGCGTCGATTTCGGGCTCGGGCGCCTCGAACACCAGCTCATCGTGCACGGTCAGGATCATGCGGGTGGCACGCTCTTCGCGCCGCAGCCGGGCGTATGTCTTCACCATGGCCAGCTTCAGCAGGTCAGCCGCGGTGCCTTGCAGCGGCGTGTTCATGGCTTCACGTTCCGCCCGATTACGCGCCGCGATGTCGCGGCTGGAAATATCGGGAATGGGACGAAGCCGCCCAAAGAGCGTCCGCACCTGGCCGGTCTGCCGGGCGCCTTCCACGGATCCTTCGATGTACTCCTGCACCCTGGCGTAACGTTTGAAGTAGGCGTCAATGTACTGTTGCGCTTCGGTCCTGCTGGTGCCCGTGCGTGCCGCCAGGCCGAAGGCGCTGAGGCCATAAATCACCCCGTAGTTGATGGCTTTGGCCATGCGGCGATGCTCGTGCGTCTGCAAAGCGGGCGGCACGCCAAAAATCTCTTGGGCGGTACGGGCGTGAATGTCTTCGTCGCGCTGGAAAGCCTCAATCAACACCGGGTCGCCCGACAAGTGGGCCAGCACGCGCAGCTCGATCTGCGAGTAATCGGCGGAGATCAACATCGAGCCCGGATCGGCGACGAAAGCTGACCGGATGACCATGGCGAACTCATCGCCAATGGGAACGTTCTGCAGGTTGGGGTTTGACGAGGAAAGGCGGCCGGTGCGCGAACCCGCCTGGTTAAAGCTGGAGTGCAGGCGGCTGGTGTTGGGGTCAATGTAACGCGGCAGGGCGTCGATGTAGGTCGACTTCAGCTTGGCACGCGTTCGGTACTCCAGAATTTTGCGCGGCAGCTCGTGACGCTCAGCAAGTTCCTCGAGCACGGTTGCGACCGTCGAGTATTGTCCGCTTTTCTTAAGCTTCTTGCCGCCCGGTAACCGGAGCTTCTCGAACAGCACCTCACCTAACTGCTTGGGCGAGTCGATGTCGAAAGATCCGCCGGCCAGGTCATAGATTTCCCGCGTCAGATCGGTGAGATTCCGCTCAAACTCGCGCGACATCTCGGCGAGAATCCCAGGATCGATCAGCACCCCTGCCGTTTCAACCTCGACCAGGACGCCCGAAAGGGGTAGCTCGATCTGGTCGTAGAGCGGTTTCAACCCCTGCTGCACTACTTCCGGAAGCAGCAGGCCGGCGAGTTCCCGGGTGATCTCGGCGGCCTCGCCGGGAGCCCCCGACACCTTGCGTCCCAGGCGCCGCAAAGCCACTTCGGATAGGGCATGGCTAGAGGCCAGCGGCTCCAACACGTAAGCATAGAGCAGAGTATCGTGAGTTACACCAGCAAGGTCCACGCCCGCCTTGCGGAGAAGCAATGTCAGCAGTTTTGAGTTGTGGACCGACTTGGGCCGGCCCTGGTCCTCCAAAAGCACCCGGGCCGCTTGAAGTAACTCCGGATTGCCGGCCAACGGAATCAGGCCTCGTCGCGCCCCGTCGGTGATCGCAAGAGCAGTCAGCGTGCCGGAAAAGCCCTCGTTACCCTCCACGCCGAAGGCCATCGCGAGCGGCGCCTGCTGGTCCAGCGCCTTGGTCCACCCTTCGACGGCCTCGGTGGTGCGAAGTTCCTGGTATTCGGGCCCGGCCGAAGCCGCGGGTTCCGGCGCCTCTTCCAGGAACTCACGCATCAGGCTTGCGAAGCCAAGCTCGCGGCAAAGCGCCACTAATTCGCCGACGTCGGGCTCGCGGGCGCGGAGCTCCGTTGCCTTCACGTCCAACGGCACATCGGTGCGAATGGTGGCAAGCTCGCGGCTGAGCAACGCCTCGGCCCGAAAATCGCGCAGCGCCTCGCGATAGCTCTGCCGCCCCACCTTTTCGTAGTTGGCGAGCACGGTGTCGAGCGTTTGAAACCGGCGGATGAGCTCGGTGGCGCCCTTCGGGCCGATATAACTTCGCTTCTTCGCTCCGGGCGCCGGCGGTGGCTCCTTTCCGGGCAAAGGACGGGCGCCGGGGATGTTGTCGCTGGGGTCGCCGGTGAGCCCCAGCCAATCCACCACCTGTTCCGGCTTCACCCCGATGATCTCCTCCACCTTGGCGGTATCACAAAGCACCTCGGGCTGGTCAGCGCCGCGCGAAGGCTTCAGGACTTTGACGCCGTCCTCTACCAGTTGAAAGAGGTCCTCATCGACCGAAACCAACAACACTTCGAATCCCTGCGCTTTACCTTGCTTCGCCAGCGTACCCATAATATCGTCCGCCTCGAAGCCTTCGCGTTCGACGATGGGAAGGCCCATGGCCGCGCAGAAGCGCCGCACATAAGGAAGCTGCAAAGTCAGATCCTCGGGAAACTCGGGCCGGTTAGCCTTGTAGGTCTCGAAGAGTTTGTCGCGAAAGGTGGGCGCTGAAAGATCGAAGGCCACCGCCACGTGTTCGGGGTGATAGTCCTTCAGCAGCTTGCGAAGTGTGCGCACGAAGATATAAGTCGCTTTGGTGGGAAGGCCGCTTGGCGACACCAGCGCGGCCTGCATCGGCGCGAAAAAGGACCTAAAAACCAGCGACAAAGCGTCGACGAGAAACAGCTTTTCAGGGGCCTGTGAGCGCGCCAAAATAACCTCCGATACAAAGCTTCGGCTTCATTCTAACCTGCATTTCTTACCAAGATTCGGAAAGGGCGGGGCTCGCCCTAGAGTTTCTACATTTCTGAGGCCCGAAGGGCCGCTCTATCAAAGCCCTGGGCAACGCCCGGGCAACGCCCAGGGCGTTGCCCAGGGCTTTGATAGAGCGGCCCTTCGGGCCTCAGAAATTAGAAACTCCAGGGGGCTTTTATAGCCCCACCGATCTCGCGAAACTGTGCTGATGGTGTCCCGCTCTCGGCGGGGCTGAAGCCTCGCCTTTTCCGAATCCTGGTGTGTTCACACGGTTTGTGCATAATCCCATTATCCTTGGCTGCAGAGACGCAGATTGTGGCATTTGCGCCACACTTACGACTTACCCAAGAACCTGATGAAGCTTGTATGATTATCATTTACAGTTGCTTACCACCAGTTCTCGATCTTGGCACGCAAGCTGCACTCGAACTCCTGATCGGAGGGTGCTTTTGGAGTACCAAAACACGATTGCCGCATCCGTTCGGGCAACCGGCATCGGCCTGCACACCGGCGTACCGGTCAACATAAGGCTTCTGCCCGCTTCTTCCAATCGAGGCATCATCTTCCGGCGCATTGATCTCAACGGTTTTGAGATTGAGGCTCAGGCGCGCAACGTGGCGCGCGTCAGTTATGCCACCAGCTTGATGAAGCGCGGGGTGCTGATCTCCACCACCGAGCATCTGCTCTCGGCGCTGGTTGGCTCCGGTGTGGATAACGTCGTGGTGGAGATTGACAACCTCGAGGTTCCCATCGTGGACGGCAGCGCCTTGCCCTTTGTGCGCCTCATCGCTGAGGCCGGCCTGCGCAAGCAGCGAGCCCGGCGGCGATATGCCAAGATCCTGAAGCCGGTCGAGGTGGTGGACGGCGCCAAGCGCATCGCCGTCTGTCCCTGCTCGACGTTCAAGATCACCTACCGGATTCGATTTCCGCATCCCTTGATCTCCTCGCAGGAATTCCAGTTCACCCCTGGGAACGGCGGTTACGCCACCGACATCGCTCCCGCACGCACCTTCGGTTTCGCCGAGGAAGTAGAAATGCTCCGCAAAAACGGCCTTGTGCGCGGCGGGTCGCTGGAGAACGCCATCGTGCTCACTCGCGACGGCGTGATGAATCCCGAAGGCTTGCGTTTTCCCGATGAGTTCTGCCGTCATAAGTTGCTGGACGCGATTGGCGACCTTGTGATGCTCGGGCACCCGCTGATTGGCCACGTCGTGGCTGAGCGAGCCGGTCACGCCCTTCACTTCGCTCTGGTCACTCAGCTTCTGCGCGATAAGAGCGCCTGGAAGCTGGTGACTTCGGACGAACCCGAGCCCTCCGATCGAGACCACGCGAGCAAAGCTCTGGTCGACCGCGCATCGGCCCGCCTGGATGGCGGCCTGGCGAAAACACCGTTGCCCGAGGCTGAGCTTGCCGTCCTGGACTGAAGCCCGCCGACAACACATGTAGCCTTTCTCAGCGCGATCGGGACCGGTTCGAAGCCCCAAGCGCACCTCCGCCGAGCATTTTGCCTGTAACTGACACTCCTGCTGGAGCTTGAATCATTTCCACCCGCCTTGCGTGCCGATCTCTTCCATTCTTGACTGGTTTGGGTTCGACCTTCGCCAGCCAAAAATGCCCTTATTGATTCTAAGTGACTTGCACGACTAATGCCCCACAGAGCTTGGGTTCGTTTTAGGTTCGGTCGCGGTAGGGACGCTGGTTACCCAACGCCCCCCGCACGGATCCGTACTTGAAGAATTACCTCATACGGCTCTTACCTCGGATGCGTAACGGCGAAACGCACGCTGGGGTAAGGAT
>DATJYK010000031.1:0-8194 GCA_035578005.1 Terriglobia bacterium
CCGCGCATCGTCCATCCTTACCCCAGCGTGCGTTTCGCCGTTACGCATCCGAGGTAAGAGCCGTATGAGGTAATTCTTCAAGTACGGATCCGTGCGGGGGGCGTTGGGTAACCAGCGTCCCTACCGCGACCGAACCCGAGTTTCGGGGGAAAAAAGGTGCAAAATCAGGAAACGAACCCAAGGAACCCAGGAAACGAACCCGAGCTGCGCCCGGTGGTTGGGCGTGGAGTCGAGTCGAATCCTCACACGTGTGGCCAGACGTTCGCGTGCCTGGATTCCCGCCCACGTGGGAATCAGAGCGAAGCGTTGCGCCATCCGGAGCGTTCTGGAATTTGCAAAATATTACGAACCAAACCCAGCATGTTGTTGAAAATAAAGAGTCGCATTTTTGATAACCCAGCATGTTATTTAAAATAAGTATGTTATCGATTGAAACCCAGCATATTATTGATAAATTTGCGTTTATCATGATTTATCATCCCAAAGTCAGGGCAAATCCAGCGTTGCGACGTCATGGCGAGACCTCCGCACCCAAGCTCCGAGCCGACCGCAGACGGGTTCAGTTTGGTTCATCCTGGCGGGCAGCCGCGGACCAGGCAACTGTCCTGTGTTGCCGATTGCATCCGGCAAGGCTTGCCCACTTTGCCTACTATTCGAGGACCCAAAGACCCGGTCTAGAGCATGGCCGATATCCTCATAAATAACTAATAGTAAGTGGTTTATTTTAGATCTGACGATTTCAGAAACGAGGTGCGGAAGGGTTTGGCCGGGCATGTGCACTCTCTCGGGCCGGAACGAACTGATGACTGCACCGTCGATCCAACTCGCACCGAGCATGAGCGCAGAGAATATGGCTGCAAGCGTTCACGCCTTTGAGACCAGCGTAAGCGCCGGCGCCTCATTCGCTGAGCATCTGGACCGGGCCGCGCAGTCAAGCTCTCGCCCGGCTCCGCGTCCGCAGACGCAGCCCTCTGACGTGAGGTCTGCAGCTTCTGACTCGACGCCGCAAACTCCGCGCACGGCCAACGCGCGCTCCAGCGCTCCTCAACCCAAGCAAAGCGCAGGCGCCGGCAGCCGGACGAACACCAGCAGTAAAGCTCAGAACTCGGACCCTTCTCCCGTGCGAAAAGACGCGCAGCGCCAGCCCGTGGGCGTACGCAGCAGAGATTCACGGCCGTCGGATAACTCACGCAACTCAGGTAGGCGACAAGCCGGAGACAAAGAAAATTCGGCCAACAACAAGACTTCCTTCACCCAAGCCGTAGCCCAGAGTGCCGCATCACAGTCAGAAGCCTCTTCTACGACGCAGCCGGCGGAAACCGCCGCGCAACCTGGCGACGCTTCCATGCCCGCCGCTTTGCTGGCGTTGCTGCAAAACTCGGTTACAGCCGCCCCCGCACAAGCTGAGACCCCTTGCGGCAATGCGCAAAACTCGACGGATGCCGACTCCGCGACGCCGTCCAACCTGTTCCAGTCGCTGAATTTCGGTACTTCAAACGCAGCCTATCAGGCAGCCTTGATGGATTTTCAAGCTTCGGCGTCTGCGGCCCAATCGACTTCCTGGAACGGAACCGCGTCCGCCGGCGTGAGCCGGCCCAGTGCGCCCGCAAGCAGCGTGAATTCCCTGCTCGCGGCCGATCAACAGACGTCCGCGGCCAGCGCCGATTCCGAAGCCGCTGCAACCGGAAGTTCAGCCTCTGCCAGCCAGGCCGCTTCTGAGAACAATCCGTCTGTGCCGCTGTCAGTTTCGTTGCCGCAAGTCGCTCCAGCCGTTTCAACGGATTCCACGGAAAATCCCGCGATAGCCGCAGCGTCTGCCAGCCCAGCCGCCAATACAAGCTTGGTGGCTTCGACGGGAGCACCGGCCAGCCAAGCTAACGCGGCCACGAGTGCTGCGCACGCCGTGCTTGTCGCAAACGGACAGCCGCAGGCTGAAACGCAGCCGACACCGGCTAGCCTTGTCAAGAATTTCGTTGGTCAGCACGAAGCAGCCAAGCCAGCCCTCGAAGGACTGAGCGTCGCCGCCAGGACTAAGCCGGAGCCGGTGGCCACCGACCTTCAGCAGGCCGTCACGAGCTTAACCGTCGTCACAAATCATTCCAGTTCACCGGCACTAAGCCGTCAAGTCAGCGCCAATGATTCCCAAACCGTAACAGCGGGTCAGGACTCGGGGTCGCAAGCGGTATCGGCAGCCCAGGGCTCCACATCCGGTTGGGCGGGTGATTCAAGCGAGGACTCAGCCGGAAGCGATTCCTCCGCACAATCAAGCAGTGCCTCTCAGGGATCGAACAACTCCAAGTCGAGTGGCAGCACGGTTGAGTTTCTCCACAGCTCCGCGTTCAACAGTGACGCCGTAGGCGGTGTGGCGCCGGCAGCCGTTCACGCGGTCGCGGCGGGCACGCTGCAGTCAAACACCGGATTCGACAACGCGGCTCCGAAAGCGCCCGAGAACGTCGCGCAAAGTTTCAATTCTGCGGCTCAAGAAAAGGCCTTTGCGGCCTGGCAAAGCGTCTCGGCGCAGATCGGGCGAGTTGTCAACACGGCCGCACTCAATGCACTGCAGAACGGAACCGAGATGCGCGTGCAGCTTCGCACCGACGCCTTCGGCTCCATGGACATCCGCGCCACCCTGGAAGGTGGAAAGGTAGGAGCGGCCATCGGCGTGGAGAGCGCTGAGGCCCACAACGCCTTACTCAGCCAGCTCCCGGCTCTTCAGCAGTCGCTCAATGAACGTCAGGTGCAGCTTGACCAGATCTCGGTGGTGAGCAGCAACGGGCAGAACGGAACTGATTTTGGAACGGGTTCAGGAAGGCAAAACGGCGATCCTACGCCGTCCGGCGGCTATCATCAGCAGGCTTCAGGACCCGAGCAGGTGGTGGAACCGGTCTCCACGCCGGTCACCGAAGCCTGGCGACCGGCAACGTCACGTGGACGGCTGAGCGTACAAGCTTAATTAGGCACGTGAGATGTTAGGGTGGCGCCGCCGAACTTCTTGTTCAGCCACTTTTTCGGCACCGATCAGGCCAATGTCGCTGCGCAGGAGCAGCCAGACACCCAAAAGCATTGCCGCTCGACCCAGCAGAATTTCGCCTCTCATTCACACAGGATCTGATCCAGATTTGATCTGTATGGGCTACCGCCACAAGCAGGTTGCCAACTAATGCCGTCTCCGAGACTCCTCGGACTCATCGTCGATGGTCCACAAATTCGGCAACTGATCCGGTGTTGCCGACTGCGCCGGGCAAGGGTTGCCCACTTTGCCTACCTGCATCGAAGAGCGCCGGTTCTGTTGCTTGTCGTAAAACCCAAGATAAATGACTGAGCTTTCGATAGTTATAATTCGTTTAGGAGTTTCATTTCAGGTTCTCGGAAGTTTGGCCAAGCGTGTGCTTTTTCTCTGGCTTGGAACGAATGAAATGTCGATCCAATTCGCAACCGGCTTGAGCGCAGTGAACAGGCAAGCCTAAGCAACAAAGGAAAGGATTCAAATGAACATCCAAGGCATCCATTCAAACGTCTTCCCGATGGCAGCGACCTCGAACGGGTCAAGCAACTCCACGGGTTCCACGAACTCCAGCAGCTCGACGAGCTCCAGCAGCTCCACGAGTTCGAGCAACAGCCAGCAGCTTACTCAAGCCAATTTCTTGCAGCTCATCGCCACGGAGCTCCAAGCTCAGGATCCAACCAATCCACTTGATCCCAGCCAGTTCATGGGTCAGCTCGTGCAGTTCAGCACGCTCGATCAGGTTACGGGCATCTACAACATCCTGGCTCAGGGCGCGGCCACGTCGAGCGCGACCTCTGCGTCAAGCCCAGCAGCTTCATCAGCCAGTTCTGCTTCACCGTCCAGTTCGTCGGCCACACAGGGCCTGTAAGGAAAAAACTTTTAAGGAGAATTAACATGGGTTCATTTGCAATTCCGCTGTCAGGGCTCCTGGCAAGCCAAGAAGACCTCGGGGTGATCTCGAACAACCTGGCGAACCTCAACACGTCAGGCTTCAAGGGAAGCGCAGCCAGCTTTAGCAACCTGATCTACCAGCAGTTGGGTAGCGACGGCGCTGGCGATCCTATCCAGAAGGGTCTTGGTACACAGGTTGGATCAACCTCCATCAACTTCACAGAAGGAAGCATCCAGAACACGGGTGTGGATACCAATGTGGCCATCCAAGGCAATGGCTTCTTGCAGGTGCAGAACAACGGCGTGACGCAATACACCCGCGACGGAAACTTTTCCATCAACTCGAGCGGCAACCTGGTGGCGTCCGACGGCTCGAAGGTGATGGGATACGCGGCCGTGAACGGCGTGGTGAACTCCAGCGGCTCGCTGGTTCCGCTGCAAATCAATTTGGGCCAGACAACGCCTCCGCAGGCGACGGCCAATGTGGCCTTGGATCTGAACTTGGACGCGAACGCGGGAGTTGCGGCCAGCCAGCAGACCGGCATCGGAATTGCAGCCGGCACCACGCTGGCAACGGGCAGCACCCTCACCTTCAACGACGCAACCGCGGGCCCCAACACCTTCACCTACACGACGGCGGCGGGTGACACCTTGCAGACGGTCGTGAACCAAATTAATGCCAGCGGCAACTTCACGGCCAGTCTCTCCGGCAACTCTTTGGTGATTACCGCGAACAGCGGCACCCCCGTCACCTTCACGGCGAATACGCTGACCGACGCCGCCACCGGCACCGCGGCCGAAACCTTCGCAGCTTCGGGCCAGGGCGCCTTCAGCTCTCCCGTAACCGTGTACGATTCGCTCGGCAACAGCCACGTGCTGACCTTCAACTTCAGCAAGACGGCGTCGAACACGTGGGATTACCAGATCTCGCTCCCAGGCAGTGATGTGACGCCGGCCTCAGCCTCGCCGGTGGTTCTGGGTAGTGGAACTCTCACGTTTAACGCAAATGGAACCTTGAGCTCACCCACCAGCAATGTCGCCGGCATAACCTTGCCGGCAGGCGACACCATGGCCGACGGCGCCAAGAATCTTAACTTTAGCTGGAACTTGTTAAACGCCTCAAACACGCCCGTGGTGACTCAGGTGGCGGAAGCTTCCGCTGCCTCGGGTATCCAACAGGATGGCTACGCGGCCGGCAGTCTGCAAAGCTTTGCCATTCAGCAGGACGGCACCATTCAGGGGTCGTACAGCAACGGGGAGGTAAACAAGTTAGGCCAGATGGCTCTAGCCGACTTCCCCAACGAACAGGGCCTGCTCCAAACCGGCAACGGAAACTATTTGGCGACTTTGGCCTCCGGACTCCCCAGCGTAGGCGTACCGGGAACCGGCGGACTCGGCACCCTTCAAGGTGGTGCGCTCGAGGGTGCGAACGTCGACATTTCAACCCAGTTCTCTGACCTGATCCTGGCGCAACAAAGCTATGAAGCCAACGCGCGCGCCTTCAACATCGAGAGCGGCATCTTCAGCAACAGCACGATGCAGCTCGGTATCGGCCAGTAAGCAGTAAGCTGACTGATTGAAGTTCTCAACCCAACCGAATCCTCAACCCCCATCCACCCTTTCCCGAGCCTCCTCGGGAAAGGGTGGAAATTCTTCCTAAGCAGAGTTTAATAAAACTCGCACAAGCATTTTGCCCGCTTGGCACGCCACCTTGGCAGACAGGATTTGTGCATCCTGTAAGAACCTCAAACAACTGAAAATAAATCCTTTGTCAAGCTTTTATCTTGCCCTTCTCTAATTTTGGTTCGAAAGTTGCACTGTCGGGGTCGTGCCCAACAAACCTCAGGCCGCAAAAGGGAAGCCGAAGTCTAAGTCGAAGTCGTCATCCCTCCTTGTCTTCCTGCTGTTAGCTGCCATCGGGGCAGGAGCGTACTGGTTTGTCTCGCGGCGGCACGCGGTTGAGGCGGCATCCAGCGCGCCCAAGCCGGTTTCCGTCACCTCGGTGATTCATCTCGACAGCTTCGTGGTGAATCTTGCCGACCGCAATCAAAGCTCGTTTCTCAAAATCAGCATTGACCTTGGGGTGACTTCGGCTCCGGCCGAAGGGAAATCAGGAGACCCCAATGCGGCGGTCACTCCGAAAATTCGCGACACCATTCTTTCGGTGCTGTCGACGTGGCAATCTGGCGGGTTACTGGCCCCAGACGGCAAAGCGAAACTGAAAGAACAGATTCTCGACGCTCTGCATCAGCAAGTTCCAACAGTTCCCATCAAAGAAGTCTACTTCACCGAATTTCTGGTGCAACGGTAAAACATGGAAGACACGAAGCCCACACCCGAGACCCATTTGGCGCACGCCCAGGCCCCATCCCGCTGGGCAGTTGCCTCGCTGTTGCCTTGCACGTTGAGTGTGGACGTTGGCGCTCCCGGGTTCACGATCGGGGACATGCTCGACCTCGAAGTGGGATCCATCATCAATACTCGTCACGCCAGCGGTAACCCGGTACCTGTTTGGGTTAACGGAGTGAGGATTGGGTGGGCCGAATTTGACGTCCTTGGCAAGCACGTCGCCGTGAGAATCACCGAGGTTTGCTGAAGCCGCGCATGAAGCCCAATCTCAAAATCACGGCCAAAGGGTCCGCACCGGCAAAGCCGAAGTCGTTGCGGGAAGTTTTCCAGACGGCCTTGACCCACTTTCTGAGCTTCGGGGGCAAGCTCTCCGTGCAGCGCCGGAAGAATGACCTCCGTCTCTGTGAGACTCTCTCGCTCGGCGACAAGCGGTTTCTGGCGGTGGTGTTAGTTGATCAGCAGAAGTTCCTGGTTGGCGGGGCGGGAAACTCGGTTGCGCTCCTGGCCAAACTCTCTTCCTCGACGTCCTCAAGACGAGACGAGGTGCACCTCCTGTGACATCCTGGGCGAGTCAAGCAGCCAAACAGTGCGGGGGATTTCTGCGAGGAAGAAAATGGAGCCGGTTGGCCCTGCTTCTCTGCGTGTGGGCCTGCGGTAGCGGACACGCCTTAGCCGGGCCGCCACCTGGGCTAGCGACCGGAGGAGGGTTTCCCTTGCCAGGCGCCGCCGGTGGCAACACTCAGGTCACCTGGATCATCCTGGTCCTGCTGACCGCGCTCACGCTGATCCCGGCGCTGCTGGTTGCTATAACACCCTTTTCCCGGATCCTCATCGTCTTTCACTTTCTTCGCCAGGCGCTCGGCACCCAGACCGTGCCCACCAACCAGACCGTTGTGGGCCTGTCACTGTTCCTCACCTACTTCATCATGCAGCCTGTGGGGGTGCAGGTATACGACACCGCGGTCGTCCCCTTGCAAAAGGGCTCGATCACGGCCATTGAAGCCGTGGATTTGAGCTCCAAGCCCCTGCGAACCTTCATGCTGAAGTTCACGCGAGAGCAGGATTTGGCTCTGTTTGTCGAGCTTACGAAGTCGCCCCGGCCGAAGAACCCGGACGATCTGCCCATGCGCGTCGTAATTCCCGCCTACATGATCTCAGAGCTGAAGGCGGGCTTTCAGATCGGCATGGTGCTGTTTCTGCCCTTCTTGGTCATAGACCTGGCAGTCGCCTCGATTACGACCTCGATGGGCATGATGCAACTGCCACCCGTGATCATTTCGACGCCCTTGAAGATCGTCCTATTCGTGGTCGTGGACGGTTGGCACCTGGTAGTAGGTTCGCTGATGAAAAGCTTCTATTAAAGGCAGTGGTTAGTTGTTAGTGGTTAGTGGTCAGTGGCTAGAGGTTAGTGGCCGGTAGATGAGCTGAGAACTGGAAGTCCGAGTCAGCTTTGTCTAACCACTAACCACTGACCACTAACAACTGCTTTTGAGGTTCCTATGCCTGCAGATCACATTATTACTCTGGCGCGGATAACCCTTGAAAATACTCTTTGGCTGACCGCGCCGGTCCTGATCGTTACGCTGATTGTGGGCCTCACCATGAGTATTCTTCAGACCATGACCTCTATCCAGGAGTCATCGATCAGCACCGTTCCACGCTTGCTCTCAGTCGGGGCTACGGCCTTCATTCTGATGCCATGGTTTCTCAAAAAACTGTCGTACTTTGCGGTGCAGTTGCTGTCTGATTTCCACCCTTACCTCCGCTAGAGTGTGCTGTTTAACTGAACCGCGGAGGCGCGTGGGAACGCAGCAGACCAACCGCCGACCGAAGGGGCTAAATCACTGTGCATCAGTAAGGTGACGGATTAGCTAAATAAGTAGCCTGGAATCATCTAGATGGCGGGTTCGTTTGGAAATAGTGTTGATAAATTTTTAGATAACCCAA
>DATJYK010000032.1:0-17152 GCA_035578005.1 Terriglobia bacterium
AATCCGCGGCCGTTCCGTTTTCCCGAGCAACCGAAATTGCCGGAGGGGCAGTTGACGCGGCAACAGGTTTCGCGGCAGGTGGATCAGTTCCTGGTGGATAACGGAGCGCTGGTGCGGGTGAACGACGCGGGCCGTGCGCACGGAGTGATCGTTGCTCAGCAGAATGGAACCTATGACTGGACGCGCGCCGTGCCCACGCTGGTGATGCGGAACGAAGATTACGGCCGCATTTCGAGGCTTCTCGGTGACGGAGCGCCGGTGACGCTGAAGATCAGCATCCAGAACCAGGAGTATCCGGAGGGCACGACAGCCTATAACGCGATTGGCGAAATTCCGGGCACTGACAAGAAGGACGAAATTGTGATGCTGGGCGGGCACTATGACTCGTGGCATGACGCGACGGGGGCAACCGACAACGGAATCGGCTCTTCCATGATGTTAGAGGCCGTGCGGCTTCTGGCGGCGCTGCACGTACAGCCGCGGCGAACCATTCGCATCGCGCTGTGGAGCGGGGAAGAGGAGGGACTGCTGGGCTCGTTGGCCTACGTCAAGCAGCACTTTGGCAGCTTCGAAGATCAGAAGCCGGAGTACGCCAAGCTGGACGCCTACTTCAACATCGACTCGGGAACCGGAAGGCCGCGCGGCGCAGGCGTGTTTGGACCGGCGGCAGCGGCAGACGTGGTACGCGATGCGATGATGCCTTTCGCAGACTGGGGATTCACGGGTGTAATGGCTTCGGACAGCCGCCGCACGGGCGGCACGGACAGTACTTCGTTCAACAATGCCGGACTGCCGGGAATCGGATTGGCGCAGGACGCGTTTGACTATGGGTCGTTTACGCATCACACAAACCTCGACACCTACGAGCGGATTTACGAACAAGACGTGCGAGCCGGCGCGGTAGAAATTGCCTCGGCCGTGTACGCGCTGGCGATGGCAGATCAGATGGTGCCGCGCTTCAAAGATTCGGAGATGCCGAAACCGGTGCCGGAACCAGGACCAGGAGCGCAGGCAACG
Source organism: Terriglobia bacterium (assembly GCA_035578005.1). Classification (GTDB taxonomy): domain Bacteria; phylum Acidobacteriota; class Terriglobia; order UBA7540; family UBA7540; genus Gp13-AA77. Next base: position 1,018 of record DATJYK010000032.1, read on the forward strand.
AAAGTGCGCCACGTGCCCGCGACGTAGGGCTGGAAGAGCGGCCCTTTCAACGGACCCGTAGTTTCTGCATTCACTCGGAGCTTGGCAGTTACGAGCGAAGCCGGAATATTATTGATGCATAAAGGATTAGAAGTATATCTCGACAGATTAGGGTCGGTGGGTGCACCTGCATGAGGAGAGCACATGCGCGGGGCCCCCGCAAGCTGGAAAATGCCAAATTGACGGATGATCCCATCATGTTGTTGAAAATAAAGGAAAATGGTTTGGCATGAGAATTGTGAGAATCCTGCATGATAAGGCCAATTTCAAAGCACGGGCTTTCGGCCCGTGCGGCGAGGCTCATAGGCCCGCCCTTACAAAAGGAGCCTCATGGCTGATCAATCGAAGGCAATGTTTGACGTGGCGGTCGTGGGCTCGGGCGCATCGGGCGGCTGGGCGTGCAAGCGACTATCGGAGGCCGGTCTCAAGGTGGCGCTGGTCGATGCCGGAAGGCCCCAGTCAGACGCGAATTTCTGCGAGCACAAACCCGGCTTCGATTTGAAATACCGCGACCACGCGCCTTCCGTGATTCGCCGCACTCGCCCGATACAAAAGGACTGCTACGCCTGTTCGGAATACACCTACGAGTGGTTCGCGAACGACCTCGACGAACCTTACACGACTGCGCCAGATAAGCCTTTCAGTTGGCAAGGGCGCTTGCGCGTCACCGGCGGCCGTACCAACGTATGGGGACGGGTGAGCTTACGGCTCAGCGATCTCGATTTCAAGGCCGCTTCCTTCGACGGCTACGGCGAAGACTGGCCTATCAGCTACAGAGATGTGGAGCCTTACTACAACCTGGTCGAAGAATACGTGGGCATTTGCGGCCAGGCGGAAGGGCTGCCGCACTTGCCGGACGGTCACTTCCAGCCTCCCATGCCGCTGACGTGCGCCGAGGTCCACTTTCGCAATCGGGTGAAAGACAAACTGGGCTGGGTGCCCATGCCCACGCGCAGCGCCAATATCACGCGGCCCCTCAACGGGCGGGCCGCGTGCCACTATTGCGGACCCTGCGAGCACGGGTGCATCACGCATTCCTACTTTAACTCGGCGTTCACCACGGTGGCCGATGCCCTGAAGACCGGGAACTGCACCCACATTCCGAACGCCATGGCGTATCAGGTCCTGATGGATTCGGGAAGCAATCGCACGCGCGGCATCCTCTACATCGATCGCATCACGCGCCAGCCCGAGGAAGTGAACGCCCGCGCGGTGGTGCTGTGCGCTCAGTCGCTCGAGTCGGTACGGATTCTGTTGAACTCGGCCAACACGCAATACCCGAACGGACTCGCCAATTCCAGCGGCGTTCTCGGCCACTATTTGATGGATCACATCATGGGCGGGGGAGCCAGTGGCGAGTTTCCTGAATTCGTAACCAAACCCGCCATGAGCGCTCCGCGAAGGCCTGCGGGCATGTACGTGGCGCGTTTCCGCAACCTGCCCGGCGTACCGCGCTCAAAGAACTTTCTGCGCGGCTACGGCTACGAAGGCGGAGGCGGCACAACAGGTTTCAACCTGCATGCGCCGGGTTTCGGCAAGGCTTACAAGGACGCGGTGTGGGAAGGGCAGTGCCGCATCGGAATCGGCGGTTTCGGGGAATGCCTGGCCCGCTGGGACAACTACGTGGAGATCGATCCGGACGTGAAAGACACTTTCGGTATTCCCGTACTGCGCGTCCATATGACTTACGGTGACAACGAGCTGGCAATGGTTAAAGACATGTCAGACTCAGCCTCCGAGATGCTGGAAGCCGCCGGCGCCAAGAATATTCGGCCGCGCGAGCATCCGTCGACGCCGGGATGGGCGATCCATGAAGTGGGCATCGCGCGCATGGGCAACGATCCCAAGAAGTCGGTGTTGAATCAATTCGAGCAGAGTCATGACGTGAAGAACCTCTTCGTTTGCGACGGCGCGGCGTTCACATCGACAGCGTGCCAGAATCCGACCTTGACCATCATGACGCTCTGCGTGCGATCCATGGACTACCTGATGGGGGAGATGAAGCGCGGGAACGTTTGAGATCGTGCAGCATCAACCGAAACCGTGTAGGCTGCAGTTGCCGGGTAAGTTTTGCAGGGGCGCTGTTCTCGTCGGCAGGGGTTGAGATATTCCGCAAGTAATTCAGCCTACAGTACTTATTGTCCATCCTTCGACTCTGGCATCACCCTTGCTCTAGCCTAGCAACGTGGGAAATGACTACGAAGGAGGATTCAATGAGAGGATCTATCCGTACCGTTGCTCTTAAATTGTCATCCTTGGGTCTCATGGCTGCAGCGCTCGCAGTGACTGTCCCGAAGGCTCAAGCTAATCCTTGGGCTGAGGCGCCCGAACAGTGGCAGCTTCAAGATTTCGATCACTTTCTCAACCACCATCCTGGAATCCGTGTCGATCTTTTCCATGACCCGTTTCTGGCCCGAGATCCCGCCTGGCGAGCCAATCACCATGACTTTGACAAGTACCTCGCCAAGCATCCAGGAATCCACGAGCAGTTCGAGATGGACCCGGGACGTTTCGTGGCTCGCGAACGCGAATACGAGCGCTGGCAGGACCGGCGTTAGCCGCGAGGCCGCAGAGGTCAGTGCAACCGCTGAGTTGCGCGTTCAAAAGGGCGGGATGCCATTCCCGCCCTTACGCTGCCTCGTCGGTAAGGCCCACCGCACAGAGCCGTCGCCGCGCATGTAAGCCCCAAGGCGCCCCGCTGCAGCCCCCTTCCTCGTCCTGCTAAACTGGTCATCGGCGGCACTGCGGAAAGGCTCTTGTGAGTGACGCCGATCATCCATGAAAGCTCTTTTTTTCGATACCCAGCTTGCCTTGCGCGAAGTTGATACTCTCCGGCCCGCCGCCGGAGAAGCGCTGATTCGAGTGACGCTGGCGGGCATCTGCGGCACGGATCGCCAAATCCTCAAGGGCTATTCGGGCTTTCGAGGAATTCCCGGTCATGAGTTTGTAGGCCAGGTGGTGGAGTGCGAAGAGCGTGACTGGATCGGCAAGCGCGTCGTGGGTGAGATCAACGTCACTTGTGGACGCTGCGACTTTTGCTCCCGCGGCCTTGGCCGGCACTGCCGCGATCGTAGCGTGATGGGCATCGTTAATCGTCCCGGAGCATTCGCCGAATACGTTACCCTGCCCTTCGCGAACCTTCATGAAGTTCCGGCCAGCGTCTCCGATGAAGCCGCGGTATTTACAGAGCCCCTTGCTGCTGCCGCCGAGATCCTGGAGCAGATGCCTGTTCCTACTGGAACGCGCGTGGCAGTCCTGGGCGCCGGACGCCTGGGTCTGCTGGTGGCACAGGTTCTCAACCATGCCGGAGCGCGGGTGATGGTGATCGGGCGCGGTGCCGGCAAGCTGGAGCTGGCGCGCTCGTGGGGCCTCAGCACTGTCAACACTGTCGACGCTGCCGCGTCCAGCCTTTCGGCCCGGAGTTTCCCAATGGTTGTCGATGCCACCGGCGCGCCCTCTGGTCTCGACGAAGCTCTGCGCCTTGTCGAGCCTCGCGGCACCGTCGTGATGAAGTCAACGTTCCACGGGCCAGCCCACTTTGACACTGCAAAACTGGTGGTGGACGAAATCACTCTGCTCGGCTCGCGTTGCGGCAACTTCGCAACGGCGCTCCATCTGCTCACTACAGGCGCAGTCCGCACCCGCGAGCTCATTTCGAAAGTGGTTTCTCTCGAAGCTGGCGTGGAGGCGTTCAACTACTTGAACGCGCCATCGTGCCTGAAGGTGCTTCTAAGTACCGGGCGGCAGACTGGCGCATAAGAACCATTGCTGCGCAGCCCACTGGGACGTGAAACAGTTTCGCCTAACCGGGTGGCGTTTGGATTGTATCTAATTCTTGCATTCATCCTGGGGTTGGCCGCAGTATTGATTTCAATCGGCCTGATTACGGTCTATGCGCGGCGGCTACCGGCACGAGTGCGGAGCGACGGACCGGGGATCAATCGCGGGTTGCCGACGCTTCAAGCCGGCGTGGTGATGTGTCTGGGCGTGGCGATTACGCTTCAAGGGTTGAACGCCATGCGAGCGCTTCACGCGATGCCGTTGGCTGGTTGGGGAAGTAGCGTTAGACTTTCGACCTTCAACGTTCGACTGTAGACTCTCTGTAAGGAGGGTGAATGGGCAGTTTGGTGGCTATCACGCTAGTTGGGTTCGTGCTCGGCATGAGGCACGCCACCGATCCCGATCATGTGATCGCTGTTTCCACGATTGTCAGCCGTCAGCGCTCGATTCAAAGCGCCGCACTGGTCGGGGCTCTGTGGGGCGTGGGTCACACCCTCACCATTCTTGCCGTGGGTGCCTGCATCATTCTCTTCAACGTGATCATTCCGCCTCGGCTCGGACTCGCCATGGAGCTGGCGGTCGGCATCATGCTGGTTCTGCTCGGTGTGCTTAACCTCACGGGCGTCACGCGCTGGATTACGGAGCGTTTCACACCCGGCATATCCGGCGGGCACTCCCACCTCCATACCCACGGTGATTACGCTCACAATCACCTCCACGGGCACTCACCCGGCAGTCACGGACACGCTGAAGATGCCACACCACTCGCCAGGATTGATCACCATGCCGAACATCACCTCCAGCGATTTCCCAAGCGTCTGGGGCTCTATCACGCTCTGCGACCGCTGATTGTAGGTATTGTCCACGGCCTGGCGGGCTCCGCGGCCGTAGCTCTCCTGGTACTGGCCACCATTCACAACTCTTCGTGGGGCGTCGTCTATCTGCTTGTCTTCGGGGTCGGCACGATCGCTGGAATGGTGCTCATCACCGCGGCCATCGCGGTCCCATACGCGTATACGGGGCGGCGCTTCGTGCGGCTCAACGGCGGACTGGCGGCAGCCTCGGGCTTGCTGAGCCTCGGCTTCGGTCTTTTCATCTCCTACCGTATCGGTTTCGTAGACGGCCTTTTCACAAGCCATCCCCACTGGACGCCGCAGTAGCCCGGCAGCCCGAGAGCACACTGCTCCCGTCAGAGGGGCCGTGGCCGCAGGAGTTCTGCGCAACTCCGCTCACCCAACCAGATCTTCGGCTCTGAATTCCGCGATTTCGGGAGGATTGCGATTGTAATCGCTGTACCGAATCCAGCTCGGTTTGGCACGGACATAAATCAAGCCGGGCCAGCTTGCGCGGCTGGGGCCATCGGGGTACACCGAATAATAGACCCGCTTGAGACGCTCCAGTTCCGCACCGGAGGGTTCATCGGCTTCGCCCTCGTACTGAACGGTTCTCTCGTCGCCTGAAACCCAGCCCCCGATCACCAGCGCGATTCGTGAGTTCTTGCGCAGGTTCTGGGCCTTGCGAGTTGTCTCGAGCGTGTCGAACACAATCTCGAACTGATCGCTGACCGCAAACCCCACGAGCGCGCCTTGGGGCGCGCCCGTCGAAGAGACGGACGTTTGCACTGCGAGCTTGTGCAGGCGTATGAAATCAAGAAGGGTACGGGGATTCACTGCGCAAGAATATCACGCCGCGACATCGAAACAGCACGATGCGATACCGCGGGTGGCGGGGACCGGCAAGCGATGACACCGCCACTCGCAGATGCAGTTACTTCGCCTCAGCTTTTTCGAGGACGGCACGAGTGTAAGGATAATCGGCCGCCAGCATGAGCGCTGTCTTGCCAGCCTTATCCTTTGCCGCCGGATTGGCGCCTGCCCGCAGGAGCACAGTGGCGGTTTCGGCGTCGCCAAAGTCGATGCCAGCGGCATACATCAGTGGCGTGTAGCCGAAGCGGTCGACCGCGTTCACGTCGGCCCCGTTCGCGAGCAAAACTCGGGCCACTTCTGGGTGATGGGTAACCGCCGCCCAATGCAGTAGCGTCATGCTGTCCTTGTCTCTTTCCTTGATGTTGGCCCCGCCCGCCAGGAGCGCCTTGACCACAGGAGGATTCCCACAGGTGACGGCCGCCATCAAGGGACTGGTGGGAAACTGCCCCACCAGGCGCATCCTGCGATTGGCATCTGCTCCCTTTGCAACCAACAGCGCGATGTTGTCCTGATCGCCGGCCAAGGCTGCGAGGAACAGCGGCGACGCGTCATTCTGCACGCCGTCGCCCGGTCGCACATCGGCGCCATGATCGAGCAACAGCTTGACGGATTCCGAACTACCAAGGTAGGTCGTCGCCACCATCAGCGCCGTGTAGCCGCTCTTGGCCTTGGCGCGTACATCGGCGCCGCAGTCAATCAGGAGTTTCACCTTGTCAGAATCCTGCGCGGCCATCATCAGCAGGGTCGTGCCCGCGGCGGTTTTGCTGTTGGGGTCGAGTCCGGCATCGAGCTGCGCTTTCAACTCGGCCGCCGTGCCGAAAAGAGCGGTCTCCATCCAGGGTTGCAGTCCCGAGGGCGCTAAAGCGGGAAGGGAAAGGGCGCTGGGTGGATTAGCCACCTTGGGCAAAGTCAGCATCAGCGCAGCCGCGGCCCAGGAAGTGGCAGCCGTGGAGAGAAACTGGTCATGCCCGTGGGGAAAGGTGCTTTCAAAATAAGGCGGGCTGACCGCAGCGGGCGACACTTGGCGCGTGCGCACGTGCCACGCCCCGTCTGCTTCCTTGAGTAGAGACCAGGTACTGTAAGCCCTTGCGCCAAGCGGCATCGTTCACCGCAACTCCGCCGGCCTCGTTCAGCGCCACTAATGCTTCGCCGGTGGAATACGCGTCGGAGGGCAAATGGGGAATTTCGCCCCATCCGCCGTCGGCGCGCTGCAATGCCAGCAGGCCGGCTGTGGCACGCTGGATTTCGCCGCTTGTGGCGTCGGTAAAGCGTAGGCCGAATAGCCGGAAAGTGGCGTCTTCCGTGGACTGTGGCTCGTTGGCGAGCAGCCAGGTTTTGGCGCGACCTAGGCGGCTGTTTGTCTCCTCGCGAAGCTGCGCCGGCATGTACAACTGAATCGCACGGGCGGCCACAGCCGTGGCCGTGAAAAGGCTATAGGACTGCGGCGGGCGCGCATCGAGGGTTGGCCAGTGGCCGTCGGGCCGTTGCCAGGTAGCGATGCGCCGGGCGTAAGCGGCCATAACCAGATTGGGCAGCACGCCGGCGGCGTGAGCGGCAACCAGAGCCCAACCGTCCGAGGGCGCGGGATCAATGATGCCGGGGTCCTGCACCGCATCGTCGATCGATGTGAAATTGGGAGTGTTGAGCAGCCCCTTGGCGGTTATCTGCGCGGCAATGGTCTCATCAACGGGCACTCCATGCTGGCGAGCCGTTTGCCACTCCAACACCGGAAGCGCGTGGTCATGGCAGGAAAAGCAGGTCATAAACTTGTAGAAGCCCGCCGAGCCTTGCTGGGTGATGGCCACGGCGCGAGTTGCGGCCGCGCGAATCTGATCCGGCGAAGCATTTTGAGCATGTAGAGACGCAGCGGCCGAAACGAACAGAAGAAGCGATAGAGCTTTGCGCATCAATTTCCCCCTCGCGTGAAGTGAACGTTCAACGCGATTGTCATCATACACGGAGTGGCCGCGGAGTGAAATCCCTATGCTCCGTGTGTAACAGCAAGATGAGAAGCTGCCGCCGCAAACTTGAACTCGCTCGCAACCGGCAAGACGGCCGCAGGAGAGAAGGCGAGGCGTTTCGATCATCAGAAGTCAGTCAGGTTGCCGGGTGGCAATGCGACCCGAATGGCATTTAGCACAGCCGCCAGGTCAATGATCTCCTGTGCCACGGCGCCTCCGATGGGCGGTAGGTAACCGAGGGCGGCTGCGATCATCCCGAGAATACTTAAAGCCATACCTCCGATGGCGCTTTGCAGCGCAATCACGCGCATTCGATGACCAATGTGAATGAGCTCGTCGATCTTGCGCAGCGAGGCTTCGAGGACCACGGCATCGGCAGCTTCTGAAGTGATGTCGCTGTTCTGGCCGAACGCGACGCCGACGGTGGCCGCCAGCAATCCAGGCGCGTCATTGATGCCGTCACCCACGAAGAGCGTGCGGCGGCGCAGCGTCTCGCCTTTGACGATGGCAACTTTTTCCTCCGGGCTCTTTTCGAAGTGTGCTTCGTCGATCCCCACGCTGTCGGCCAGGTAACGAACCTCAGACTCGCGGTCGCCCGAGAGTAGGATCACTTTGGTGACTTTGTGGCGCGGGCTCAGGTGGCGCACAAAGGACTGGCTATCCTTGCGCGGCGCATCGCGAAAACGGAAGACGGCCGCGAAAGCCTCGTCGATGAACAAGAGGCACTCCAGGCCGGCAGCCGCTGGGGGGAGTCCGGCCGGTTCACCTTCCAACCTGTTTCTTCCCGTAATCCGAAGGTGGTGATCAGCGACGATTCCACGCAGGCCCTCGCCCGGCTTCTCGCTCACCTGCGAAACGGGATCGAGCGCGATACCGGCCTCCTGAGCTGCCGTGGTGATGGCGCTTGCCAGCGGGTGCTTGGAGTAAACCTCCAGGCTGGCCGCCTGTCTGAGGACTGCGTCCCGATGGAATTCCGGCGCGCAGAGGATCTCGGTGAGAGCCGGCCGGCCATAAGTCAGCGTTCCGGTTTTGTCAAAAATCAACGTCTGGCAGGTGTCCACCTGTTCGAGTGCGGCTGCGTTCTTAATGATGATGGCTCGCCGCGCGGAAAGTGAAATAGCAGCGATCACCGCAACCGGGATGGCGATGAGCAACGGGCAGGGGGTAGCGACCACCATCACGGCCAGAAACCGGTGGGAATCGCCGCTCGCAACCCAGCTCAGGGCGGCGAGGCCCACAGCCAGCGGAGTGTACCAGGCTCCGAGCCGGTCTCCCAGGCGGCGCATTTCCGGACGGTCCTGCTCCGATTGCTGTACCACCTGCATGATCATGGCGTATCGGGAATCCACCGCCAGTTTCTCCGCCACGATGGTCAGCGCGGAATCGCCGTTGATGGCCCCCGACAACACCTGCGAGCCCGGCGCCTTGGCGATTCGAAATGGCTCCCCTGTGAGGTAGGCCTCATCCATAACGCCGTGACCCTCCACCACCGAGCCGTCCACGGGGCAGATCTCATGGGGAAAGACGATGAGGGTGTCTCCAACGCCGACCTCATCCAGTTTGACGTCGCAAAATTCTTCCCCTTGCTTGCGGTGCGCCGTTAGCGGCATCCGTCGGGCGAGCACATCAAGAACCGATGACGCCCGACGGGTGGCATAATTCTCGAGTGCCACGCCTCCCGAGAGCATCAGTACTACAATCGAGCCCACCAGGTATTCCCCGAGTGCCACCGACGTCAGGATGGACGCGCCCGCCAGCAGGTCAGACCCAAACTCGAGTCTGATGGCCTTGCGGGCGAGGTCGAAAACCAAGGGCAGGCCGCCCAGAACGAGCGTCGCGTACAGAGGCGCCAGCCACAGGGATGCTGGCGCGTGCAGAGCGTACCGAAAAACAAGATGGAGGAGGATGGCGGAGGCCGCCAGCAGAGAGATGTACGTTTCTTTGGAACGAGAGAATGCGGAACGGGACGATAGTCGCTTGGGTTCGGCCCGTTGCGAACTCCCGCGATGCTCAAGGCCGCTTTGCCCGCTGGGCGCGCCGGGCCTGGTCTCTGTCTTAAGTTCGGGCCGCGATCGCGCAACCGTTACGCCTTCCATTTGGTCATTTTAGGGGACGTCGAGACACGGTTGTGTGACGGAGCGCACAGGCCATACCGGTGCGGCTTGCCCTACCTTCAACCGGCTTCACATCGAGTGAAGGTAAGGGCAAACCCTGTGCCAACAGGGTGGATGTGTGCGTTTCATAGCCCCGCGCCATCCAGCAGCTTGATAAAGTTTCTTTTGGGCTTGTAGGTTGCGCGCAGCAGCGTTACTCGGTCCTTGAATTCCGCCTGTTGCCCGAGGCGCGTGGTCAGTCTCTGGACTTTGCGAAGCATGGATACGGCTTCTTCATACGCTTCGTTGTTAGTTCGCTGCACCAGCGGATCCACCCGCTGCAGATAAATCTTCACCGCGTCTTCGGGATGATCGTTCTCGCGCAACTTGGCGAGCTCGAGCCAAAGGTGATCAGAACAGCCGCCCTCCTGCGCCTCGCGCCACGCCGCCTCCAGATCTTTCTCATACAAGAACACCTCAACCAGAGTCGAGCGGCCCACGTCGCAATCGAAGGGCGAACCCCAATAACCCGCGCGCGGGCGTTCGGTGCGCTTCCGCGCCTCGATTCCGCTGCGAATTTCGGCGAGGGCGCGCTCTCGCCACGCCTGCCACGCTCCGGCTCTCTCAGCGTGCCCGGCCAGATTCTGGTACGCCCCCAGCGAGTGTTGATCCGAGAAGTTTGCCCAAACGAGTTGCATGGCTTCTTCGTGCCGTTTTCGATGGTGATACTCGTCGGCCAGAAACTCGCGCAGACGGGAGTCCGTCTGCTTTGGGAACTCTCTCACGCCCCGTTCGGCCCACTCGAGCGCCTTGTCACGCTTGCCTGCCTGTTTATACGTTTCGGCGATGCGGAGGAAATTGTAGGCGGTGGAGAGGTCGCGCGACATCACGGCCACCCGCGCCTCAACATCTCTCGTGAGCCCGGCGAGCGCCTCCATGATGGAGGTGATCCGGAAATGACTTTCGTAAGCGCCCGAGTCCCGGGCCCCCGGCCCCCGCGCCGGAACCTTGGCCCATTTCGCCTCGGCCAGTTTCCGATAAGCTGCCAGCCCGCCGGCCCCGAGCACCTTGGAATAGCGCGCGGCCGCGCCCAGAAAAACTTCCCAGTCGCTGCTCATCTCCCAGGCGAACAGCTTTTCCGCGAGAGCGACCGGGTCCGGCCTGGCTTCCACGCAGGCACGATAGTGAATCTCCTGCAATCGTTCCAGGATGCCGCCCATGTAGCCATCCGAGTCATCCATTGAATCCATAGATCGCTCGGCGCATTTCAGCGCGTGCTCGCTCAATTCGATGGCCGCTTCGGCGTGGCCGTCGCGCTGGAGCGCCTCGATTTGATCGATCACTTCGTCCGCGTCCCTTGCATACGAGGCCATGCCGTGGTAATCGACAAAGTCGCCGGCATCGAGGGCCTTGGAGATGGCTCTGCGGAAGGCGGTCAGGTTCACGCCGGCCTTGGCTTCCTTCGCCGCGGCCAGCAGCAGGCGCTCGCGCAGCCGGTCGTCGGTTTTGGCCCAGCCCAGGAACAGATCGGCCAGGGCCTCGCGGTCGCGGCTCACTAACATCTCACGCACGTCCTTAAGGGTCACTTCGCGCTCAGCCTTTGGCGCGCGCCGGGCTTCACGGCGCGACCCTTCAAGCGCGGCCAGCGCTGCGGCCACACAATGCTTGCAGAAGTTTCCGTCCTGGCCTATCGGGCAGGTGCAGGAGTAATCGAACTCGTCCGCTTCCACCCAAAGTTCTACCCGGTAATCGAGCGTACCCGACACCCACGCCGTGATGAGATTGTCGTCGCGAGACAGGTCGCGCACCTGGCCGTCATCGTAGTAGCTTCGCCCGCGGCTGAAAGACTCAGCGCCGGCCATTCGCTTCAAATTGGCCACCTGGAGTGCGGTTTCAAGGGAAATCTTCGCCATGCTCCAACCTCGACGATAGAGATCTTGCAGCCAGCCCTCCGGGCGGCCTGGGACACCGTTGGATTTATGATAGAGGCTCTACTCCAGGCAGTCATCCTCATTAAGTCGAAAGCAGCGCAACCGCGGCCAGCGCGCAGATCACACCGCCTGCCTGCGGTAGCGTGATCGATTGTTTTAGAATGAGCGGCGCTGCGCCGACCACCACCAGAGGATAGAGCGCCGTGAGTGGAACCACAATTGAGGCCTTACCGCCGTGCTTCATGGCGGCGAACAGCGCCAAGGATCCAAGCGCATTCAGGGCAGAGCAGCCGAGGATGAACAGGAGGCTGTGCGCGGAATAGTGAAATACGGACCGGCCGGGATAGAAGACCGGCGTTAGGAGTAGAAAACCTACCAGCAGCCAGATCAGCGCCGACTCCGCCGATACCCGATTCGTGGAGAGCTTCTGGAGCAGTCCGACAATTCCCCAGCAGAGAAGAACCAAGGCGGCGAAAAAGAACCATGGCGGCAGATGCATAAGAGACGGCTTATTGTGAAAAAACCACAAAGGCAACCACCGCGAACCCCAAGCCGAGAATGTGTAGCCGGGTGAGCCGTTCGCGCAAGACGATGACGGCAAGAACGACTGTAATCAGGGGGTACATACCCGTGACCGTTGTGATGATGGCAGCGTTCCCCTGGGTGCGGTAGGCTGCGAAAACCGCCCAGGTGCCGATGCCCGAGAGGACGCCGTTCGCCACCGAGTACGCGATTCCGGGCGCATCCCTCTCAAGCTTCATCCGGCGCCGCAGCAGCAAAACTACGGCTACCGGCAGGGCTCCGAAAGCAAAAAGAAACTGTGAGGCATTCGGGGGAATTTCCTCGGAACCCAGCTTGGCGAGCAGGGCCCATGCGCCCCAGCACAGGATACAGAGAACCGAATACCAGAACCACTTTGTCCGAAAGGTGGCAAGCATCATGGTAATTGGGCTGCGGCCTCGCGTGCAGAATCGCGCCAGCAAATTGCGGAAAAAGGCAGTTTCGGGGCCTCGGAAGGGCGGGGCTTCAGCCGGCTTCAGCCCCGCCGTACCGGAGCCCTCAATCTAAATTATTGAAACTGTTAGGGCAGGCTTTGCGGCGGGGCTGAAAGCCCCGCCCTTCCACAGCATGCCCTGACAGTTTTTCTCACAGCCTGCCACGGCCGCACAGAAGCGGCAGAGATTGTACCACGCAACCTCCGCGCCCGATGGCCACGACTATCCCCCCAACCCGGTGGTGCTGCGTTTGACGTAGGGGCGCAAGGCCTTGCGCCCCTACGAATGACCACAAGGGCCGCCCCTACGTCAAACTGCGCTCCTTAATTCCAGATTTCGACCCTGTTTCGACCCCGTTTCGACATAATTTTGGAAACACCGTCTTATCTGTCACATTCCGGCTTCGTTCGTCCTTCCCCGCACCGTGCGGCGCTGCTTTCGCCACGTGAACGCCATTCCGACGGCGGCCAGGAGCTTTCTGATCACTTTTGGCTGCCGCCTCCCTCTTAGGTTCCACCCGGACGATCGACCCATTTCCGAAATATTTCCATAAGCCTCTTGTTTGCCTGTATATTCCGGCTTCGTTCGCTCGCGACTGCGTGCCAACGGTCCCGCAGCCTGAGTCCCCGGCTTGTCCGCCGTTCTGAAGCTGGTTCCCAGCTCCGCAAAAACCGACATATTTTCGTAAGCCCCGTCGTCTCTGGCAGATTCCGGCTTCGTTCGTTCATTTTCGAGGGTTTTGCCCATCCGCGAACGCGGACCACTGGACTTGCGGGCATTACGGCGATTGGCGGCCAGGAAAGCTCGGGTGCGTCGGGGCGATTTACGTAGACACATGTTGTGGGCTCTCCGTGTTCTCGGCTTCCTGTCGTCGGTTGTCGGTGCTCGGGATCAGTTCCGAGACGATGCGCCCGATTCTAGCCGTCACCGATAACCCACCGCCAACAACCGAATCGGCTACCGATAACCGAACACCGGAAACCCTTCAAACCGACACTAGCACCCGGAAATGAGAAGGTGGGTACTGGCGGGAGATTTGCGAATGTTTATTTCGAGCCGTGTTTTGAAGAGGTTAGCCTGTGGATTACGAATTGGAGTGGTGCTCGCGGCCAAGGAGTGTGCAGAATTTGCACACAAATGTGTTCCCTTCTCCGGCAGCCAGGTGTCCCAGCACGCGCGAGACGGGAAAACGAAGGCGAATGCAGGGCTTGCCCGACGAGGGCGACCCTCTGGCTGGCCTCATTCGCGACTCGTCAGGCAACATGTTCGGTACGACTTCAGAAGGGGCGGCTACGGCTACGGCGTAGTATTTGAGCTGACGTCAACGGGCTCGGAACGGGTACTTCACAGCTTCAGCGGGGGTGCGGATGGAACGAACGCGAACTCGGGCGTGATCCGCGATCCCACGGGCAAGCTTTTTGGAGCCACGTCTGAAAGTAGCAGCCCTGGCGGATGCGGCGGCTACGGTTGCGGAGTAGCCTTTGCGTTAACGCCGTGACAGCAGAGCGGACGGAAGGTCACGTGGCCCGGAGGGCAAGTTCCGGGACCGTCCTGAGCAAGTGTAGCGTAGACCGGCGCCTTTGCCCTTGGACAGGCTCAGGCCGTGAGCGAGGTCGAACGGGGGTCCGCGTCTCTTGTCGTGAACGCGACGGCGAGGTGGTGGTCAGAGCCGGGCGTCGAGATCGGCGGCAAGGACGATCAGTTACATGCACAATGATCCGGTGACGCAGGCGCTGTCGAATAGGCTTCCATTTGCGGAGGTTGATATACTGGCGTGGTGGGATCACGGGTTGTAGAGGCTGAATACGAGAAGGGCATGCTCAGGCCGAGTGCGCCCTTGGCCCTTCGTCCCGGGGAGCGCGTCCATCTAATCGTTATGCGGCAGCCCGACCCGAAGCGATGGGACATGTCCCGTCTTGCACAAAACCCTGGGGTTGATGAGGCGGCTCTTACGGAGCAGGGCCTGGCAGACTGGGCGGCGAGCCTCGATAAAGAGGATCGCCGGTGAAGCGCGGTGAGATCTGGTGGGCCGACCTTGGCCCCTACCGCCCGCGTGAGCAGACGGGCCGCCGGCCCGTCGTAGTCTGGCAAAGCAACGCTTTGACAGGAGTTCTCCAATCCGTTCTGGTCGTCCCTCTAACCACCAACATGGAACGGGCAAATCTCGCTGGCACTGCTCTGATTGGCGCCTCACCGGACGGGCTGCCCGACCCCTCAGTGGCCCTGGCATTTCAATTACGCGCAATTCCAAAGTCGGCTCTCCAGAAAAAAATCCGAGACTTGACCGAGGAGGAAACTGCTGAACTCGAACTTGCCACCGACGAGGCTCTGGGTCGGGTCGAGCCGCAGATCAAGTAACAGCACGCATGGGCCGCCGGCTTCGCCGCGACATCTACGATGACGTCCCGCCGTTCTGGATGCGCAGGTCACCTTCAGAAATCGGTCCCGAACCCCGTTCTCTTATGGCCGTCAAGACTTCCAGACTCGAAAAGATCACCGGCGCATTCAAAGGACTCCGAGTGGGTGTACTCGGTGACCTGATGCTCGACGAATTGGTGCGTGGTGAAGCTACGCGCATTTCGCCGGAGGCGCCCGTGCCCGTGGTGCTGGTCCGCGAGGGCTGGGAGGCTGACGACTTTCTAGGCGGCTGCGGCAACGTAGCAGCCAATGTGGCCGCCCTCGGCGGCCAGGCAGTGGTATTTGGCGCTATCGGTCGAGATGCCTCCGCGCGGAAACTGAAAACGCTGTTGCGGCAGCGCGGAATCGACGCCAGCAGCGTGGTTGAGGAGGACGGTCGGGTTACGCCGCGGAAGGTCCGAATTGTGGCGCACCAACACCAACTGCTGCGCGTGGACTTCGAACGGCCTCAGCCGCTTTCGCCCGAATCGGGTCAGCGGCTCGCCCGGCACTTCGCCCGCCGCGTCGCTTCCCTCGACGCGCTTATTATCTCCGACTACCTCAAAGGATCGGTGACAAGTGACCTCTGCTCGTCCGTGACGGCCGCGGCGCGCCGCCGGAACGTTCCAGTTTTAGTGGACCCGAAGCCTGAGCACGCCCAGATCTGCCGGAACACGACAGTGGTCACGCCCAACCAGCGCGAAGCGGAACAGATGGCCGGGATGCCGTTCGCCGACGCGAAAGCGCGCCAGAGCGGCGGAATGGCGCTGCTCGAAAAGCTCGGTTGCGCGGCGCTGCTGATCACCCGCGGCGGAGATGGAATGACGTTGGTGGAAGCTGGAGGTCGAGTCTATGACATTCCCAGCGTGCCGCGGCCGGTCTACGACGTCACCGGCGCTGGCGACACGGTGATTGCCGTCATGGCGCTGTCGCTCGCGGCGGGCGCGTCGCTCACGGAGGCAGCGCACCTGGCGAATATCGCCGGCAGCTGCGTGGTGCTCAAATTCGGCACCGCCGTGATCGCGCCCGACGAACTGCTGGCGGCGCTAATGAGAGGAAGCGGCAGTGGCAGTGGGTAACCCAATGCCGGTGGGGGGTGCGCGACATAAAAGTGGAAGTCAGGCTGCCCGGCGGCTCTCCCAGTAATCCTCGAAGCGGCCGTTGAGACAACAGCAGCGCAGGGCCACGATGGCGTTCGCTCCTCGGACGGTCCAGAACATGCCCGAGCGTTTG
>DATJYK010000033.1:0-6720 GCA_035578005.1 Terriglobia bacterium
CCTTTCGACAACAAACGGGCGGCCCGCAAGCGCCGTCTCTCCAAAGCCTTGAAATCGCGTTTAACTCCTGCTGCGTTTCCCATGCTCGGAGCATACAACAAAAGTTGAGCAAATGGAACTATATTATGTAAATCTCAATAGAATGGCGTTGGTGTTGCGCCGCGTTGTTGTTTTTGGCCGGACCGTTCATCGCAGACTCCTAAACGCCTCAACCGCACACGACAGAGTCGTATTCCTGACAATCAGGTTGACGCAACCAACCCCATTCATAACCGCAGCCTCAATACAGTGATTTTGCGCAAAGTGCACGGAAATCGCCCGATTGCGGTTCGCGAGCCAACAGCAAAAAATAATTGGGTACGCTCAGGTTCGAATCGTCTTGAAGGAAGTGTGACGTCGAGCAATGCAAATTTACTGCTGGCTCTTTCAACTCTGGCTAGGACAGAAATATAACTGAAAGGAGTGTGTTGATGTTCGCGAAGAAGAATAGGTTGATGCTCACGCAGAGGATCGTCACTGTGGCGATCGTTCTACTATTGGGCTCCTTGCCGGCATGGTGCGATTCCGTGGACTTTGAAGGTTCCGGTGACGGAGGGACCTGGTCTTGGAACGGTAGCGGCCCTCTGACCGCAACTTCGCTCGGGATGTCGGTCAAGGTGGTTGGCTCTCCCAACACTTATCCCGTTGCCATGCCCAACGAATCATTCACAAGCGGTCCTTTTCTTAGCGGAACCGGAACGAGTTCAGACCCCTGGACTTTCGGTCCGAGTTCTCCTCTATCCTTCACCATTACCGGCTGTGTTCCTCCGGCCACGACGTGCACTCCGGTTACCTTGTTTAGCGGACAGTTCGGTTCACCGGGCGAAATGGACGTCCAAGGAAGTGGAAGCATGGTCTTTTCGGCCCTCGACGTGACGGGCATGATCGATCCTGCTCTTTTAAGCTTTTTGGGACTTCCAACATCGAATACCAATGTTGTGGGGCACCTATGAGGTAACCTTGTCCACTACAGGGGGCACCCATGGCTTTGTTGCGAGCGGAGACTTGGTGGTTTCTCCTGTCTCTCCAACTCCTGAGCCATCGACGCTAGCGCTCCTTGGGATCGGACTCCTCGGACTCGCTTTTGCAATGCGTCGTACTGTGTTTAAGACTTAGATTCAAACCCTTACTTAACGAGTTACGCGGGTGTCGGCGACACGGCTTTTCATGTCACTGTTACCCGCGTAACTGCCATCCTTCGCCACGGCCTCTCGCGAGAGTAAGCGCGGACTGGAATGTCGTGTCTAACGCTTGTTCACTGGCTTCCTGTTGCTCGCGACGGGATTCTTCCCACGCCTCCGCCCCCTTATCCCCACTCAGCCTGACTTGAAGATGAAGGATGCCAGCGCCGTCACATCAGCCTGATGAGGGATATCTCGCGTGAGTTTGGACGGCCTGCTTCCCGCTACCGGGAAGCTATTGTGGGTCCTGATTCCAGTCCGCGGAGCGCGGCAAGCTGCCGCATCGTCTTCTGCCATTCGTTTTGCCTTTCACCAGCGGGCCGCTCTGGGCGCCGGTAAAACGCAAGGATATCGTCGCGAAGCCCGGGCGTGATATTGCGGTAGTGATGCTTGGAAAGATCGTTCAGTAATCGAGCATAGGTCTTATCCGCAAGGGCGTACTGGCCGGAGAAGCCGAGACGTCCGATATCAAGATTCGCGTCGGGCAGCGTCAAGGTTCCAGTTCCGGCTTGAGTGACGTCAGACTCATAGCGGGCCACGGTCACGTCGAAACTGTTCACGAACATTTCCTGAACGGGAACGGTGGGCGGCTTGAATTCGAGCGTCCTAAGGGACCCTACTTTGGGCAGCACTTCGAGAATGGAAACCAGTACCTGCGAGAAAACGTCGAGGTCGGTCCGCTCGGCCCTCTGCTTCCAGTGCCAAGTCCAAGGTCTGACATGGCGGGCCTGCCCATTCGGCTGCCGCTCATAGTTCTCAGCGGAGAGGTGATGGCCGAACCGCGGCTGGACCAACTGCGGATCCACACGCAGCAGTTTCTTGCGATCGTGGCGCCAGACGGCGTCGCCGAGCGACGGTACAATCTCACTCGCGCCCGCGCGGTAAACCTTCAACGACAGGCCCTCCCAGAAGAAGATGTGGCTAAGCTTGAGGCCGTACGTGGACTGAAATGCGCGTTCCAACAGGCCCTTGGGCACCTGGAATCCGATGTAGTTGTGGTAGGTTTTGGGCAGGTACCCGGCGCCGATCACCTGGACCACATCGAAGGAAAACTCCGTCATAATGTGCGCCGTGGGGTCATCTTCATAGGTCACGCGAGGGCCGTACTCGCGCCGCAGCTTGGGGTACATGTCTGGCACCGACAGGTTGACCGCCAAGGGGTGCCCGACATTATCAGCCACATAGTGTGAGAGTGCGCCCAGCGCGAACGCGTATTCGTTGAGATTGCGTGACTGCTCGATCAGGGCCAGAATGAAATCGCCGGCGCGAACGTAGTGGGTGAGATTGCTGAAATAGTGATTCCCCAGCGGGTAGTAACCCATGTCTTGGATCACACACCCGCCATAGGCGTAGGAGTGAGCCGCATCCAGTTGCTCGGGAGTCGCGCCGGGGAAGCGCCGCCTCAACATGGGCAGAATGACAGGATCCCACGCAGCGTCGATTAGCGCCTCGTGGCTCAGCACCGAATAGCCTTGAAGCCCCGGGGCGAATGCCAGCCAACCGAGCGCAAGAAGTACCAGCCGCCGGAATCTGGGAAGAGTTGCCATTGTCCGTCACCGCCAGAACCCCCTCGCTGGCGCTCCGCATTGACCTTGAAGTTCCGACGCGGCCTGAACGCCTTTTTCCCGTTTGATCGCTCCTGAGGATTGCTTGGCTGCAAGTTCTTGGGGGTTAGTATCAGAACGAGCCGATTTGACGTACGGGCGGCCCTTGCGGCCGCCCAACTAGCAGCACTGCCTTGAAATGGGCGGCCTCAAGGGCCGCACTTACGTCAAATTGACCCACTACCTTCTGTTCCTTCTGTTTCTGTTTGTTTGGTAGTGTCTCAGTTTGAAGTGGCATGGCCATCTTGGCCATGAAATAACACGGGCAGGATGCCCGTGCCACCTCGAACTGAGACACTACCGTTTGTTTCTGTGCCTTTACTCGCCGGCGTATTTCTGATATAGTTAAGCTGGGTGTAATTGCCATAGCCATGGACTCGCACGGGCGAGAAATCGCTACCCGGCATTTAGCTCGCACCGAGGGGTTGTGGCGGCCCAGCCCTCGAGCGAAAAATCCAAAACCTTACGAACGAACCCGTCAACTTGTTGAATCTAAAGAACCGTGATTCGCGAACCCCGTCAAGTCATTGAAAAAGCGGGCGTTAATGGTTTTAACCCGTCAACTGATTGAAAACGAAGGATGTTGGTTTTAGGAAGAGGCGACATTGAACCCGATGATATACCCGAGGCAGTGGTCAGCCACCGCCCAACCCGGCCTCGAACCTGCCTCAGTACACTCTTCGGGTTGGCGCATCCAGCGTGGGACTGGCATGGCTACATTGAGTTTTAGTTTACTAGCCTCGAAGGCACAGGCACCGTCCCTTGCACTCAGAGTCACGGTCTTCGCGAAGGCTCCGCACAACACTACCCGGGGGGAGACTAAGGTGCGATGATGTTCTGCCGAACGGCATAGTGGACAAGGTCGGAAACCGAACGCAAACGGAGCGCCTGCATGACGTGCGCGCGGTGAGTCTCCGCGGTTTTTACGCTGATGCCGAGAGCCACGGCAACTTCTTTGTTCGATCGCCCTTCAGCGAGCAATTGAACGGTCTCGCGCTCTCTTGCCGTTAGCGGGTCTGCTGTTTCCTCAAAGGACGCCAAGTAGCCCCGCAAAATCGCGTTCGCCACTCTGAGTGTAAAGAAAGGGCGGCCGCCGGCAACGGAGCGGACCGCCGCCACAATGTCGCGCACGGCGTCGGTTTTCAGCACGTAGCCCAAGGCTCCGGCGCGCAGCAGTTCGCTGACGAGACTCTCTGAATCGAGCGCGGTCAACACCAGCACCTGTGTCTTCGGCTGCCGCTGCCGAATCTGCCGCGTGGCCTCGAGTCCGTTGAGCTCCGGCATTCGAACATCAAGGACTACGACGTCCGGGTGCAGGGCGGCGGCCTGTTCCACCGCAGCGCGACCCGTGGCCGCTTCGCCCACCACCTGGCAGGCTGACGCGCGCTCTAGCAGGAACTTCACGCCGTCACGTATCGCGAAATGATCGTCCGCGACTACAACCCTTATCGCACGATCAGCTTGCTGCTGGCCCTTCGGTTCGAGTTGCTGGACCATTTAATTCATCCTCCTTGGTTCCTTTTGGTGCTCAGGGACCAAGCCGCTACACGGGGAAAAAACGCAGCGAGTTCGCCGTGCGCTGACTTTCCTGTCTATGATTCCGACGGAGACGCGGATGTCCGCCCGACGATTCGGGGTCTCCTTGTTATTTCCCCTGCGTGGGGTCGCGCCGCAGAGTCACCGGTCCGTACGTCGGCGTCGCCCTCTCCATTGCGATCGCCGGACGCTTCTCTTGACCCATCGCCGAACTCAAAGCAATCCGCTTGCCGCTGCGAGCGCCCAATGCGTAAGTCGCGAACCGGCAACATGGTTGGGCACGGCTAAACCGGAAAAACCCGAACGCCGGTGATGGTTCGGAGTGTGTAAGAATTACACGGCCGCTAACGTGGTTATCGGTGCGGACACATGCGGGTCGCGGGCTTTGAGCCGAACCGCATCGGCATTGCTCGCAAACTTAGGCATGGCCGTCAGCGCTTCGGCAGCATCCCAATCGCGACACCAGCCATCCAACAACATGGAGGAGATGCTCGGGCTATCCAGTCACCTGGGTCTGCATTCCGAGGAGTCCGGCGCATATTCAATTGGCGCGCGCCTGCGACTTTGGTCGGGCACCTGTCGGCGTGTCCGCTTAATGACCTCAGCCAAGTTCGGCGCACTTATTGAACGTCAGCGAGCTATGTAAATCTTACATGCCGAGAGACGAACATTGAGCGTTGCGGCTGATTTCAACTCCCGGGATTTTCAGTATCCCTTGGGCTTCCAATCGGTTAGCGGCATAGCTGAGACACTAAGCGTTGGCATGATTCTTGCGTTGAATTTGAGGGGTTCGAAGGAAAGCGTGGCGAGGCACTTTTCATGCGTGCCACCAGTGTTTGTTCTGTGACTTTGACCTTTCACGGGTACTTTCAGCGATCTCGAACAGGGGGACTGCGCTTCAACCAGGAGAAACGACATGTCACAATCTCAACTCGCCGAGGAAGCTCAAATGGCAACGGGTTGCCGGAGGCCTCTCGTGCCAGTGCCCGCGAAGACAGTTCGCATTCTCCTTGCGGATGACCACGAAATTGTCCGACAAGGTCTGCGTTCGCTGCTGGAGTCTCGGCAAGGCTGGAGCGTAATCGGCGAGGCCTCAAACGGTACTGAGGCAGTTGAGAAGGCTATCGAGCTGGTGCCGGACGTCGTTGTGCTCGATATAGGGATGCCGGAGCTCAACGGTCTCGAAGCCATCCGCCGCATCCGTGATGCGCTTCGCCAGACGGAGGTGCTCGTCTTAAGCGTGCACGATGCCGAACATGTCGTGCGCAGGGCGTTGGCGTCGGGAGCCCGTGCGTACCTGGCCAAGTCCGATGCGGGCCGGGACCTTGTTGCGGCTGTCGAGGCGGCCTTGCGGCACAAGACCTTCCTGAGCCCAAAGATCTCCCAATCCCTAGGCTCTGCATCGGGTGATGGTGAAACGTCGCTGGCCCACCTTACAACCCGCGAGCGGGAGGCCGCTCAGCTGCTCGCCGAAGGACTCGGCAACAAAGAGATCGCCTCACGGCTCGATATTTCCGTAAAGACTGTCGAGACACACCGCACCAATATCATGCGGAAGATCGGCGCCCACTCTTTGGCTGACATCGTACGATACGCGATTCGAAATGGCCTGGCAGAACCGTAGCGGCAGTGCGCGTAGGCTAGCGGAAGCGACGGATTCAAGGCTGGATCATGTTGTTGCGCACTGCATAACGGACCAAGTCGCTGACGGAATGGAAGCCGAGTTTACGCATGATGTGCGCTCGATGGGTTTCGACCGTTTTCACTGCGATGCTCAGTGCCCCAGCCACTTCCTTGTTCGTCTTGCCCTCGGCCAGTAGCTGAACGATCTGAGCCTCACTCGGCGTCAGGGCCGCAGGCGGGTCACCTTCCGCCATCAAACTCTTCAGGTATCCGTCCAACACCATCCGCGCGACCTTGGAAGTGAAGAACGGCCTCCCCTGCTCCAAGGACTCCACAGCCGGCACGAGGTCGCGTGCCGCGTCGGATTTCACCAGATAGCCCTGTGCGCCGGCCTGCAGAAAGGATCGAACCAATTGCTCTGAGTCATGTTGAGTCAGCACCAGAACGCGCGCGTCGGGAGCTACTTTTAAGATACCCCGCGTAGCTTCCAGTCCGTTCAACTCGGGCATGCTCATGTCGAGAATCACGACGTCAGGGCTCAAGGTCCCGGCCTGTGCGATGGCTTCGCGGCCGGTGGTGGCTTCACCCACAACCATCCAGTTCGGGTGTGTTTCGAGGATTGATTTCAAACCTCGTCGCACCAACTCGTGATCGTCCACCACCAGAATGCGGAGAGCACGGCTCATGAGCGTTCCCCTGGAAACGGCAGTACAACTTCGACGATCGTGCCCGGGTGC
>DATJYK010000034.1:0-1286 GCA_035578005.1 Terriglobia bacterium
TGGTGTATGCGGGTCGGTGGCATGATCAGGCGGCCAGCGCTTGAGGAACCGGTGCGCTTTCAATCACCGGGACTCCGTCTTCAAAGGGAATGCCCTTCAGAAGTACCTCGATCTTCTCTACGCCGCGAATCTTTCTCCATGACTTCTCTGCCGCTTCAATCAGCTTGAACGCCATGCCCAGGAAGGTCGCGCGCGACAGGCAGTTGCGCGTGCGGCTCGTGCGATGGCGTACCGTCGCAAACGTCGATTCGATCGGATTCGTGGTCCGCAAATGCTGCCAGTGCTCCGCTGGAAAGTCGTAGAAGGCAAGCAGCGAATCGCGATCCTTCACGAGCTTCTCGACGGCTTTCGGATATTTCGCTGCGTACGTGTCGACGAACTGGTTGAACGCGGTGATCGCGTCGGCGCGCGTTGCTGCATTCCAGATTTCGGCAAGCCCTGCCTTGACCTTGCCGTGTTGCGACTTGGGCATCGCATTGAGGATGTTTCCAGTCTTGTGGAACCAACACCTCTGATGCCGGGTTTGCGGATACACCTCGTCAAGCGCCGCCCACAGCCCCATCGCGCCATCACCTACGGCGAGCAACGGCGGCGCTTGCAGGCCCCGCGCTTTCAGGTTGAGCAGCAACTCGACCCACGACTTCTTTGATTCGCGATAGCCGTCGTTGAGCGCCACGCGCTCCTTGCTACCATCGGGCTTCACGCCGATGATCACCAGCAGGCATTGACCGTCGGCATCCTCCGTTCGTGCCTGCGTGTGGATGCCATCGGCCCACCAGTAGACCCAGCAAGAGCTCGAGAGGTCCCGCTTGTTCCATTGCTCAAACTCGTCTGCCCAGGCGGCCTTCAGGCGGCTCACAACGCTCGCTGAGAGCCCTTTGGCCTGCTCGCCCAGCAGCTCCGACAGGGCATCGCCCATGTCGCCCGTCGACACGCCACGCAGGTACAGCCACGGCAGCGACGACGACACGCGCGGCGACTTGCGCACGTAGGGCGGCACAATCGACGAATTGAACTTGATACCCGAGCCCGAGCGGTCGCGAACCTTCGGAACCTTGACTGGCACCGGGCCCACCGCCGTGACGATTTCGCGCTCAGGCAGGTAGCCGTTGCGCACGACAGCACGCCGGCCGTCCATCGTCTTCACATTCGAATATTGCTCGAGCATCGCCGCCAGTTCCGCCTCGATTGCCTGCTGGATGATTCGCCTCGCGCCTTGCTGGATGAGATCGTCCAGCGCGCTCGCGCCCATGGTGCCTGCTTCTTCCGTTTGACTACTGCGCGTT
>DATJYK010000035.1:0-27881 GCA_035578005.1 Terriglobia bacterium
AAATCGCCCTGGCCACCACCGCCTTCAATTTGACGAGGATCTGGAAGCAAGCCCCGGAGGCGCTGGGGCGGTAACCTCCGCCGTCGGGCTGGGTCGAGCGAGGATCGAGTTTGCGAAACGTTGAAGGGGATCATTGCCACGTCTCCGCGCTTACACTGCGAAAGAGAATCTCGGGCGGCGCGAGTTCTCACACAAACTCTACAGGGCCGGCCTGATCCTGATCGGGTTGGCCCGATGCATCGCCATGGTCATCGTGTGGAACGAACTGGCTAAGGGCGATACCGATTACGCCGCGGGTCTGGTGGCCTTCAATTCCCTGTTTCAGGTCTTTTTCTATTCAGCGTACGCCTGGGTGTTCATCACGGTTCTCCCTGCCAAGTCGGGCTTCAAGGCGCTGCCGTTCACGTCTCCATGGGCGAGATTGCGAAGAGTGTTTTTGTCTACCTTGGCATTCCGTTTCTCGCGGGATTCCTCACTCGAACCCTTCTGGTGAGAGCCCGGGGGCTTGAGTGGTACAACCGGAGTTTCGTTCCACGCGTGAGTCCGCTTACACTCATGGCGCTGCTCTTCACCATCGTCGTGATGTTCTCGTTGAAAGGCGGCTACATCGTTCGTCTGCCGTTTGACGTCGTCAGAATCGCTGTCCCGCTGCTGTTCTATTTCGTGCTGATGTTTCTGATGTCCTTCTATCTGGGCAGGAAGCTGGGCGCCGACTACTCCAAGACAACGACGCTCTCGTTCACCGCCGCTTCAAACAACTTCGAACTCGCCATCGCCGTGGCGGTCTCCGTTTTCGGAATCAACTCCGGAGCTGCGTTTGCCGCGGTCATCGGACCGTTGGTCGAGGTGCCCGTCATGATCTCCTTGGTGAACGTGGCTTTCTATCTTCGGCGCCGGCTCTTTCTCAACATAGACGGGAGCGAGATTGAGCCGGCGCGTGTACCGGTGAGCCTCTGAGCCACAGCGCCGACGCCGCTTTCGCGTCTGCGGCTTTAAGGATTGGAATGACGTTCTCAGTGGGCGTACTCTGCCTGGATGTCCTGCACCAACTCAATCGGCAAATATCGCGGCGAGGGCAAGCTTCCCAAGACCTTCCTGCTGAAGGGCCAAGCGGCCAAAGGTGAGGCGCTCTAGCTCGCGCGGGGCGGCCACAACATGAACGGCGTCGCCACCCGCGAGAAAAGCGCCGTTGCCTTTCCTTACGTTGTTCCCTATTCTTAAAGCTATGGAACTGCTTACGCCTGATGAAATCGGCCGTTTGTCGCCACCCGAACGTCTGGCGCTGATTGCGCAGCTTTGGGACAGTCTCGAACATGAGCCGCTTCCCTTGACCACCGCGCAGCAGGCGGAACTTGAGCGCCGTCTGGCCTCCCTCGATCAAGACCGGCAACACGGCGTAACGTGGGCAGCACTGAAGGCCGAGCTAGAGAAGCGTTGCCCGTAGTGTTCAGGGTTATTTTCACTCAGGCCGCGCGGCTGGAATTGATCGAGGCGCAAGACTGGTACGAGGGCGAAGCCCCCGGCCTAGGCCGGCGTTTCCGCCAAGCGATTGACGCCCTCACCGAACGCATGAGCGCCAATCCCCGGCAGTTTCCTGTGGTCTTCAAGGACGTCCGCCGCGCTCTTTTGCGCCGCTTTCCATACTCGCTGTTTTTCGTCATTGAAGGCGAAACCCTGCTTGTTGTCGCCTGTTTCCATGCCAGCCGCGACCCGGCGCAGTGGCAAAAACGAACCTGACCGCTCTACAGATATGAGAACCAAATCCGAAGAGCTTTCTGAAAACTTCCTCAACACCAACAACGTGCCATTCATGGGTGGCGGTAGAATGCCGTCTACGGTTCATCATCACGCCCAATACCGGGTCTCGTAGGGCGGCAGCCTTCAATCGGCAATCGGCGATCAGAAATCGGCAATGATTGTTGGCCCTGGTCGAGTTCGAGGTTTTATCATCTCGAGGATGCGTCCATACTCGCCATGGACCGGATGCCGTAACCCCGGCTCGAGAGAAGCCGGGTGGCGCCTACATCAAAAAGCGACGTAGGCGCCACCCACGCTTTCTTGAACGCATCGTGATCCTTCCAGTTGCGAAAGTCGGCGATGTGGCGCGTACGGCGCAGGCTTGCCGCCCAGCCTGATCGCTCTCCATCACAGCGCCGTCCAAGCGCGCGGGAAAGAGGACGGGCTTGCACCATCGACAGGTACCAAGCGATTGTCGAGGCGGAGTTCCCTAGGTGTCCGTCGAGAGCGCGGACTCTATGGCTCAACCCGGAAGACAACGTTGCTCTTCAGAGTGCCTTTCGGAGTACTGACTTTGACCGTGCCCGTTGTCGCGCCGGCAGGCACAGTTGCTCCGATGAGCGAGCCTGAGAGCACCTTAAATGTTGCCGCTGTGCCGTTGAAGGTAACGCTCGTCGTGCCCGTCAGATTCGGCCCCAGAATCTGGATGTTCCAACCGACTTTGCCGGAGGTTGGCAGCGTTTCCACAAACGGGCCTAAGCCCTCAGTAAAGCGGAAGACCGTGCCATCGCCGTTGGCCCCAGCGGAGAAGGTCGTCCCGTAGAAACTCCCGTTGGTGGATTGTGCCGGCGCGGCCTCGGGACTGCTGCCGTCCGTGTTGTCAAAGGTATGCACAACGGTCAACGTACCAGCCGGGGTAATCTCGAAGACCGTCCCGTAGCCGCCGTTGTTCCCACCCGCGGTAGTTGTCCCGTAGAACTTTCCGTCCGTACCTTGAGTCAGCCCGCCGTACGGATAGGCTCCGTCTGTTGAATCAAAGCTATGCAGGGTGGTCAGCACCCCGCCCGGGGTGATTTTGAAGACAGTGCCAAAGCCGTTGCTCCCGCCGGTTACCGTTGTCCCGTAAAAGTTCCCGTTAGTGGCCTGGATCAGCCCCGCGGCCGGGCTGTCACCGTCCGTGTAGTCGAAGCTGTGCAGGGTTGCCAGCGTGCCACTCGGACTCATCTTGAAGACAGTGCCGAGGCCGTTGGCTCCGCCCTCGATGGTTGTCCCGTAGAAGTTCCCGTCCGTGCCCTGAACCAGCGGGCCGAAGGGAATGGCACCGTCGCTCATGCCTTCGAAGGTGTGCAGTAATGTGAATGTGCCCGCTGGGGTGATCTTGAACGCCGTACCGTCACCATCGCCCCCACCATAAGCCGTTCCGTACAAGTTGCCGTCAATCGCCTGAATCAGTCCGGCCTCAGGGAAGGCCCCGTCAGTTCCCAAGAAGCTGTGCAGCGTGCTCAGACTGCCCCCTGATGTGATTTTAAAGATGGTGCCATCGCCGCTGGCACCACCCACGTAAGTTGTCCCATAGAAATTCCCGTCGTTGCCCAAGATAATACTGGCTTCGGGGTTGGCGCCGTCCTGGCAAGACGCTTGGGAGCAGAAGCTGTAAAGCGTAATCAGCGTTCCACTCGGAGTGATTTTGAAAACCGTGCCTTCACTGTTGACTCCGCCGCCGGCGGTCGTCCCGTAAAGGTTCCCGTCCCTGCCCTGGACAAGAGATCCGTAAAGCGATTCAGAACCGTTGGTCCCATCGAAACTCACTAGCGTTGTAAAAGTTTGCGCCGGTAATGCAATCGCCGTGGCTGCGCACAACAGAACCACCGTACAAGCCGGCTTCACCCGGGAATGTTTACCCATCCTGTCTCCTCGTCTGCCGGGCTCTGGAGCCCGACCCTCACCCGTCGCGGTAGCCTGACTTCCTTCGGTTCCGCGGTCAGGCAGCGACGATGGCGGAAACCACCGGCGCGCGCAAGCGGCAACAGACGACGAGTTACCGGTGTCGCTTGATGCCGTCATGCTCTCCTGGGCACCCTCTCATCTGCATCCATGAAACGGCATTGTCGTAACTTGTCTTCGTCTGCTAGCATTTGGGTCGGTCCCAGTTTCAAAAGCCCCACGAAATGAGGAGCTTGAGTGCGATGAGTATCCCGTCACGGTCTCGACAGGCCAGCGCCTCGCAATTGGCGGGAGCAGATCGGCTTGAGTCTTGGAAGGAGATTGCAGCCTACCTGAAGCGTGACGTTCGCACGGTGCAGCGCTGGGAGAAGACGGAGGGTTTGCCGGTCCGCCGGCACCGGCATGGGGTCAGGAGTACGGCCTATGCCCTCAAACACGAACTCGATGCTTGGTGGTATGAGCGCCTGCCTCAACTGAAAGACTCCGAGAAGAAGCTGCCTGAGGCGCCGGTCTTGTCCGGAGCCGAAGCGAGTGCGGATGGTCAAGCAGAGGTCGAGCGCTGGGACGGACTCCGTGCCATACTCCGGTGGACAACACTAACGGCTCTAGCCATTCTGGCCTTCATAACGTTCCTTACTCGCTGGGTCACATGGCCGCCGCCCCCGCAGGTCCTCAAAACCCAGCGGCTCACCGGTGATGGCCGAATCAAGCAAGGCTTACTAACAGACGGCGCCCGGCTATATTTCCTGGAACATTTGCCAGGTGGTAATGAGTCTCTTGCGCAAATGTCCGTCTCGGGCGGGGAAATTCTGCTAACGCCCACTCCATTCGACGTTACGAATATCGAAGCCATTTCTCCCGACGGTTCGCAGCTATTGATCAGGGGAGCCTCCGGACGCCGACCCGACCATGAGATGCCCTTCTGGGAAGTGCGCTCCATGGGCGGGGATCCTCATCTCCTTGGAGAATTGACCGGAAATTCTGCTGCATGGTCGCCGGATGGCGAGCGAATCGCCTATGCGAACGGATCCAGCCTCTATTCGGTCCGGCAGGATGGCAACGAAGTGCACCGCTTGGTCGCATTGCATGGTGTGCTTGGTTCTGTCGCCTGGTCGCCTGACGGACAGACGTTGCGTTTCACAGAAACGGACTCTCAAGCCGATCGGAATCTCATGTGGCAAATCCGATCCGATGGAAGTAAACTGCGCCCTTTTCTGGCAGGTTGGTATAGCCCTCAGTCGAGCGAAAAGGGTTGCTGGACTCCCGACGGAAGATACTTTGTCTTTTTGGCGAACCGGAACCAACTTGTAAGTCTTTGGATCATCAAGGAACCGACGGGCTGGTTCTCAAAGCCAATTCAATTGATTACAGACTTGAATGGCATCAAGGGATTCACGCTCAGTAAAGACGGAAAGAGGATCTTCGTGCTGGCTTCGGGCGTTGGGCACGGAGAATTGGTCCGCTACGATCCAAAGGCGGGCGAATTTTCTCCGTATCTTTCGGGGATTCCCGTCGGCGAGATGGACTATTCCCCAGACGGAGCCTGGGTAGCCTACGACGGGTCTCCCGACGGGCCGCTCTTTCGCATGAAGGCCGACGGCACCGGGCGAGCCCAGCTTACTGAACCTCCCCTTGACGTTAAGTTTCCGCGCTGGTCGCCCGACGGAAAGCGGATCGCCTTCATGGGCCGCTTGGAGGACCGCGCTTTCTGGCAGATATTCGTTATCTCCCGCGAAGGTGGGCGCCCCCAACAGCTCACTGTTACCACAGGAGACAAAGGCGCGCCAACCTGGAGCCGGGATGGTTCGCGGCTGGTTTTCGGCGACCTGCTCACCGCCCAAAGCATGGTGATACATCTCTATGACTTCACGACGGGGGAGATCTCCAAGCTGCCGGGATCGGAAGGGCTTTGGACGGCACGCTGGTCACCTGATGGGCGGCATATTGCGGCGATGACTCGGGATCAGCGTACCGTGAAGCTATTCGATGTAAGCTCCGGGACTTGGTCCGAGCTTCTCAGCAGGCCCCTTGAAGACAGTTTCGATTGGTCCGCCGATGGTCGGTACTTGTATATCCACCTTCTCTACGGTGATGACGCGGGCGTTTTTCGTCTTGGGATTCGAGACCGCAGGCTCGACCGCCTAGTGAGCCTGAAGAATCTCTCCGACCCTACCAAAGGTTTCGGATGGGTAGGCATTGCGCCAGACGGTTCAATTCTAGCGGCTCGGGTCAGCGGCAGCGATGAGATCTACGCCTTGGACGTGAATTTTCCGTGAAAGTCGCTCACGAACAAACTGCGGTCTCATTCGCCAGCATAGCGCAGAACCGACGCGAAGGTTCCGCGGCTTTTTGCCTTCTTCTAAGACTCGTTGATCATTCGAATTACCACAAGACCGCCCGCCATAGTAGGCTACATCGTGTGCCTATGATAATCATTAAATATCCTATTGACATATGATTAGAGGCATGGTAGGCTGCTGTTCGTGACTGCCACGCACGCAGTTCGACTGCTCCCTGCGATGTCAGGAGACCCTCGTTGGGCGTGCTCTGTTGCGGGTGTCAGCGGAGGTCGAAATGAAAAATATTACGAACAAAGCCACTAGATTATTGAAAACAAAGGACAAGATTTTTTGAAGCCAATAGATATATGGAAATAAATGGGTTATTCGATCAAAGCCAAGAGATTGATGATAATTAAGCTTGTTAGCGCATGGCAGGAGCTGAACAAGATGGGGTTGATGAGTCGAATCGTCCTGCGCGCGCTGACCGGGTGTTCGTGCGTGCGGGTTCCAGCACCTCGCCTTCGCGGGGTGGCTCTACGCAAGAATGACGACGGAACGCGACGGTGCCCTGGGCGGTCCAGGAATTCTCAAAATCTTACGAACGAACCCAGCATCTTGTTGAAAACAAAAGGTCGTGATTTTAGGATCCCAGCATATTATAGAAAACACTTATGTTAGCTGTCTTATCCCAGCATCTGTTTGATAAAATGGGGCTTTGACAGCAATAGGGGGCAATCGGAACGGTATCGCGAACCAATTTTGGACAAGAGAATTGTGCGGATGCTCTGCTAGCAACTCCGCCTCCAAACCATCGAGCGCAACTTGACAGACCACGTTCGGTCGGATAAAATGAAATTGAGGCGTAAGCAACTGAAACAGAGCAGGTTAGTTCAGTAACATGCGAGATCGAATCGACCTCGAACGACGGCAATCTGAAGTGCTGGTGAGCGTGATCCGCCGGTACGTCGCTACGGGTGTGCCCGTAGGCTCAAAGGCAGTGGCTGAAGACTTGAACGAGCCGGTGAGTTCGGCCACGGTGCGGAATACGATGGCCGAACTGGAATCCGCCGGCTACCTCGAGCAGCCCCACGTTTCAGCGGGACGCATCCCTACCGAGAAGGCCTACCGCTTTTACGTGGACCGCGTTGCGGGCGCCTATTCCCTTCAACCGGAGACGGCTCGCTACATTCAGCAGGCTTTGGGAGGCGAATCCGTTGCGCCCGAGGAGTTGATGACCCGGACTTCGCAGGTGCTATCGGAGCTTTCGCACAATGTCGGACTGGTGCTGGCGCCGGCCAGCAGCGAAAAGCTTCTGGAGCACGTCAAATTTGTGGCCCTGCCGGACCGGCGCGTGCTGGTGGTGATTGTGTCCCGGCCCGACGTTGTGGAGAACCGGGTCATCCGGCTTGAGGAAGAGATCTCCCAAAGCGAACTGGACCGGGCTGCGGACTACCTGAATAGCGAATTTCGAGGGTGGTCGCTGCGGACCATCCGGCTGCAGATTTTCAAGCGTCTGGAGGAGATGAAAGCCACTTGCGAAACCTTGCTGACTCGCGTGGCTCATCTGTTTCTTGAAGGTGCCATCGGTCAACAGCAGACGGGGCCGCTTTTCCTGGAGGGCACGGCCAAAATCCTCGGTCAACCTGAGTTTGTAGACGCCCACCGCGTTCGAGAACTGCTCGACACCTTCGAACAGAAGGCCAGGCTGATTCAGATTCTGACCGCGTGCCTCGAATCATCCCCCCGCTCAGGCGCAACCATCCTGATTGGGCGCGAGAATCCTGCGGCCGAAATGCGCCAGTTTACCTTGATTGTGGCGCCGTTTTCTTATCGTAACCAAACGGTGGGGGCCCTGGGCGTGGTGGGCCCGACGCGCATGGAGTACGACCGCGCCATCCAGGCGGTGGAATACATCGCCCATTTAACGACGAAAATTCTGAGCATCGCCTGAACGATGCCGGTTGCGCGAACCTGCTCGGCAGACGCGTGATGGCCGCACCGGGGACGGGCACGAAGCATCTAATAAGGCCAGGTGAGTCTCACCCGAGAGGTACCTAACCGCATTTGAACGAGGGATTCCTGGGGCCACCTTGCAGTCCAGTGCACAGGAGGGATTGTCATCATTCCTTCCGCGGGCGCCCGATGTACAATAGAATTTTGAGGTTTGCGCAATGAGCGAACAGGACACCAGGAACGAGCCGGCCGCCGCGGCCGCGGGCTCTAACGGTCAGGCTGCAGTCGAGACGGCGCCGAGCGAATCCGCCAATTTGCCCGAGGATCTGGCAGGCGCCTATCGCCGGCTTCTGGCTGAGAAACAGGATCTCTACGATCGCCTGCTGCGCAAGCAGGCGGAGCTTGACAACTTTCGCAAGCGCACCGAGCGCGAAAAAGAAGAATTCTCGAAGCACGCCACGGCGGATTTAATTCGCTCGCTGTTGCCTGCCCTTGACAGTTTCGAGCGCGCCCTCAAACATCGCGACCCCAAGATTCCGCAGGAGTATTACAAGGGGATCGAGCTCATCCATCGCGACGTGCTTGACATTCTGGTTCGCGCGGGTCTCGATCCACTTGACACCAAGGGTAAGCTTTTTGATCCCCACCTTCACCAGGCCGTCGAAAGCGTGGAGTCTGACAAGCATCGCGATCAGGAGATCGTGGAAGAGCTTCAGCGAGGGTACAAGCTTAGGCACCGCTTGCTTCGTCCCGCTGTGGTGAAGGTCGCGGTTGCGCCCAAGTCTGCGACCGATGGCCAAGCAGAAGGCCACGCGAAGAAGTCCAGGGCTTCGGAAGGGGCGGAACAGGGTTAGGAGCACGCGGGGCTTGACGGTCCCGGCGAACAGCTTTACTTCCACTCGCACACGAGACAGAAGAGATTTGAAGATGGCGAAACTCAGAGCCGTCACCTCTTCGCTTGAACTTGACGTTTCTTAGAACTAGCCATTCAGAATGAGCCAGAAGCGCGATTACTACGAAGTGTTGGGCGTTGAGCGAAACGCCTCCGACGGCGAACTGAAGAGCGCCTACCGCAAGCTCGCCTTGCAGTACCATCCCGACCGCAATCCCGGAAATCACGACGAGGCCACCGAAAAGTTCAAGGAAATCACGGAGGCTTACGGCGTGCTCGCGGACTCGCAGAAGCGCGCGGCCTACGACCGTTACGGGCATGCCGCAGTTACGGGCGCCGCGACGCAGGGCTGGCCGGATGTTTCCTCCACCATCTTTACGGATTTTGAGGACCTGTTTGGCGAATTCTTCGGCGGTGTGTTCGGCCGCCAGCGCGGGCCGAGAACGCGCGCCCAGCGTGGTGCTGACCTGCGCTACGAAATGGAAATCTCTTTCGAAGAGGCGGCCAAGGGACTGGAAACCAAGATCAAGATTCCTCGCTGGGAGAGTTGCTCGGAGTGTGGCGGCCGGGGCGCGAAGAAGGGCAGCTCACCCGCAGTCTGTACGGTGTGCGGCGGACGCGGCCAGCTTCGGCACCAGCAGGGGCTCTTCACCGTCAGCCGGACCTGCCCGGAATGTCAGGGCATCGGCCATGTGATTCGCGAGGCATGCCCGGCTTGTCAAGGTGACGGCCGCACGCGGCAGGAAAAAGTGCTGGGTATTAAAATCCCGGCTGGTGTGGAAGACGGCATGAAGCTGCGGGTAAGCGGCGAGGGCGAGGGCGGCGGCTTTGGCGGGCCGGCCGGAGACCTTTACGTGGTGCTTCGGGTGCGCGAGCATGCGTTCTTCGAGCGCGAAGGAAGCGACCTGCATGTCACGATTCCCATATCGGTTGCGCAGGCCGGCCTGGGAACCGACATCAAGGTGCCCACGCTCGATGGCCTGGAGCGGCTTCATATCCCGGAGGGCACGCAGCCGGGCGCAGTCTTTAGGCTGCGCGGGCTTGGCATCCCGCGCGTTGAGGAGCGCGGCCGCGGGGACCTCTACGTGCACGTTCAGGTTGTGATCCCCAGCCAGATCTCGCGGGAACAACGGCGCCTGTTGGAATCGCTGGCCGCTACGACGCGCGTTGAGAACAAGCCGGTGACGCATCGCGCTGCTGCCCGCGAAAAGAGCGGATTCGCGTAGCAGCACTGGCGTTCGACAAGGGCTGGACGCGAATAGCCTGCCCCTTTTGAGCGTGACGACCTGTCGCGTATTGCGTCTTATCCATAGAGGAGTGAAGCGCGCCAAGGTATGGGAGAAGCTCCTTCGTCATCCCAACAAGCCAGTCCAGAGTTCACCGGTCCACGCCGCAGCTTTTTTGAGGCCCGGTACTGGCTGCGCGACCTGATCCTCTCCCTGCTGCTGGCCTTCGTCGTCATCGTCTTCCTCTATCAGCCGGTGCAGGTGGAAGGTACCAGCATGATGCCGCGCCTTTACGATCACGAGCGCATCTTCATCAACAAGTTTGTTTATCGCTTTGAATCCATCCATCGCGGCGACATCGTGGTGTTTCACTACCCCCTCGACCCTTCGAAGTCATACATCAAGAGGGTGATTGGGCTGCCGGGCGAGTGGGTGAGCATCCACGAAGGTACGGTGGAGATCAACGGCAAGGCCCTCGCCGAGCACTACGTTCCGCCGACCTATCTTGACCACGACAGCTACCCGCCCGTTCACGTCGAGCCTGATCACTACTACGTGCTGGGCGATCATCGCGAGTCGTCAAACGACAGTCGCGTGTGGGGAACGGTCGACCGCAGCTTCATTTATGGCAAAGCGGCCTTTGTTTACTGGCCTCTCGACCAGTTGGGAGCGGTGCGGTAAAATAGTTGTTCGTCGGTCAGTCTCTCAGCCCCTTTTAGTCCGGTTTTTTCTGCTCAGCGCGTCGGAGCGTCTGATCGCGCCGACCACTGAAGACTGATAGACTGAAAGACTGACTACAGCGGAGCGAGATTCCATGGACGCAATCCTTGCGCTTGAAGACGGCCGCATCTTCCACGGACGCGGCGGCGGTGCTCCCGGCGAGCGTTGCGGCGAGGTGGTGTTTAACACCTCGCTGACGGGCTATCAGGAAATCCTCACCGATCCTTCTTACGCCGGCCAGATCGTCATCCTCACTTATCCGCACATCGGCAACTACGGCACCAACAGCCTCGATAGCGAATCCGTGCGGCCGTACGCCGAAGGCCTGGTGGTGCGCGAGCTATCCCAACTTGCCAGCAACTGGCGGTCGACGGAAGCCACCTCGCAGTTCCTGGCCGGATTTGGCGTGCCGGTGATCTCGGAAATCGATACACGCGCTCTCGTGCGCCACTTGCGCGTGCACGGAGCCATGCGCGGCATCATTTCCACGGTCGACCGCGACGAGACGAGCTTGGTGGCGAAGGCCAAGGCATCACCCAGCATGGTCGGGCTCGATCTCGCGAGCCGCGTCACCACCCCGGCGCGGTATGAGTGGACCCAGCCTTCTGCTCCAATATGGGATTCTGACGCGCGAACCCCGAACCCCGAACCCCGCTTTCACGTCGTCGCTTACGACTACGGCATCAAGCACAATATCTTGCGGCGTTTGGTCGATATCGGCGCTCGCGTCACGGTGGTGCCCGCGGCAACCTCAGCGAGTGACGTGCTTGACCTGAAGCCGGACGGCGTGTTCCTCTCGAACGGCCCCGGCGACCCCGAGCCGGTGGAGTACGCCGCGCGCTCCGTGCGCGAACTGGCCGGGCGGGTGCCGGTGTTCGGCATCTGCCTGGGCCACCAGATTGTGGGCCTCGCCCTCGGCGGCCGCACCTATAAGCTCAAGTTTGGCCATCACGGCGGAAATCACCCCGTAATGAACATCGAGACTAAGAAAGTGGAGATAACCGCCCAGAATCATGGGTTTGCCGTCGATCCCGACTCTCTGAAAGCCAGCGAGGTTGTGTTGACCCACATGAACCTGAATGACCAGACGCTGGAGGGCTTGCGGCACCGTTCGCTGCCCCTGTTCAGCGTCCAGTATCACCCCGAAGCCTCGCCGGGTCCGCACGATGCAGCCTATTTGTTCGAGCAGTTCGCGAAGATGATGGAGGAAAATCGCGAATAGCCATCAGCTTTCAGCAATCAGCCGACAGCGGTCAGCGACGGCTGTGGGACCGTGACTGAAGACTGAAGTCTGAAAGCTGGGGGTTGGGGGCTGAATGCTGACTGCCGGCCCGGTCGCCGGAGGCTGGGAATGATGTGTCGAAATCGAGGAACGAAGCCACTATCTGGTTTAGAATCAGTGAGGACTTCGGATGCATGTCGTGACTCGGCTCTCAGTCGTCAGTCAGCTATCGGCCACAGGGCTCAAGTCGACTGAAGGCTGACTGCTGAGGGCTGAAAGCTGAAGGCGGCAAGCTCTAGATTTGTTGAGAGGACGTGATGGCGACCAAGACAGCGTTGACGTGGGAAGATTTTCTGGCGGCTGGCAAAGAAGGACAATCCTGGGAGTATGTCGACGGGGAGGTTAAGTTCATGTCGCCGCACATGGGAGGTGGCCATTACCAGGCAGTTATGAAGATCTGCTTGGAGGCCAATGATTACGCAAGCCGACACGCAGAATGGCTTAGCGTTCACACAGATGTAGCCTTCACGATGACATCGGGGAGCTTGCGCTGTCCCGACTGGGCGCTGGTGCGGCGCGACCGCTTCGGCGAAGGCGGAATTCCAGAAGGGCCGATGCCGTTTCCACCCGATGTTGCTTTCGAGGTGATCTCGCCGAGCGACAAGTGGTCAGACATTCAGAGCAAGCGCCGCGAATACCGGTCGGACGGAGTCATTCAAGTGTGGGTTGATCTGCAGGAACGCACGGTTGAGGTGATAAGCCCAAAGCACGGCGTGAGCACATTCGCCGAGGGCGAGACGGTTACGATTGGCGAGTTGCCCGGATTCGAACTGAATCTGTTTCCGCCCGTCGTGCGGAGTTGAGGTTGGAATGGGTTTCGTGGAGTTTCCGGAGGAAGCAGCTCACAAAGGCGAGGTTGTCAATCTGGTGTTCGAAGAGCGTCTCTTCAATTTGGTTGGCATCCTGCAAAAAATTGCGGAGCCGTTTGCGGCCGCTGGCATCCCTTACGAGGTCGTCGGCGGGCTTGCGGTTCTAATACACGTGGAAGAGGCTGACCCGGCGCATTCTGTCTTGACGCGGGATGTGGACATTCTGATCAGCCGGTCCGATTTCGACCGCGCTGTCGCTGCCGCGGAGTCTCAAGGCTTTCGGTTTCGGCACGTAGCGGGCGTGGATATGTTCTTATACGGCGACAAGGCCGTCAACGCAATTCACCTATTGTTTGCAGGTGAGAAGGTCAAGGCCGCTCAAACCACTGCTCATCCGTTAGTGGCGCCCGAGCGCAAGACGATCCAAGGGCAGCAGGTTCCCGTGATTCCTGTAGCCGATCTTGTGCGAATGAAGCTGAGCGCGAATCGCGACAAGGACCGTGTTCACCTGCGCAGCCTCGACGCCGCCGGCCTGATTACGCCTGAAATCGAGCGCGGCCTGTCGGAGCAACTGCAAGCGAGACTCCGTCAGGTGCGGGAAACGGAATAGCAACACGTCAGTGTCAACGTGACCATCGCTCAGAGGACACGATGTCCGAACACCGAGATCAGGCAGAGCAACGCCAACCTGAGTCGATCCGCCGAGGATTTGCCGAGATAGAAGCCGGGCATCACATCCCCCACGAGGCGGTGAAGGCGTGGCTGCTGTCGCTGGGCTCGGACAATGAACTGCTGGCGCCTCAATGTGCTTGCGGCGGGTCTCATGATGAACGCGGTCAGTGGGCTTCAGGCGCTAAAGCGCCTTGATTTTGTGGGCACGTCCTAGCGGCGGGGCTGACCCGCCCTTCCCTCGCGAACCACGTCGAGGGCAACTGAAATGTCAGAAACCAGCCAGATAACGCGAGGAGCGAGGTTGGCGTGAAAGGGCGGGCCTTCAGGCCCGCCGTGAAGGCGTGGAGTTGAATTGGCGCTTTAGCGCCTGAAGCAATGGCAAGACCGAAGCATCGCGCGACGCCCGGTGGAACCTACTTCATCACGACGAACACTTGGGAGCGTCGCGCACTTTTCGTCACGCGCGAGTGGGCTGAGACCTTGGAAGCGAAAATCTTCGAGTATCGCGATAAGGGCGAATATCTGGTACATCGTTACGTCGTGATGCCCGAGCACCTTCACGTGATCTTAACTCCGAGAGCTTCGACAACCCTTGAGAGAGCAGCGCAGTTGATCAAGGGCGGGTCGTCGCACGAAATTGGCGTAAGGTTCGCAACGAAGTTGCCAGTATGGCAACCAGGATTCACGCAGCCCTGATTCGGGATGAAGCCGACTACGGTTCGCACATGCGATATGTTGACCTTAACCCTGTGAAACGTGGGCTTGCATCGCGGCCAGAGGAATACTCGTTCTGCTCTGCAAGTGGCAAGTATCGGCTCGATGGATGGCCTGTGGCTTCAGGCGCTGAAGCGCCTTGATTTTTGCAGCACGTTTTACGGCGGGGCTGAAGCCTGGCTGAAGCCCCGCCCTTCCCGTCGCGAACCGCGTTGGGATGGAAATGAAAAGGGTGGCCCAAAAGAAGCTGGAAGGGCGGGCCCAGTGGAAGGGCTTTGGAGTGTGGACGCGCATGAAAGGCGCCGTAAAAGGCGCAGCACCGAATTGGCGCTTTAGCGCCTGAAGCAATGGCAAGACCGAAGCATCGCGCGACGCCCGGTGGAACCTACTTCATCACGACGAACACTTGGGAGCGTCGCGCACTTTTCGTCACGCGCGAGTGGGCTGAGATCTTGGAAGCGAAAATCTTCGAGTATCGCGATAAGGGCGAATATCTGGTACATCGTTACGTCGTGATGCCCGATCACCTTCACGTGATCTTAACTCCGGGAGCTTCGACAACCCTTGAAAGAGCAGCGCAGTTGATCAAGGGTGGATCATCCTACGATATGGGCGTGAAGTTCGCCACCAAATTTCCCGTTTGGCAGCCCGGGTTCACGCAGCATTTGATCCGCGATCAAGCGGATTACGATTCGCACATGCAATACATCGATATGAACCCAGTGAAGCGAAGGCTAGTCACGCAACCTGAGGAATACGCGCCCTGTTCGGCGCATGGACGCTATCGTATGGACCTGTGGCCTGTGGCTTCAGGCGCTGAAGCGCCTTGATTTTTGCAGCACGTTTTACGGCGGGGCTGAAGCCAAAGGCTGAAGCCCCGCCCTTCCCGTCGCGAACCGCGTTGGGATGGAAATGAAAAGGGTGGCCCAAAAGAAGCTGGAAGGGCGGGCCCAGTGGAAGGGCTTTGGAGTGTGGACGCGCATGAAAGGGCGGGCCTTTAGGCCCGCCGAAAAGGGGCACGCAAAAGAAACGGGGCTTTAGCCCCTGAAGCATCGTTGGTGGTGAGTGTGCGACGTGGCATTCGCTATGGGCTTGGCTCCGCGAGCGGTGACTGGAGTCCATCCTTCGATGGAGCCGCGGCGATCTTGGCGGGTGTGGTCGGCTTCGTTGCAATCATCATGCAGACTAGATCCTCGGAGAGGAGTGTCACAAAGCAACTCGAAGCAGCGAAGAGGGCACGAACCGAAGAGGCTGAGAGGCAAAAGAGGGCGTGGCTACGGCGTTCGTCTTTGAGATCGACTACATTTATCGTTTTTTCGTAGAGGAGCACAGGGACTGGACTGTGATTCCCCTTCGAACTGAGAACCTTATTCTAGAGCTCACGAACCCCTTATCTTTTGCCGTCTATTCGGGAGGCGCGCCACTGCTTGGCCAACTTGACCCGGAAGTAGTGGCGCACCTTGTGCAGTTTTACGCCGAGGCGACGCTCCACATGAACAAAATTCGTGACCTCCTCAGCCGTTTTCAGCGGGCTCAGGAGCGGCCGCTGGGAGAGAATCGCTGGGAAGGACTTGACGAATACAATCGCTGGATCACAAGTCATCTTCCTAAGGTTAGGTTACTCGCGGCCGAGGCATCCAAGAACCTTTGCGCTAGAGCGGGCATCAGCTTCGATCCCCAGAGTGTAGCGGTTGCTGCTGAGGATGTGAACAGACTCAGACTGGAAGTTAAGAACCTCGAGAGCGCGCAAACATCAGTCTTCGAGGTGAATGTTTGAACTTTTGAGTACACATGCGACTTTCAACTTTGAACTTTCAACTTTTCAACTTCTTTCATGCCCAAACGAACTGATCTTCGCAAGATTCTCATTATCGGCTCCGGGCCCATCATCATCGGGCAGGCGTGCGAGTTCGACTATTCGGGGGTGCAGGCGTGCAAAGCGCTGCGCGCCGAAGGCTACGAAGTGGTGCTGGTGAATTCGAACCCAGCCACCATCATGACGGACCCTGAGTTCGCCGACCGAACCTACGTCGAGCCCCTCACAGTCGAGTATCTCGACGCCATCATCGCGCGCGAGCGGCCTGACGCGGTTCTTCCCACCGTAGGCGGCCAGACGGCGCTCAATCTGGCTGTGGAACTCGCCAGGCACGGCATGCTGGAGCGGCACGGCGCGCAGCTCATCGGGGCTTCGCTCAAAGCCATCCAGATGGCCGAGGACCGAATGCTCTTCAAAGAAGCCATGCGCAAGATCGGTCTTGAAGTAGCCGGCAGTTCGATCGCCAAAACCGAGGACGAAGCGTTCGAGGCGGCAGAGCAGCTCGGGTTTCCGCTGATCATCCGGCCGTCCTTTACGCTCGGCGGCACCGGCGCCGGCGTCGCCTATAACCTGGAGGAGTTTGAAGAGATCGTTCACTGGGGCTTGCAGGCAAGCCCGGTGCACGAAGTACTTGTGGAAGAATCCGTCCTCGGTTGGAAAGAGTTCGAGCTTGAGGTGATGCGCGACAACGCCGATAACGCCGTGGTGATCTGCTCCATCGAGAACTTTGACCCCATGGGCGTGCACACCGGCGATTCCATCACTGTGGCTCCCGTACAGACCCTCACCGACAAAGAGTATCAACGCATGCGCGACGCGGCCTTCGCGGTGATTCGAGCGGTGGGCGTGGAAACCGGCGGGTCTAACATTCAGTTCGCGGTGAACCCGGAAACCGGCCGCATGCTGGTGATTGAGATGAATCCGCGTGTGTCGCGCAGCTCGGCGCTGGCCTCCAAGGCCACAGGATTCCCCATTGCCAAAATCGCGGCGCGTCTCGCGGTGGGCTACCGCCTGGACGAAATTCCCAACGACATCACCCAAAAAACGCCTTCCTGCTTCGAACCCACCATCGACTATGTCGTGGTGAAGATTCCCAAGTGGGCGCGCGAAAAGTTCCCCGACTCGGACCACACGCTGGGGCCGCAGATGAAATCAGTGGGCGAGGTGATGGCCATCGGGCGTACCTTCAAAGAGGCCCTGATGAAGGGCATCCG
This sequence comes from Terriglobia bacterium, assembly GCA_035578005.1. Classification (GTDB taxonomy): domain Bacteria; phylum Acidobacteriota; class Terriglobia; order UBA7540; family UBA7540; genus Gp13-AA77. The sequence continues at coordinate 17,262 of DATJYK010000035.1, forward strand.
CTCGCTTGAGACCGGGCGCAAAACCCCCAAGCCGCCTTCGAGCCCCGACGATCTGAAGCAGCGCCTGGCCGTAGCCCATCCCGAGCGTCTGTGGGACCTGTTCTTTGCGCTTTCCACCGGCCACAGCGTGGAATCGCTGGCGGAAATCACTCGCATCGATCCCTGGTTTTTGGCGCAGATGCAGCAAATCGTCGAACTGGAAGGCGACTTGAAGCATGCGGGCCTCTCAGCGCCAGCGGAGATGCTTCACAACGCCAAGCAGTTCGGTTTTCCGGACCTGCAACTCGCCGAGTTATGGAGCACGACGGGAGAGGCTGTCTTTAAGAGGCGTCGCGAGCATGGCGTGCGCCCGGTGTTCAAGCGTGTGGATACCTGCGCCGGCGAATTCGAGTCTTTCACGCCTTACCTCTATTCGAGCTATGAACACGAGGACGAGGCTGAGCCCACCGCCAGGCGCAAGATCATGATTCTGGGCAGCGGGCCCAATCGCATCGGCCAGGGGATCGAGTTTGACTATTGCTGCTGCCACGCCGCCTTTGCCTTGAAGGAAGAAGGTTTCGAGACGATCATGGTGAACTGCAACCCGGAGACCGTTTCCACCGATTACGACACTTCAGACCGCCTCTACTTTGAACCGCTGACCTTTGAAGACGTGATGGCCATCGTCGAGAACGAAAAGCCCGAAGGCGTGATCGTGCAGTTCGGCGGGCAGACTCCGCTGAATCTCGCGCGGCAGCTCCAAGGCGCTGGCGTCCCCATCATTGGGACTTCGCCCGAGTCTATTGATCTAGCTGAGGACCGCAAACACTTCGGAAAGTTGCTGGAACGCATGGGCATCCCGCAGCCCGAGAATGGCGCAGCCTACAACGTAGACGAGGCGCGGGCGATCGCCAACCGCATCGGCTATCCGGTGCTGGTGCGGCCTTCCTACGTGCTGGGCGGACGGGCGATGGTGATTGCCTACGACGAGGAAACCTTGGTGGAATACGTCCGGCGCGCCGAGGAGCTGCACCAGGCTTTTCCCATTTTGGTGGATCGCTTTCTGGAGGCGGCCACGGAGGTTGATGTCGACGCTCTTTCCGACGGCGAAGACGTGGTGATTGCCGGCATCATGGAGCATATCGAAGAAGCAGGGATTCACTCGGGTGATAGCTCCTGCTGCCTGCCGGTATTCCAGATCGCTCCGGCCGCGCGGCGCACCTTGGGCGAATATACCGTGAAGTTGGCTCGCGAGCTGAACGTGGTAGGTTTGATGAACGTGCAGTACGCCATCCAAAACGGCAAGGTGTACGTCCTGGAGGTTAATCCCCGGGCCTCGCGCACAGTTCCTTACGTCAGCAAGGCCACCGGCGTGCCGCTGGCCAAGATTGCCGCCCGTCTGATGGTGGGCCGTAAGCTGTGCGAGTTCAATTTGCCGGCTGAGCTGCCGGTGCATCATCACTTCGTGAAGTCGCCCGTTTTCCCGTTTGTGAAACTGCCGGGCGCCGACACCATTCTGGGTCCGGAGATGAAATCGACGGGTGAGGTGATGGGTACCGCTTCGAGTTTCGGCCTCGCCTTTGCCAAGGCTCAGCTCGCGGCGGGGAACCGAATCCCCGCGGAAGGGCGCGTGTTCTTTTCGGTGAACGATCATGACAAGCCGCAGGCGGTCAGCATTGCGCGCGATCTTTTAGATCTCGGCTTCACGGTGGCGGCGACTCGAGGGACGGCCGAGTATCTGCGCAGCGCCGGCCTGCAAGTAGAGCGCGTGAACAAGGTGAACGAAGGTCGTCCCAATGTGGCGGATTTGATCAAGAGCGAGAAAATCGACCTCATCATCAACACGCCGCTGGGACGCGCGTCGCACTTCGACGAAAAGTCAATCCGTCGCGCGGCCATTCAGCAAGGGATTCCCTGCATCACCACACTCTCCGCCGCCATCGCCGCCGTAAATGGCATCCGCGCCCAGAGAGAGGGCGGGATTCAGGTGGAGTGCCTGCAGGAATTACATCGAAAGCAGGAAGTCGGGACGAATGCTGAACGATGAATAATGAATAATGAACGATGAACGAAGGAGTTCGGAGTTCTTCAGTTCGGAGTCCGGAGTCAAAGACAACACCAAGTCCACACTGCGAGACTGTCGACCGATAGGGAGGATTTTGGAGTTCTTCAGTTCGGAGTTGGGCTGTTCTTAACTCCGAACTCCGAACTCCGAACTGAGAAACTGATATGACTTCCAAACAAATTACAGATCGTCTTCACGGCATCATTCCTCCGATGGCCACGCCCTTCAACCGGAGCGGCGACGTGGACGAGGGCGCCTTTCGCGCCAATCTCGAGCGCTACACCGGAATTGGTCTGGCGGGCGTCATGGTGGGTGGAACCACAGGCGAAGCTCCCTTATTGACAGCGAAGGAAAGGCTGCGCCTCACAGCGCTGGCGCGCAAAGGGGTGCGCCCGACAGAGTTCGTCATAACCGGCACCGGACTCGAGAGCACCCGGGAGACAATCGCGCTCAGCCGCGAAGCTCTGGCTCGCGGCGCAGACTTGGCGTTGGTGGTGACGCCTTGGTATTACAAGGGGAAAATGGATGGGCCCGCGCTGCTGGCTCACTATCAGACCGTGGCGGATGCCCTGCCGCGTCCGCTGCTGATCTACTCGATTCCCCAATTCACGGGGGTGCGCATCCCCATCGAGACCGTCGTGGCCCTCGCGCAGCATCCCAATATCGCCGGCATTAAGGAGAGTTCCGGTGACTTCGCCTACGTGCGGAGTCTTCTGCGCCGCGCGCCTGCTGGCTTTCGCGTTTTTTCAGGTTCTCTTCAGATATTGCCTGACGTTCTGCGCTTGGGCGGTGCCGGAGGCATTTTGAGTCAGGCGGACTTCGCACCCGAGTTGTGCGTCGCGTTCTACGAGGCCTTCCGCCAGGGCCGCCGAAAACTGGCGCGTGAACTTCATGCCAGGCTCATTCCGCTGGCAACGGAGATCACACTGAAGCATGGAGTGGCGGGGGTGAAAGCCGCCATGGAATTTGCGGGCTACCACGGAGGATCTCCACGCGGCCCGCTTCTGCCGTTGAGCGAGGCCGCGCGCAGCGACATCGCACGCGCGCTCGAAACCAGCCGTGACGGTCTCGCGTATTAACCTTTGCACCTTGAGGGACATCTAATCTTGGACTGAGACGGAGCCATACCGGTGGGCCGAATTGGGTTTCCACGGCCCGGTTTCAGCGCCAAACTCTTATGGAGTGTCACTGCGTACCTTACGCACGCCTGCCGAATACCAGTCAGCTCTTTCTCGACTACGTCGATCACTTCGAGCGCGTCGAATCCTTCTATAAGGCCCCTCCCTTTGATCCATCCAGCTATGTAAGCGTCGCGCGAGAGCTTAACTACTCACCGGCGCTTCGGGCCGATATGGTCCGCATTCTCTCCCGGCAGAACGAAGCCTTCGGCGCCGGCGACTTGACCCGCTCAAACCTGCGCCGCCTTGGGGAGCCGGGCACTCTGGCGGTGGTCACGGGACAGCAGGTGGGCTTCTTCTCTGGACCTGCTTTCACCCTTTACAAGGCGCTCACCGCGGTGCGGCTGGCGGAGAGACTCAGCGAGCAAGGGCTGCCCTCGGTTCCTGTATTCTGGCTCGCCACCGAAGACCACGACCTGGAAGAAGTGGCCGCCACCGCCGTGTTGGACGACGACTACAATCTGGTGGCACTTCGGGACACCGGTGTGCGGCCCGCCCCGCACAGTTCAGTGGGGTACGTTCAGCTCAGCGCGGCCGTTACCGAAGCACTTGACGCGCTCGGGGCTACTCTGCCCACGGGCGACGCTCGCGACCGCCTTCTTAATGACCTGCGCGAATCCTACCAGCCGGGCGCAACGTGGGGACAGGCGTTTGCCAAGTTTATGGCCCGCGTCTTTAGCCCGTGGGGTGTGATCCTGCTTGACGCTCTGGACCCGGAGATTCATCATCTCGCCGCGCCCCTATACACAAAGGCCGTCGTTGAAGCACAGGATCTGAACGCGCGCTTGGTGCAGCGCTCGCACGCTCTTGTCGCCGCTAGTTATCACGCCCAGGTCCACGTGGGGCCGGATTCGTCGCTGCTCTTCATGGCGGAGGAAGGAAATCGCGTGGCCCTGCGCCTCGCTGATGGCGGAAGGCGGTTCAAGCTTGACGAAGGCGATCCCTTCAGCGCCGACGAAGCGCGCCGCCGCACCGAGGCTCACCCAGGGGACATCACGCCCAACGCCCTTTTTCGACCGGTGGTCCAGGACTGCCTGCTTCCGACGGTCGCTTACATCGCTGGACCCGCAGAGTTGGCGTATCACGCGCAGAGCGCGGTGTTGTACCCGCGCTTTGAACGGCCGCAGCCAGTCATCTTTCCACGCGCTTCGTTCACGCTTGTGGATCCTCGCTCGGACCGCCTGCTGCGGAAATACAATCTCAAAGTCGATGACGTGTGGCAGGACGGCGCCAGTTTGGAACAGAAGATCGCGGCCACCGGGTTCTCTGAAGGGTGGCAGGAGAGATTGGATCAGAGTGAGCGCGACATCAAGTTGGTGATGGACCGCCTCCAGCAGGACATTCAGTTGATTGACCCGACTCTGCTTGATTCACTGAAGGACGCGCGAGAGCGGACCCTCCATCAATTCGACCGTTTGAAGGGTAAGGTGACGCGCGCGGCGTTCGCGAAGTCGGAAATATTGGGCCGGCATGAGAAGGCGTTGACGAGCTTTTTGATGCCCGGCGGCGAATTACAGGAGCGCGGCGTCAGCGGCGTTTATTTCCTCGGCCGCGCCGGCTACGAACTGCTGGAGCAACTTCTAGCCGCTATCCCCTTGGAGCTCGCAAGGCATCAGATCATGCCGCTTCACCATGGTGCGGAGTAGCGAGGCGAGGCTCGAAGTCTGAGCTACGCCGCTAGAGTGCTCGCTGGCCTCAGCGCACGACTCCTTCGACAGGACTCGAGGCGGTGGCGTACAACTTCTTGGGCATGCGGCCCGCGAGCCACGCCTGGTGGCCCGCGAGAATGGCGTGTTGCATCGCTTCTGCCATCAGCACAGGATCCTGAGCGGCAGCGATACCGGTATTCATCAGCACCGCATCAGCGCCGAGTTCCATGGCGACGGCAGCGTCCGATGCCGTGCCGACGCCTGCGTCGACAATCAGCGGCACTTCCGTGATCCTCTCGCGCAGGATGCGCAGGTTGGCAGCGTTCTGGATGCCCATGCCAGACCCGATCGGCGCGCCGAGCGGCATCACCGCTGCAGCGCCCGCGTCGATCAGCCTGCGCGCTGTCACCAGATCATCGTTGGTGTAGGGCAGGACCACGAAACCCTCGCCCACCAGAATCTCGGTGGCGCGGAGCAACTCGAAGTTGTCCGGGAAGAGCGTCTTCTCGTCGCCGATCACTTCCACTTTGACCCAGTTCGAAAGGCCCACCTCACGTGCGAGCCGCGCCGCGCGAATCGCTTCATCCGCGGTATAACAGCCGGCAGTGTTAGGCAAGATGAAGTAGCGGTCGCGGTCGATGTAGTCGAGCAAAGACTCCTTGCTCGAATCGGTCAGATTCACTCGCCGCACTGCGACCGTCACCATCTCGGCCCCCGAAGCTTCGAGCGCGCTGGCCGTCTCCTGAAAGCTGCGGTATTTGCCGGTGCCCACAATAAGCCGCGACCGGAACTCGCGTCCGGCAATCCTGAGCGCGTCACTCATGAAAGTCTCCTTTGCTCCATTCTAGCGTCTGCGGAGAGCCACTGCCACTGCCTCACGCCTTTCGGCGTGTGATGGCATGGTGCTCTCCCTCACGGCTGGCCCGGCCACTGCAGCGCCACAGCTTTGCCGTCCGGGCCCAGCTCAATCACAGGGCCGTAAAGGCCTCGAAAGTCGCGGCGCCACCACGCGCCTGTTGCACGTTTCGTTTTTAGATCAGTAAACCAGTACTCCCACACAACGGCTCGAACTTCCTTGGGCGGAGACTTCGGGAACGGGTTGCCGGCGAAGAGACTGAGGACGTCAGGGTCGCCGTGAAGAAGCAGCGCTTCGGTTCGCACCACCCATGGATACTCACGCCAAGTGCCCAGCGATGCGAACCACAGGTTCCAATCAAAACGTGGCTGATAGGGAGCGTAAATGCGCGGCCCCTGATCGACGCGCTGCGGCTTGTAGCGAAATGGGTATGGAGTCCAGTTGTTGCCGTCGTCGCTTCCCTGGAACTCGATCTCGTAACGTGCGCGCGTCATCACGGCGAACAAGCCATAGTGATCGGCGATGCGAAAGGGTTCAAGCGCCGCGATGGGCTGCATGGGGACTGGCAACCGGCCTGTAAACATCATCAGAAGCTCCACCAGAGTTGCGTAGACAATCCACGTCAAGAACACAGCGGGAATCACAATCGAGGCTCCCTGGCGAAAGGCCGCAAAACGGCTCGGGATTGGAGCAGCCAAGGTCGCTGGCTGGGACGAGCCTGCGACGCCCGCGACTTCGGTGGGTTCCGAAGGCACGAGGCCGACGGCCACTTGGATTCCACCAGCGTGTGACAGTCTCAGTCGCGCCTTTGCCCAACTTACAACACCGCGAATGAAGCGATCATCGAGCAGCAGGATCCCCAGCGAGAGCACCAGGTGATTCAGGAACGCAAGATTAGCTGTGAGAATGATGCCGAGTTGAAAGGGTGTAACGATGCAGAAGCACACCAGACGAAAGCGGCGCGGAAGAAACATCAGCCAGACGAGGCCAAGCTCAGTAGTCAATGTAAACAGCGTGATCGCCGCCTGGAAGCCGTGCGGAAGCTGCTGGGCATACCAGCCGATCCAGTTGGGCAGTGGTCCGTTTTGATAGTACTGGTCAAGCGCCGTCAGGTGCCGCCATTCAGGATCATGACTCGCCAGTTTCACCACGCCTGACTCAAAGTAAATCTGAAACCAAAGCCATCGCAGCATGAAGAGGCTGGCGCGCGACGGACGCTGACTGCGCCCGAGACGCGGCCGAAGTCCGGGCGGCGCCAGAAAGAGGCTGAGGAACGCCGCGCCCAGCAGCATGCCGTCGGATTGATAGGAAGCAAAGTCCTGCGCCGCGCTGATTATCGAAAGATAGGCGACGAGGCACACCGCGACGGCCGCGCGCGGCCAAAGGTTCAGGACAAGCAGCACGGAGGCGATCAAGCCGGCGATACATAACGCCAGCAGGGCACCGCGGCCGCTGTTGAACCACAAAAGCGACGGCGCGTACCAAAAGCGCCAGGCGCCAAATTGCTGCCTGACGATGTCGAGGAAGTCATGCGCGGGAAGAATGCCATCAGGACCGATGAGACCGCGCACCTGAAAGGCCAGCGAGTAAAATGCGGAGAAGAAGATCAGGCCCAGAGCGCGCAGCCAGAGCCATCGCGGCCAGAGTTCCCCGGGCTCGGCGGGTCCGGGACCGAAGAGCCATTCCGCGATCGAAGACTTTGCGGCGGGCATGAAAAGAAGGCCGGCCCGGGAGGCACGCCGGGATCATCTACGAGAGGCTACATAGATAGGCCTACGCCACTTGAGGTTGCGGCAGGCGCCGGCGGTAAATCTCCTCGATCAACTCCTGGTAGCGCTCCTCCACCACGCGCCGCCTGATCTTTAGGCTGGGCGAAACTTCGCCGGCGGCGATGGTCAACTCACGCGGCAAAAGCGCGATCTGCCGCACTCGCTCGTGGGGCGGAAGGTGTGCCATCAGCGTCTCCACGTGGCGCTCGACGAAAGCCCGAATCTCATGGTGGCTCACCAGTTCTTCGCGGCTGGAAAACTGAATGTGGTGCTCCTGCGCGTAAATTTCCAGGCGAGAAAAGTTCGGCACAATCAGGGCGCTCACAAACCTGCGCTTGTCGCCAATCACGAGGGCTTGAGCCACGATGGGATGGCCCTGAAAAAGGCTTTCCAGCTTCTCCGGCGCCACGTACTTTCCGCCGGAAGTCTTGAACAAGTGCTTCTTGCGCCCGGTAATAGTCAGGTAGCCGCCGGCATCGAGCGTGCCGAGATCGCCGGTGCGAAACCAGCCGTCCTCAAAAGACTGGCGGTTCTCCTCATCAAGGTGGTAGTAGCCCGGCGAAACGTTGGGACCGCGCACCAGAATTTCACGGCCTACCACGCCGTCGTCATTGGAAAATTCGTCGCCCAGCAGGACCTCCACGTCCGGTATCACGGGTCCCACGGTGCCCAGGCGCGTTGCGCCGGGCCGGTTCACCGCGACCACCGGCGAAGTCTCCGTCAGGCCATAGCCTTCGTACACCGTTAGGCCCACGGCCCAGCAGAAACGCGCAACGGCCGGCGAGAGCGGCGCTGATCCCGAAAAAATCACGGAAACGCGCCCGCCCATACGCTCGCGGATTTTTGAGAACACCAGCCGGTCCGCCAGCCGGCGCCTCAGCGCTAACCCGAAAGGCAGCGGCCTGGCCTCCAGGCGATACGGCACAGCCGCTTCGCCCACCGAAAGCGCCCAGCGAAAAATTCTTTGCTGCACGGCTGACGAGCTCCCCACCTTCTCCATCACCTTCTCGTACACTTTCTCCAGCACGCGCGGCACCACCGCCATCACCGTCGGGCGCATCTCGAGCAAATTCTGTGGCAAGGCCTCGAAGCTTTCGGCGTATGCGATGCCCACGCCCTGACGAAAGTACGAGAAATCGAGCATGCGCTCGAAAATGTGGGAGAGCGGCAGAAACGAGATGCCGATGTCGCTCGGGCCCATGGGAAACATGTCGATGGTCGCCTGAATGTTGGAAACAATGTTGGAGTGCGTCAGAACAACGCCTTTGGGAGTGCCGGTGGTGCCCGAAGTGTAAAGGATGGTGGCCGTGTCTCCAGCCTGCGCCTGGCCGGCGCGCGCGCGAAAGAACTCCAGGGCATCCGCGTGCCGCTCGCGGCCCACCGCATCCCACCATTGTTCGGTCCTTCCGCCAGAATCCTGAGTTTCCTGCAGTGTGTCCATCACCAGCACAAACTCGAGGTCCGGCAGGCGGCAGCGCACGCTCGACACTTTGCGAAGTTGCTCAGCCGTGGAGACCACAATACCCTTGGCGGCCGAGTCGCGCAGGATGTATTCGACATCCAGCTCCGGCACGGTGGGGTAAATAGGCACTGTGGCCGCGCCCAAACCGAGAGCGGCATAGTCCGTCAGCGCCCATTCCAGCCTGTTATCAGAAAGGATCGCCAACCGATCGCCGGTGTGAACGCCCAGCGTATCGAGCGCCTTGGCGCAAGCTGCGACCGTAGCCAGCGCTTCCTGGGATGAGACGGGGCGATACTGCCCGCCGGATTTGGTGAGAAAGGCATCCGGCTTGTGGTGGCGCTCAACCGAGGTCAGAAACAACTCATTGAGCGTATTAACCGAGGGAGCCGACGTCGTCATTTACAGTCTCACAGAGTTAACAGTCGACAGTCAAGAGCCAAAGCCTTGCGTGGCTCACTTTCGACCTTGAACTGTCGACTTTGACTGCCCCAAACAAGAGTCAACAGTTGACAGTCGAAAGCTGAAAGTCAAAAGCCAAAACCTCGCTGTTCACTTTCGACTCTGAACTGTCGACTGTCAACTATCGACTTTTGACTGCCTCCTTACCTTGCTGACGCAAACTCATGCCGAAGCCGGTCGTGAGCCTCAGCCTGATTGTTTGCCAACTCCGGGCCGTAAACGGGATCGGGGCACAGATCGAGAATCTGCTGCAAGAGTCTCTGAGCCTCGGCCTTGCGGCCTACCGCCAGATAATCGTCCGCGAGATAAAGCAGCGCGAAAGAGTTGTCGGGATATCGCTTCAGGCAATCCTGAAGCAACTCAATGGAGCGTTCTTTGTCCCCACCCTTGAAGAACGGGGCGCGGTAATAGACACGGGCGAGAGTGCGTTGCGCGCCGCGCTGCTCAAAGTCGGGATCAATCCGCATCACCGTTTCCATCTCCTGGCGAACCGGGTCCACCAGGTGCAGCCCGCGCAGGAGACCTTCTTCCTCCCCGATCAGGCCCAAATTAACTCCCAGCCAAAAGTGCCCCTCCGCGCGATCGGGACGGAGTTTCGCCGCCCGCCGGCCCGCATCAGCGCCGGCCTCAAACGCGGCTAGGGCAGCTTTATCGTCATCATTGGCGTCGTGGACGCGTCCCAAGAAATTCTCGGACCTTGAAATGCGCCACCAGGCCTCGTAGTCATTGGAATTTTCGGCTACTTGTTGACGCAGGAGCTGAAGCCCGCGGTCCACGTTGATGAGATTGCCTCGCCCCAGGTAAAAATCGTCGGCCATGATGACGCGGCTGGCGAACACGCCCGTGCGCGTCCCGGAAGCGGCGCGCACGCTGCCAGCGCCGGCAGCCAAAAGTACGGCCAAAAGAGCGAAGGCTGAAAGCCAAGACTGCCACTTGTATGGAATTCCAGAAAGCTCTGACACCACCGACGACTTCCCCGACGTTAAACTTTGGAAACGCCTCTGTTCCGCGAGCACATCACGACGTGACTCAGGCCGGCTGAGGTCTCAAACGGAGCATGACCAACCTAACATCCGCGCCCGCCGTCCGTCAATCGCAGGGCACCGCACCGGCCTTGTGAACCCGGGTTATACCGCATCAACTGGAGCTAACCTGCATTCCTCACCAGGATTCGAGAAGGGCGGGGCTGAAGCCCCGCCCTTC
>DATJYK010000036.1:0-1951 GCA_035578005.1 Terriglobia bacterium
GGTTGCCAGGGGATATAGCGGTTGCCGTCGAAGCGAAGCAAGCCGAATTCCGTGCCGAGCCAAAGATAGCCATCCCCAGTTTGGGCGATCGAGTAAATGTTACCCCTGAAGAACCCTTCGCGGATTGTCCACGCGGTGTGCGCGTACTGACTGATGTCGAGAGATGGGTCGAGCGCAAACGCGCAGACGCAGCACGCCGCCAGCATCATGGCAAGTCGGAGTATGGCTCTCCTTGGTATCTTTCCCATAAGAGGGAATCATTTTAATGCGTGATTGGCTGGTTTACATCTACCCTACGACACAGGGCGGAAAGGAACCTCGACTTTCACCGTTGTGCCCCGCCCGGGCTCGCTATCGAACTCAAATCTCCCCTTCAGTTGGAGCACGCGCTCGCGCATATTGATCACCCCCAGCCCTCCTGATCTTCCGAGCTGGCTGGGGTCGCAACCCACTCCATCATCGGACACAGAAAGGCACACAGTACCATTGGATCGTGTCAGGCGGACCTCAACCCTCCCGGCCTTCGAATATTTGGCAGCATTTCCCAGCGCTTCCTGCGCGATCCGGTAGAGACACAACGCCGCTCCCGGCGACAATTCCAGCACACTCTCGTCCGCCTCGCACGAAACCGGCAGGCCGCGAACCCTGCTGAACTCCTCGCAATATACCGACAAAGCCGTCGGCAAACCTGACTCTTGCAGCACTGCAGGGTGAAGCTCATGCGACAGATGACGGATGTCGGTTCCGACCTGGATAAGTTCCAGCTGCAAAGCACGGACCGTGGCTTTATCTTCGGAATCGGGCGCCGCCTCGCGCCTCACCTTGCCCAGCCTCAGTGCGAGAGAAGTGATCTGCTGGAGAACACCATCGTGTAACTCCCCGGATATGCGCATTCGCTCCGCCTCCTGCGCTTTGATCAACTGTTCGTTCAGAGCGCTGATCTCGGTCCGGCGTCGTTCCAAGGCGCGGATGCGAAGCCGGTAAACCGTCCAGAAAATTGTGCAGAACGTGACCACACACAGCGCTCGAAACCAGTTGGTCTGGTAGTACGCCGGTTCAACAAAGAAACCGAGCGCCTCTCCCTGTTGGTTCCACACTGCGTTATTGTTGCTGGCGGTGACGTGAAAGCGGTAGTTCCCGGGAGGCAGGTTCGAGTACTCCACTCGCCGCTCATTGACCACTTCGCGCCAATCGGTGTCCTGCCCTTCGAGCTTGAACCGAAACCGGACCTTTTCCGGCGCGACAAAGCTCAGCGCGGTGAAATCGATCGAGAGATCGCGCACCCGCGACGGCAGGCGCAAACCAGGTACTGCTTTGTACGTTTTTCCGTCAGCAACGATTTGCTCGACGTGCACCGGCGGGGGGAGAGTGTTGAAGGGCAGCCGATGCGGATCAACAACGCTAACTCCGTCCAACGGCAAGAACCACAATTTCCCATCCGCGGTTTTTGCAACCCGCGGTGCGGGATAGTAAACCCCCGCATGGCTTCTTATCCCATCGGAAGAGTCAAAAACGGTAGCCTGGACTTTCCCCTGCGGATCGGCAGCCCAAGCGTCCAGCTCAAACCGCGCCACGCGCACCAGCCCACAAGCTGTGTACAGCCAGAATGATTGCGCGTCATCATCGATAAGGTCGTGGACGGTATCGCAGGGTAAGCCGTTCTTGCTGGTTAGCGTGACAATATGATTATCCTTGATGCGGCTGAGCCCACCGTCGGTCGCCGCCCAGAGCGTGCCGTCGGGATCTAGTTTCAGAGCATTAACGCGCCCTCCACCCAGCCCATTTGCCGTTCCAAAGGACGCGCGCACCGCGCCGTCTTTGAAATGGACCACCCCGCCTCTCCAGAAGCCCAACCAAAACCCGCCTCGTACGGGATCGACGACGAGAGAATCGGAGAATGAGCCTCGACTTCCCAACTTCGTCCAGGGAATGCACTCGACCGGCTTACCCA
>DATJYK010000037.1:0-28053 GCA_035578005.1 Terriglobia bacterium
GGGACACTCGATGCTGGTGATCTTCTACCATATGCTGAAAAACGGCAGCACCTATGCTGATCTCGGCGGCGACTTCTATGATCGTCTTGAACCCGAACGCCTGACCCGTTATTACGTCAAGCGGCTCGAAGGTCTAGGTCACAAGGTCACCCTTGACCCCAGCGTTAATGCCTGACCGAAATTTTCGGAACAGAAATGCGGGCTAACCACTTGCACTTGGCACTTGGCATTTTGCACTCCCCGCACAGCCCTCAATAAGGGTAGAATGGTGGGTCGATCCCGTTGCCAGGAGGAGAGCCGCGGGGGCGGGCTGCCGGTTGCTGCCACCGCGGGATTAGTGTGTTCTCAGAAGAGGGCGGCCACCTGCTTCCAAGGCTTAAAGGGTGCCGTGGCCTACGGATTGCCAGGCCTGGATGTCGGTCACGGCAGCGAGTGACCCGCATCACCGTAATTGCCGGATAGTTTGGTTATTCTCATCCTCGCAGGGGTGTGACGAGTGCGCTGGAATCACGTCAAACCAAGAGACCGGCTCAAGTCACAGGAGAGATCTCATCAGTCACGACGCCGGCCGATAGGCCTAGTGATTTTCAAGGACGGCGGCGGAACTTTTCCCATCCCTCAAACGTAGTACCGATAGAGCCATGATGGTTGCCGTTTCTGGGCGGTGGCGCATCCAAGAACTGACCGCAAGGATGTGCCGGCGCCTGTTCGCCGAGTTCTCAAGGAGCTGAAAATCGTATGAGCAATCCAGTGGTGGTGGAAGAACGCGAGGTGAGAGGGCGCGTTGAACTTTCAGAAAGCTCGCTTTTGGGAACCACTCCGCCGCCTCCTCGCGGAAAAAAAGGCATGAAGCCGCGGACGAAAACGATCGTCGCGATCGTCTCTCTGGTGTTACTCGCCGTGCTACTTATCGTCGGCATCAGTTGGAGCAAGCGTGGCGTGGTGGTGGTGCAGACCGGGAGAGTGACCCGGCAGGACTTGGCCTCTGTTGTTACGGCTTCGGGCCAGATCAAGCCGCCCGACCTTAACCTTGTTAACGTGAACGCCAACTCGATGGGGAAGATCACGGAGTTGCAGGTGAAGGAAGGAGACTCCGTTAAGAAGGGCCAGTTCCTGTTGCGCACCGAGGACGTGCAGCAGACAGCGAGCGTCGACGCGCAGCACGCTGCCATCCACACCGAGGAAGCAAATCTCTCGGCGATGCAAGCCAACGTGGATTCGGCGAAGGCTGCCCTCAACCTGGCGCAGGCCAACCTGGCCCAGTCTCAGGCCAAGTTCAAGCAGGCCAGTGACGCCTTTGACCGCGGGCAGCAGCTCTTCAAAGACAACCTGCTCTCGAAGCAGGATTTCGATTCCCGCTTGAGTGACTTTGAGGTGGCAAAAGCCACCGTGCAGTCCTCCCAGGCGTCCGTGGCCCAAGCTAAGGCGCAGCTCCAGACCGCCACCTTTAACCGTGACATGTCGACGGCCCGTTTGTCTCAAGACAAAGCCCAGTTGATGGGCCTTCAGAATCAGCTCGCCCAGACGGTGTACGTCTCCCCCATCGATGGCGTCGTGACCTCCCTTCCCGTCACGGTCGGCGAAAATGTGGTCCCCGGCATCCAGAATGCTGTGGGCAGCGTGCTGTTCCAGGTGGCGGACATGTCAATCATCACCGCCGAAGTGATGGTGGATGAGACGGATATCGTGAACGTCAAGCTGGGCCAGCCAGCCCAGGTCACCATTGATGCCATCCCCAACAAGACCTTTACGGGCAAGGTGACCCAGATCGGCCAGAGCGCCGTGAGCAGCACCACCGGCCAGACCACCACCACCAGCACCAGCAGCGGCACCACCAATCAGGAGGCCAAAGACTTTAAGGTGGTGGTCACACTGGATAATCCGCCGCCCAACCTGCGTCCAGGGCTTTCGACCACCGCCAAAATCACCACGGCCACTCGCACCAATGCGGTCGCGATTCCCATCCAGGCGCTCACCATTCGCACCCGTCGCGAACTTGAGCAGGCCGCCCCAAACATGAAGGGAAAGGCGCTCGCCGCCACCCCGATGAATCAGCTTTCGCCGCAGGAGCAGGCTCGCTTGAAGGAAGAAGTTCAGGGCGTGTTTGTGATTCGGAATGGCCAGGCGGTGTTCGTCCCCGTGGAAACGGGCATCATGGGTGAGACCAACGTGGAGGTGCTCAAGGGCCTGCAGCCAGGCGACGAGATCGTTACCGGCAGCTACCAGGTGTTGAGGACGCTCAAGAGCAACACTAAAGTACGGATTGATAACTCTGCACCGGTTGCGGCGGCGCCGACTACCTCGTAGCACTAGGAGGCGCCAGAGGATGAAATCGGTTTGGTGAGACCCCTCGGCGGCCGTCCGTAAGGCTGCAAGTGTCACGAACAAACCCGTCAAGTTGCTGAAAACAAAGAGAGGGTGAATGCCGAACCCGTCAACTGATTTAAGAAAGGTCGCTTAGCTAACGTATCCCGTCAACTCATTGAATTTAGGCCAGATAGTTAAACAGCATTAAGCGGCGTCGTGAGTTTTAAGCTCCGAGAGGAACATGGGAACCCAACTGCTCACATCAGCGCTAGAGGAATCCAGCGCTCCGGCTCAAGGCACCATCATCCGCGTGGAGAGTCTCTGGAAGACCTACGATATGGGCGCCATCCAAGTGGACGCGCTCTCCGGAGTCTCATTTGACATTCTCCGGGGAGAGTACGTAGCCATCATGGGCCCCTCGGGTTCGGGCAAGTCAACGCTGATGAACCTCATCGGTTGCCTCGACACCCCGACGCGCGGCCGCTACTGGCTGAATACCAAGCTGGTGAGCGAACTGACGGACGATGAGTTGGCTTTCATCCGCAACAAGGAAATCGGATTCGTATTTCAAACGTTCAATCTGCTCTCCCGCGCCTCCGCCTTACATAACGTAGAACTGCCTTTGATCTATAACGGTACTCCTGCCGCGGAAAGGCTGGAGCGCGCCCGCGAGGCTTTGCGACGCGTCGATCTGGGTGACCGCATGGAGCACAAGCCCAACGAACTCTCCGGCGGCCAGCGCCAGAGAGTGGCTATTGCCCGGGCGCTGGTGAACAACCCGTCCCTGCTGCTCGCCGATGAGCCCACCGGCAACCTCGACAGCGCCACGGGTGAAGAAATCATGAATCTGTTTGACCGGCTGCAGGCAGCCGGCAACACGATCGTTCTGGTAACGCACGAGCACGACATCGCCGCGCGTGCGCGCCGCATTATTCACGTGCGCGACGGCAAGGTGGCCCGCGACGAGCAGGTGCGGTAGCAGCGGATGCCAGGTGTAGCAGGAGTCTAAAGAAAGGATTTGAGGGGATCAGAAAGGGCGGACCTTTCAGAGCTTGTGTGAGAATTCGTAGACCCTGGCTGCAGCGCAGGCGCCAAACCCGAGTTTTCACACAGACTCTCTCAGCCCGCTCTGGCGCTCCTCTTTAGGTTGCTGGAAATCTCGGGGTGTGTTCTGCCGAAGGCTGAAACCCGCCTTTCCACCTCGCCAAGATCTTCAGCAACCTGCCAGGAACTCGCGTGGCTGTCATTACCAACGCGCAACCTCTTCTCGGAAAGACCCGCAGCCGGACGCGCAACCGCGCCGGGCTCGCCGTGAGCGCCCGCGAGGCCTTCTGGATTGCGCTTGAAGCCTTGCGCGCGCACAAACTTCGTTCCTTCCTTACCCTGCTCGGCGTCGTGATCGCCACCACCACCTTGATTGTGGTCATCTCCGTGATCAACGGCATGAACCTCTATATTGCCGACCATATCGCGAATCTGGGCGCTAACGTTTTTATTCTGGATCAGTACAGTTGGGTGGCCAACGACGAAGAATGGTTGAAGGAACGCCGCCGCAACCGGCCCATCCGCCCGGAGGATTACGAATTCCTCAAAGACGCCCTTCGGGGCTACAAGAACATCGGCGCCAGTGCCGGCATGCGCAACAGTTCGCCCGAGATTCGCTACGGGACGCACTCCTTGTTCGAGGTGGAACTGAGCGGCGAGACGCCGAGCATGATCGACATGGAGCAGGAGCAGGTGGGCTCAGGGCGCTTCTTCAGCGACGCCGAGTACGCTCACAGCGCGCTGGTATGCTTCATCGGGCAGGACCTGGTGGACGAATTTTTCCCGAATTCGGACCCCATCGACAAGACCATCGCCATCGGCGGCCAGCCCTTCCGCGTGGTGGGTGTGGCTAAGAAGATCGGCAAGACGCTAGGGCAGAGCCAGGACGACTTTGTCCAGATGCCGCTGACCACCTTCCACAAACTCTACGCCTCCCGGCCGGGGATCAGCGTGCAGATCCAGGCCCAGAATGCCGATCAGATGCTGGAGCTTGAAGATGAAGTCCGCGCCTTGATGCGCGCTCGCCACCACGTTCCCTACAAGGAAACGGACGATTTCGGCATCAACGCCTCCGCCACCATCATGGGGTTGTGGAACCAACTCACAGGCTCGATCTTCTTCATCACGGTTGCCGTCGTGGCGGTATTCATGGTGGTGGGCGGCATCGTGATTATGAACATTATGCTGGCCAGCGTCACCGAGCGCACGCACGAGATCGGCATTCGCAAGTCGCTGGGCGCGCGCCGGTTCGACATCATGATGCAATTTGTGATCGAATCGGGCGTAATGGCGGGAGTAGGCGGAATCGTCGGTATCCTATTGGCAGTGGGAGTCGCCAAGCTGGTGGATATGGTGTTTACAGCCTCCGTGCCGCTCAGCGCGGTGCTCACGGGACTGGCCCTTTCAACCAGCGTGGGCCTTTTTTTTGGAATTTACCCGGCCAGCAAAGCTGCCAAGCTCGATCCCATCGAGGCGCTGAGGACCGAGGCCTGAAAAAGAATTGATTCATTGAGCCATTGAATCAATGAATCAATGAGCCAATTATTATGAGGGCTTACCGCAGAAATATCGGCGAGAACCTCCGGCTGGCGCTGGATACCCTTCGCACGCACAAGTTCCGCTCGTTCCTCACCATTCTGGGCGTGCTCATCGGCACCACCACCGTCATCGCGGTGGCCTCCGTCTTTTCCGGACTCGAAGGCCAGGTGGCGGCGGCGGCCCGCGACTTCGGAACGCAGAACCTGTTCATCTTCAAGTTCGATCCCGGCATTCACGTCGGCCGCCTTTCGCGCGAGGAGCGGCTGCGGAAACCGCTGAGTTTTGAGGACGCCATGGCCCTCAAGGAAGAGTGCCCCAGCGTGAAGACGGTGGCGGTGGAAACCTTTATCTGGTGGGGACCGCCGCCGGTGCTCAAGTACAAGGGGATGCAGATCCTGGACTACAACTTCAACGGCGTCACTCCCGAAGATTTTGCGGCCACTAACAGCAACCTGGCCGACGGGCGGCTGTTCACCGACATCGATAACCTGCACCGCTCGAATGTGACCGTGATCGGGCCCGACGTCGTAAAGCGCTTCTTCCCCAACGAGGATCCGGTGGGCAAAAGCATCGTGATCGGAAGCGAGAGTTTTGAGGTGATCGGCACGCTCGCGGCGCGCACGCAGTTTCCCGGCGACAACGGCGGCGACCGCACGGTTAAAATCCCCTACCTCACTTTCAAGAAAATGTACCCGAACCAGAAGGAGAATTTCATCATCGCCACCGCCTTTCCGGGAAAACTCGATCAGGCCACGGACGAGGTGGAAGGGGTGCTGCGCCGCCGCCGACACCAGAAGCCTTCGGAGAAGGACAGCTTCGGCATCTCGTCCGCCGAAGCAATTATCAGCCAGTTCGATCAGTTGATCGGTACGGTGGTGCTGGTGACGGTGGTGATTTCTTCCATCGGGCTGTTGGTGGGCGGCATCGGCGTGATGAACATCATGCTGGTCTCGGTCACGGAACGCACCCGCGAGATCGGCGTGCGCAAAGCCATCGGCGCGCGGCGCAGTGACATCACCTGGCAGTTTCTGCTGGAAGCGATGACCCTCACCGGGTCCGGCGGGCTGCTCGGCATCCTGCTGGGCTTCGGCTTGAGCGCGCTCATCCGCGCCCTCGACATTCTGCCTTCGGCGGTACCCATGTGGTCCGTAGTGTCGGGCTTCGTGGTGGCCGTCTCCATCGGCCTTTTCTTCGGACTCTGGCCGGCCCTCAAAGCCTCCCGGCTTGACCCCATTGTGGCGCTCCGCTACGAATGAGATTCTAAGCGGAGCCTGAACTTTACGACTGATCAGTTAGATAGCCTAGGTCTTCATCGGGCTCAGGGTAGGCCGGCTGAGGAAGGTGCTGGTCGCGGTCGTAAGGCGGATCGGCGTGAGCGGGGATGGAATCCTCAGGATAATCCTGGTGCCACTGAGCACGCTCTTTGTCGTCAGCATAGTATTTCAGGTAGAGCTGGTTGTCTTCCTCGCTTCCGCCTGAGAGCAGATCGATGTGGCAGGCGGAATATTCGTCCATGGGCACATCTTTGGTCTCTTCGTGAAGGAGGTCGCTCCACAGGAGCGTATACAACTCACGATCGCTCAAGTGATCGGTGCGGTTGAGAAAAACACGGCGGCGCGCGAGGTGGTCAATGATCTCCCAAAGCTTCATCGACACCTGATCGTCGGCTAGGGTTTCGGGAGCCGGCAGTCCGATGCCGGCCTCCTGCAATCGGTCGAAGTCCGTGGTCCAGGGAGCTTCTTCCCACTGCACCACGTGCTCCCAGAATTGCTCCCGCACCTCGGGGGGAGCATCAGCGGCTCCGCCAGCGACCATTTCGCCGCCCGTTAGTTCGTGCGCCTGACGCTGAAGTTCCTCGATGTGCTCCTCACGCTCGTTCTGCTCCGGGTCGTCGAATGGCTGAGTCGACATGGTCACGGCACCTCGCTGAACCGAATGGCGCCAGTCTAGCGCGCCTGCTACTGGGATGCAAACAGCCACAAAGCAGGCCGCGCCGGGCGTAGATTGGACTGTGGCAGGTTCGCGCTACGGAAACTGGGTCACGCTCAGTACGTTGCCGTCGGGGTCCTTGAACCAGGCGATCTTCGCGCCGCCGGGCGCCGTCCAGATTCCGCGCTCGTCCTGCCCCTGGAAACCGTATTTCTCAAAGTTGACGCCACGTGGGCCAAGGTCCGCGACGGCCGATTCGATGTTTGAGACCGGCCATCCCAGAACGGTGAAAGCTTGAGGTTTGAATTCCGGAACGTTGGTGACGCGCAGCATGATTCCGTTGGCGTCAAAAACGAGCGCAAACGGGTCTTCACTCACCAGGCGAAGCCCGAGCACGGCGGCGTAAAACGCCTTGGCGCTTGGGGCGTCGCGAGTCGGAACAAACGTCATTAGCTTTGCGGAACCGAGCATGGATTGATTCCTCCTTATGGCCGAACGAGTTCAGAGACTACCGGCTCTCGAGTGGCCGGCGCGCGCGAAATCGGAACGCGTACGGGTTGGCGTCGATCAGGACGTCTCGAAAGCCCGCGGCTTGTAGCCATCCGGCAAAAGTATCGGGCTCGACGGGAACGAGGGTATCGGAGAAATGAATCAGACGCATGGCGAGACTCTGGCGAACATCCATACCCGCAAATACACCGCCGGGCCTCAGTACTCGATATACCTCTCGAACCAGATCGTTCTGCAGCTTCGGTGACGGCACGTGGTGCAGCATCACCAGTGACACCGCTCCCGTGAACCGCGCGTTTTCGAATGGCATTCGGGTAGCGTCTCCGGGAATGACGGCGACATTCGTGCCCCGCAACCGCGACGCCAGCGAAGCGGCCAAGGGGGCGTCGATTTCAATCGCCGTGAGGTGCGCGGCACCCAGCCGTAGCAGGTCCGTGGCGAGACCCGGTCCCGGGCCGACTTCAAGCGCGTTGTCTCCAAGTTCAACGGCATTCAAAGCCCACGGCATTACGGTTTGCTTCAATGCCCTCTGCCACAGCGGCGAGCGGCACAGCCAACGGTGGATGTGGTTCATTTCAGTGGTGACCTTCCCGATCTCCTATTAGGAGTCCGTGATGCGGTCTGGCTGCTATTGCGGCAAATCGGGAACCTCCGCCCTCAACCGCATGCCATGCGAATTTCAGTCTGCGGTTGGCAATCTGGCGTTCATCCTTCATTTCATTATTCATATTTCGCTGGCGCACGGCTCAGGAATCTACGCTGAAAGCGCTATGGCGTTACTAGCAGAAACTCGGTGAGACGGTTGCCACACGGGACGATGGTAATGGCCAGCGGCCAAGCTGAGGCGGGATGATGCCGGGCCGCGTCTTAAAGGCGATGCCTCCGGCAGGCCGGCGGGAAACTCAGAGAACAATCAACCCACGCCGGACACCGATCGCCACTGCCTCCGCGCGCCCTGACGCGCCTAGCTTGTTAAAGATCGAGGTCACGTGGAACTTCACCGTGTGTTCGGATATCTTCAGCCGCCATGCGATTTCCTTGTTTCCCAGTCCCGCCGCGAGAAGGTTGAGAATCTCGGTCTCACGTGGCGAGAGCCGCGGGCCGGGTGAATCGTCCGGAGTTCTAGCCAACGGTTCGAGCGCCGCGGCAACAGCGCCTGACTCCTCGTCCGCGCCCCACGGTGAACGGAGATGCTCGGTGACGTCAGGGTGCACCACCATCAGGCCGGCTGCAGCCGCCTCGACGGCAGCTTGAATTTCCCTTGGGCCGGCCCAAGCAGGCAGCACTCCTGCAATGGAAGAATCCTGGAGCGCTGCCAGGGCGTCCTTAAACTCTGATTCCGGTGCCAATACAACGGTAGCTGGGAAATTCGTCTGCGAGCCCGACCCGCGCAGTCTTTCGAGCTCGCCCACGCCGACACTTTGAAGAAGCACGTCAGGTTGCACGTCGGCCAGTCGCTGGTCGAGGCCGGCTCGCCCGAGACTGCTTCCAACCGCCTCGAGAGAAGCCGATGATCTAACCAGCGCCTCGAGTCCGGCTAGCTCAACCGCCGAATTGGCCGACACCAGCATCCTGATCACGGCGCTTCTCTCTTACTGCCCCTGACGCAGCGTCGCTCAGATCGGGCGTTCACCGACGGTGATGTTGACTTCAACCAGCATGCCGCCCCGAATGATAGATGCCTTCGCTGCCTTGCCGACGCGTTCCGCCGTCAGGTGGGCCTGCAGGTCGTCCGTGTCGCGGAGCGGGCTCGCGTCCAGTGCCAGCAGCACGTCTCCCAAAGTCACGCCCGCCTGGTCAGCAGGGCTGTCGGACTCGACGCCCACTACCATCAGGCCGACTTCATGGGTGAGTTTCGCTGACTCGCGCAGCTTTCGCGGCACGCGAACGGGAACCATCCCAATGCCCAGATAACCGCGTCCCACATGACCTTTCTTCTCCAGTTCCGAAGTCACGCGCTCCACCGTCGCGGCCGGTATCACCACGGCCCCGTATCGCGAAAGCGCCGGAGTGCTGATACCAATCACGCGACCTTCATGGTCGATGACAGGTCCGCCGGAAAAGTTAGGATGAAGGTTGCGGTCCAAACGCACGGTGGCGTCGAGCGTCCCGCCTCGCCACGTCCTCCAGGCCGGTCCTACCACACCCACCAGCGCCAAGCCGGCCCGGGCTCCGCCTTCGGATGTGCGTCCCGCTACCAACACCCAGTGTCCTACCTTCAGGCTGGAAAGATCCGCCAATTCCGGCAACCCCAAAATTGCGGTTTCCGGTTGAGAGCCTTCCAGTTTAAGAATAGCCAAGTCCGTGCTCGGGTCGCGCCCTGCCAGTGTTGCAGCCAGCGAGCGGCCTTCCGGCAATGTGACGGTGATCTCCTCGTCGCGCTGAAGGGCCTCGCTGGATGTCACCACGATTCCAGGCCGCCAATGCACGCCGCTCGAAGGGATGCGCCGGCGGCCGTGCACCGCGACCACTGCACGGCTCACTCTTTCGATGACGCTCGCTGATTCGCTCGAAAGCGCTGCCCACGTGGTTGCACCTGTTGATTCCTGCTGCATTGCGTTCCTCCAAGGTCAATCGAGTTGTGCCGGGCGCTGCCGAAGCCAAGAGCCCAGACAGCCCCAAGCTTAGTGGCAGGAGAGGAACCGACACATCGCCCAAACGGGCGGGTACGATCCCGTAGAATTGGCTAGGGTCAGCGTGAAGGGCCTAACCTGCATTGCTCACGAGTGGCAAAGCTAAGACGGTGGTGGGATTGCCATCACTAGATGGCGGCGTAAGGCTGCTTCGATGTCAAACAGGTCAATTCTGCGAACTGGGTCGGAAAGCTCAAGTCTGGTCTCCCAGAAGCTCACGGACGGTTGGCACGAGAAGGTCCTGCGCGCGCTGCTTATCCAGCGTCGCGGTCGCACCGAGCTTTCTCGCAGCTTCGAGCATGGTGTTGCCAAAGACGGATCCCAGCCCCGTGACAACGAGGATCTTGGACTTTGGCATGTACTTGGTGGCCCGCAAGACCTCCAATCCATCCATCTCGGGCATTGTCAGATCAAGAATGGTAAGGTCCACACGGATATTCATGAGGGCCTCCAAGGCCTCGTGGCCCGAACTGGCCTCAGCCACCTCATACCCGGCCCGTTCCAAAATCGCGCGGAATAATTCGCGGTCCCGGGGGTCATCATCGACGACGAGAATGGTTGACCGATTGGCTTCTGACACTTCTGAACAACCCTCCCAGGCGGCCCTCTCAACGGATGTCGTTACCGGAACAAAGCTTCAACCAGGAAATGCAAAGCGCACCGCGCAGCGACGCGGATTCTCAGAAAGGCTACTTCCACTTCAGCAACGAGAACTAAGGCAGGTAGCGAATAAACAGTGGGCCACTTTCGCTACAACCGCGGCGATCTCGAAACCATTATAACCTGCTGCCCTACTTATCGGATTGCGGACGGTGTTTTGGGTAGTGTCTCAGTTTGAGGTGGCACGGGCATCCTGCCCGTGTTATTTCAATGGCCAAGATGGCCATGCCACTTCAAACTGAGACACTACCGTGTTTTGAGAGCTGGCCCGACGTCGTCTGGGGCAACGCTGGCGGTCTAGCGCGGCACTTTGACGTTCCGTTCGTGCTATGATGAGGCTTAAGTAGCGTCACGATCTCGTGTTAAAGGGCGGGATTCATGCCGGAAGTTAAGCTTGGGCTCCAAGATGTAGTCATCGCTAATTCTGACATCTGTTCTATTGACGGGCAGCGGGGTGTTCTGACCTACCGCGGCTACGACATCAAAGACCTGGCTGAGCACTCCACTTTTGAAGAAGTGGTTTACCTCCTGTGGTACGCACGGCTTCCGCGTCAGGCTGAACTCGATCAATTGACCCGGCAACTGGTGGAAAATCGCCCCATCGCCGCCGAGATCGTCGATCTGATGAAGCGTCTTCCTCCGCCACAGCACCCGATGGAGACGCTGCGCACGGTTGTCTCAGCACTGTCTCTTTATGACCCCGAGGCGGAGGATATGTCGGTTGAGGCAAACCAGCGCAAAGCGGTGCGCTTAACGGGCCAGATCGGCACTATCGTGGCAGCCTTCGGACGCATTCGCGACGGCAAGGAACCGATCGCGCCTGACCCGAAACTGAACTTTGCTGCCAATTTCCTTTACATGCTCACCGGGAAGGTGCCGCGTTCTGAAGACGCCCACTGGTTTGACGTAGCCCTTATTCTGCACGCCGACCACAGCTTTAACGCTTCCACCTTCGTCGCCCGTGTCACGGCTTCGACGCTCTCCGACATGCACTCGGCCATCACCTCAGCCATCGGCGCCCTCAAGGGGCCTCTCCACGGCGGAGCTAACGAGCAGGTGATGAAGATGCTGCTGGAGATTCAGACCGTCGACAAGGCGGAGGATTACGTGCGCGGCTTGCTGGCACAGAAGAAAAAGGTGATGGGTTTTGGGCATCGCGTCTACCACACGGAGGACCCGCGCGCCTGGGTGCTGCGCAGGATGTCTGAAGAGCTGGGCCGCAACGCAAGGCAAAGCCAGTGGTTCGAGATGTCACGTGCCATTGAGCAGTTCATGATCCGGCAGAAGAATATCAACGCCAACGTGGACTTTTACTCCGCCTCGGCCTACTACGTGCTCGGCATTCCCGTGGATCTCTATCCGCTGATCTTTGCCGTGAGCCGCATCTCAGGCTGGACGGCGCACGTGCTGGAACAATACGCCAATAACAGACTGATTCGGCCCCTCGCCGACTATACCGGACCCACCAACCAGAAGTACGTGCCTATCGACCGGCGGTGACCTGTTTGGAGACGAGATTGATGTTGCGATATCCGATCAATCGGGTTATGACCGCGCCTTGAGGGGTCCGCGCAAGTAGGGGAGGGCAGTTCGAAAATTTCAAAACCTACGACCGAAGCCAGAATGTCATTTAGAATCAATAAACCAGCCAGTGAACCCACGATGTTATTGATGGCGTTCGGTTTATTTATAATAACCCACGATATATAAGACACCAAATGACTTATAAAAGGCGGCTGCCAGTGGCAAACGTAGTTCAACCGCACGCGCATTATCATAGGCAGACCGTGTGCTGGCTTTCCCGCTTTTTGAGGCCATTAGATCAGACGTAGGCCAGAATGCTTGGACGTGCGACGTCCGTCATCGTTCTCACCGCGGCTTTGCTGCCTGTCGCAGATTCAGGCAACGCGACACGGACGATTCCGGCGGGGGTGAGGCTCGAATTCGGCTTAGCAACCAAACTGTCAAGCAAAGTGAATCAGACCGGCGACCGATTCAGCGGCGAAACGGAGCAGCCAACTCCTTCCCGAGGCACGGAGATCCTGCCAGTCCATAGTGCCGTGCAAGGCCACGTAGCCGACGTCCAGCGGGCAGGACATCCTGCAAGGGCAAGGCTGCAGTTATTCATTGACGTCATCACTGCGCCGGACGGAACAACCTACAGGCTCCCGCCGGACATTCACATTCAGCGCCTTATCGGAGTGCGAGAAAAGGGTAAGTGGAACACAGTCTCAAGCCCCGATCAACCCGGTCAGAACACCTCTCCAGGCACGAGTGCCGCGGCCCAAACGCAGCCCATGTTATTCACGCCCAACTATAAAGACGCCGTTCTTGCGCCGGGAACCGTGCTTACGTTTCTCATTTCACAGGATGTGACCGCGGCCAACAGGTGAACGATATTTGGCAATCGCGTGATATCATCTTTCAGGTCATTAGGAGGCATCCATGGAACTAAAGACAGGCAACAGGAACAATGGGAACGGACTCAGCCGCAGGGAGTTCATCGGCGCTACGGCTGCCGCAGGTTTTATGATCTTAAGACCGGGTCTGGTGCGAGGTACGGAGGCTAACTCAGCCGTGCGGGTCGGCCTGCTTGGCTGTGGAGGCCGCGGCACCGAAGATGCTACCAATCTCGTCGATACGGGTGGCGCGCGCGTGGTGGCGCTGGGTGATCTTTTCCAGGATCAGCTCGATAAAGGCTGCAAACACTTCGACCAGCTTCAGCAGGCAAAAGGTTACGCGTCGATCGACCACGCGCAGACTTTCGTGGGACCCAACGCCTACGAGCAGATTGCGAACTCCAAGGAAGTGGACGCGATCGTGATTGCGACGCCTCCCATCTTCCATCCTCAGCATCTTGAGACCGTGGTGGCGGCGGGGAAGCATGTTTATTGTGAGAAGCCCGTGGCGGTGGATGTACCCAACGCTAAGAAGGTGATGGAGATCGGAAAGCGCGCCCAAGGCAAGCTCAGTTTGGACGTCGGTTTCCAAATCCGTAACTGCCCCATGTTCGTCGAAATGGTGCGGCGCATTCACGGCGGCGCGTTGGGCTTGATCGCGAGCGGCGAGGCCCACTACATCGCGGGCTACATCGGGCGGCCCGAGTGGCCGAACGCCAGCCCGGAAGAGCGGCGCCTTCGCAATTGGGTGCATGACCGTACGCTTTCCGGCGACATCATTGTGGAACAAAACATCCACGCCATCGACATTTGCAACTGGATCCTGCAAAACCATCCGGTGAAGGCGGCAGCCACCGGAGGCACCCAGGGCCGTCCGGCAACCGACACCGCATACAGCCATTACAACGTGGTGCTCTATTACCCGGATGACATTCCGGTGACGTTCAGTTCGACGCAGTTCAACAAGGGCTGGTTCGATGTTACCGAGCGCTTCTTCGGCACCAAGGGCACCTCCCAGTCACCGTATTCCGGGCCTCTCGGCATCTGGGGAGACGAGCCCTGGCAACCGGAAGCAGCGGCGCAATCGACGAGCGGCGGACAGTTTTCGGTCACGGGTAAGTTCTCAGACAACCTGGCGGAGGCTGATCCCGAGAAGAAGAAAGCGTTTGTAGAGAGCATCACCAGCGGCCAGTTCCACAACCAAGCCGAGGCGGGCGCCATTTCGGCGCTTTCTTGCATGTTAGCGCGCACCGCAGCGTACACAGGCAATCCTGTGACGTGGGATGAGCTCATGGCCTCGACGGACGTTTGGGAGTCGAATATCGATTTGAATAAGCTCAACTACCGCGGTTGAGCGATGTCGAAGAAGCAACCGCCGGCCGGTTGGAAGCCACAGTTTGACATGCAGAGTGACGGCCATCTTCAAGTCATTGCGGCAGAGTATACCTCGACCGCAAACCGGGTATCGGCAGAATACGAAGGTCGAATATGGGCATTGAGAGGACGATGGGGTTTCTTTTGCAGAGCCAAGCTCGCACGGATGCGCGTATAGCGTCCTACTTCGCAAAGGCCGACCAACGGATGAGGCGCTTGGAACGTGTTTTGGCGACAAACAACCGCGTCGTAACCGGCCTCGTGCGTTACGGCGTCTCGCTTCGAAGCGACGTGCGCCGGCTGGACAAGGCGATGACTCGGCTTGCCAAGGCCCAGGCCAAAAGCGAACAAGAGATGACCAAAAGTGAAGAGAAGCTGGTTGAGACCGAAGACAAGCTGAACGGCCTGATTGACGTGGTCGACAAGTCTATCCGGAGGAATGGCATATGACGTGGCGACAAGGGAATATCGTCAGCGCTCGCAAGCTCACCCGAAGTGAGAGAAAGGCTTATGAAGAGGAGCAAGGTTAACGCGGACCACGAATTACGTCCCGAATATGATCTCCATCGGCTGCTCAAAAAGGCAGCGTACGGGGCAAGTACGCCGAGCGCTACCACGCCGGCACCAACCTGGTTCTTTTGGATCCAGAGGTTCGAAGGGCGCTTCGCAATGAAGAAGCCATCAATGACGCCCTGCGCCTGGTGATCGAGTTACGCAGGACCGGCTCACGCTCATGAGTTGGATTTTCGGAGTTGAATGGGCCGGAGTTAGGATGGCTTTGAGACCAGCATGGGTACCAAGGGCGTGCTAACGGTCGCAGACCTCGAGACCACTACCAAGCCTCTTGAAGGCGGCGGCTACGAGTTGGACGAAGGAGAGCTTGTCTACGTGTCGCCCAACAGCCTCGAACAGTGGCAGATTATCCACCGGTGCTACGAAGCACGCTTTGAAGGCAGTTCCCGCATTGGTGGTCGAGGTTTTGGGCTCGAGTGATCCGAAAGCAGCGCGACGCATCGCTCTTCGATCCTCGGCCCGCTTGGCAGGTACGGCGCGCGACATGACGCGGCGAATCCGCCAGTACTTTGAGGCCGGCGTGCGGGTGGTTCTTGTGGTTGACCCGGACGAGCGCGAGGTGGACGTCTACGAGCCGGATGAACTGCTGCGAACCTTGACCGTACGCGACACCCTTGAGGCTCCTGAAATTTTACCGGGTTTATCGCTGCCGATTGCGCGGCTGTTTGAGGGATGAATTGTCATTTGTGCAGTTTCCACGCCGCTTCCATCTGGGGGGAATTCTAGATGCCTAAAAACGCGTCTCGCCGAGACTTTCTAAAATCTTCAATCGTCAGCGCCTGCGCCGCGGGCTTGGGTACAGGCTTGGCTGCTGGCAAGCCGGCATCCGCCGCGGAGCCTCCGTCTGCATCTGCGCTGCCGCTTGCACCGGACACCGCGCCACTTCCCATCAAGAAGGGCGTCTTGGTGGACATGTTGCCCAAGAGCCTCAGCTATGTCGACCGCTTCAAATTGGCGCGCGAGGTGGGCTTCGAAGCTCTTCAGGTGAACACAACGCCGGACGCGCACGAAGCTGACGAGATCAAGAAAGCGGCGGACAGCGCCGGAATTCGCATCGATTCGGTGATGAACATGGACCATTGGAAGTGGCCGCTTTCTTCGGCGGACATGACCGTGGTTCAGAAGAGCATGGACGGCATGCGCACCTCGCTGCATAACGCGAAACTCTGGGGCGCCAAGTGCGTCCTGCTTGTGCCTGCGGTGGTCAATCCGCAGACCACGTACGAAGAGGCTTGGGTGCGCTCGCAGACGCAGATTCGGAAGCTGCTGCCGCTCGCGCAGGAACTTCAGGTGGTGATCGCAATCGAAGAGGTCTGGAACAAGTTTTTGCTGAGCCCCTTGGAATTTGCAACTTACATTGACCAATTTCACAGTCCTTGGGTGAAGGCCTGGTTCGACGTTGGCAACGTAGTGTTGTACGGCTACCCGCAGGATTGGATTCGTACTCTCGGCCATCGCATCGCCGACATGCACGCTAAGGATTTCAAGCGTCTGGAAGACGGCTACAAGTGGGTGAATCTGGGCGAGGGCGATGTTGACTGGGCGGCGGTGCGCAGGGCCCTGTCAGACATTCACTACAACGGTACGATCGTCACCGAACTCGAAGGGGGCGACGAGGCCTATCTGCGAGACGTCAGCCAGCGGCTTGACCGGCTGGTGTTGGGAAAGGCGTAGACCTCATCAGCTAGCCTAGATATCATGAGTGCGTTTACACCCACGGCCAGAACTCAAGTGAAACGCCTGCCGAAGCGAGCTGCTTACGACAAGGCGCACGTATACTCAATTCTCGACGAGGGCCGCGTTTGCCACGTGGGATTTGTTGTTGAGGGCCAGCCCTACGTGATTCCCACCGGCTATGCCCGGGTGGACGACCGGCTATACTTCCACGGTTCGGCCGCCAGCCGGATGCTGCGCACTCTCGATGAAGGCATACCGGTTTGCGTGACGGTGACGTTAGTCGATGGCCTGGTCTTGGCTCGTTCGGCGTTTCACCATTCCGTCAACTATCGGTCCGTGGTGGTGCTGGGCCAGGCGCGGCTGGTAACGGATCCTCGCGAGAAGGTGGAGGCGTTGCGATCCTTTACGAACCACCTTGTGCCGGGCCGCTGGGAAGAGGTGCGTCCTCCGAATGAGCAGGAGCTGAAAGCGACCAGCGTCTTGGCGCTGCCGCTTGCCGAGGTCTCCGCTAAGATCCGCACGGGGCCGCCCATCGACGACGAAGAAGACTACGCGCTGTCTGTGTGGGCAGGCGTCGTCCCTCTGCGTGCGGAGTGGGGTGAGCCTCAACCAGATGCCAAGCTGATTCCTGGCGTCCCGGCTTTCAGCGTGACACGGTTTGCGGCCAACTAATTAGGAAAACCCGGGCTAACTTTCTAGGTGAGGTAGAATTGCGATGAAATGCCGACGGCTCTCAGAATACGTTCCTACCGGTTCTTTTTCGTGTCTTTAGATCGGAGCGAGCCGCCGCACATTCACGTTAGACGTGAGAACAAGGTGGCAAAATTCTGGTTGGAACCCGCTGCGCTCGAACGGGCCGGAGGGTTTAGTCGAGTGGAAGTGAACGCAATTTTGAATCTCGTTCTCGAACATCGTGAGCGGTTACTTCGGAGCTGGCATGAGTTCTTTGGTCGTTGAAGTTCAAGAGGCTCGCGCTAAATCGGTCCGCGTAACCGATGAAGCGCTAACGGTTGATCTAATTGACGGGCGGACAATCGTGGCACCTCTCGCCTGGTTCCCACGCCTTTGGCATGGTACGGCACACGAACGAGGTCGCTTTGAGATATTTGGCGACGGCACTTACATCCATTGGCCCGAGCTGGACGAAGACCTCACGGTTGCGGGCCTTCTAGCGGGGAGGCAATCCGGGGAGAGTCCCGAATCGCTCAAAGCGTGGCTGGCTTCTCGACGGAAGAGACCCAGGAAGCTGTGACTGGGCATGTCGTCTGGGCTGCCGCGCAGCGCCTACGCCAGGCGGTCAGTGTTTTGGGACGTCAGAGGCCGCCCATCATCTTTTTTGCGGCCTCAGTGGCGAAGGTTTCAACATTTTTTGTAGGACCCCGCTCGCGCCCGGAGCAATCTTGCTGATGAACCTTTTGAACCGATTGGCCGCCAGCGCTGTGCGGGGCGTGTCGCTGGTCAGGTCATCGAACGTTCCCTTCAGCATGGTTTTTTCTTCTGGGCTCAACTGGTCTAGGTGATCGGTGTATTCCTTCGCCGCTGTGAGAGCTGTTTCAGTCCACGGGAAAGGCTCGCCGCATTCTCCGCAATACCTTGGTGGCTGATAAGGCCCTCCGCCGCCCATCCACGCCAAAGGGCCGATCCCGGCAATTGGCCAGCCGCATGCTTGACACTCTTCAATAGTAGCCGCGCCACAATCCTCGCAAAAAGACTTCCTGAACTGCGGGGATTCCTTTAGCGAACTCAGGACCAGATGTCCGTTTCGGCATATCTGAGCCACATGCTCTGGGCGAGGTTTTCTATTCGCGTCACGCTCCTGTTTCTCGAGTTTCTCTTTGACCACCCTAACGGCGAGAACGCCCAAGGCATCGTGAATTTCGGCCTCCGAATTGAAATCCGTAAATTGTCGGACGGTAAAGTGTGGCACCCAATCAAGCGTGTCTCCCTTCGCATCTGGCGGAGCATAAACGCGGTACTCTTTACCGTCGATGTAGACAGTAGCGACACTCTGCAGGAGCTCGGGCTGACTCGATCCGTGCAAGATCTTCTGCTTGAGCACAACTTTAGTCTGTGGGTTCCCGCTCATTCGAGGATCCTCGGTCGACGCTGAATTCTAGGAGCATCGAAGGTCCGCCGCCCATTAGCGATTGCCTACTGCCTACTGCCTACTGCCTACTGCTTACTGCCCTCCAGGTGGGTTAGCAAGTGCACGAGGGTGCGCACCGGATGGCCCGTCGGACCCTTAGCCAGATAAGGCTTCTCCTCGTTCGACCAACGGGTGCCGGCGATATCAAGGTGCACCCAAGGCGTGTCGCCTGCAAACTCGCCCACGAACATGGCTGCTGTGATGGCGCCGCCGTGGCGGCCACCGGTGTTGGCCATGTCGGCGATGGAGCTCTTATAGAAGTCGCGGTAGTCGTCGTCTATGGGGAGTTCCCACATCCTGTCACCCACAGCTTCGGCGCTGGCCAGAACGCGCTTCACCCATTCCTTGTTCCATCCGAAGACGCCTGTGGTGATGTTCCCCAACGCAACGCTGACGGCGCCGGTGAGCGTCGCAGCGTCGATCACCACCGTAGCGCCCTGTTGTTTGGCGTAGGTGATCGCATCCGCCAGGGCCAGTCGGCCTTCAGCGTCCGTGTTCAGCACCTCAATGGTCTTGCCGGACATCGACGTGATCACGTCGCCGGGCCGGTAAGCCTTGCCGCTCGGCATGTTCTCGGCGGCCGGAACTAACGCCATCACCCGCACCGCCGGCTTCAATTGCGCGAGAGCGCGCATCACTCCCAGCATGGTAGCGCCGCCGGCCATGTCCGTTTTCATCTCGTGCATGTCAGCCGCGGGTTTGATGGAGATGCCACCCGTGTCAAACGTGATGCCTTTGCCCACGATCGCGATCACCGGCTCTGCGGGAGCTTCTGGCGGCGTATACCGCAGCATGATGAGCCGGGGCGGCAGCTCGCTGCCCTGCGCCACAGCCCACAAGGCTCCCATTTTGAGAGCCTGAATTTCTTCCGCGCCCAGCGCCTGGAATTCGAGGCCATATTGGGTAGCCATTTGTTGAGCGCGGTCGGCGAGCAACGCAGGCGTCATGCGATTCGAGGGCTCATTCACCAATTCGCGCGTGAAGTTCTGTGCCTCCGCGATGATGCGTCCGCGCTCGCTTGCGGCGCGTGCTTCTTCGCTTGGTGTGAAGCCGCCCGTGGCAAGATGGAACTCGTCGATGCGCTTCTCATCTTTGCGCTCGGTGCGGTAGGTGTCCGCATCGTAGTCGGCAAGGATGGCTCCCTCGACAATCGCCTGCACGGCCTCGGCGTCAGCCGTCTTAGGACCCAGCAACCACGCCAAGCTGTGCACGCCGCGGGCGCGTACATGGCGCACGGCAGCTCCAGCGAGACGCCGCAGCACGCCCGTTGAGTACTTGGACTCCTTGCCCGCGCCGACAACCAGCAACGTCCTCGCCGAGAGGCCGGCCGGATGATGAATCAACGTGGCCTCGAAAAGCTTCCCAGTGAGCTCGCCGGACTGCCGCAGCTCTTCGAGTTGCTCGCGCGCGGCTTCGGGCAAGTGACACACGGAGCCGTTCATGGCAGGCTGCTCGTCAAACGCAAATACAGCCAAAGCGGGGGTCGATAGTTGGCCCAGAGACTCAGTTGTGAACTCAATCTTCAAAGATCCCTCCAGAGATTCTCGTTTGTTGTTGGCAGAAGCGTTCCAGCGTTCCGTACTCATGGTTCATCATTCATGGTCATGGTTCACCGATCGGTCCTCCGGCGCTGATGGTCGCGGATGTCCTGGGCCGTCTCGCGGTCAATCGTCCGGCGTCGCAGCGTCTCGCGCTGGTCCCAGACGGTCTTTCCCTTTGCCAAAGCGAGCTCGCACTTGATCAGGTTTTTCTTCAGGTAGAGTCGCGTGGGCACTAGCGTCAGGCCTCGCTCCTGGGTGCGGCCCCGCAGCTTGTCGATCTCCGAGCGATGTAACAGCAGGCGGCGTTCTCTCAACGCCGGATGGTTCAGGTAGCTGCCGGGCAGGTAGCCTCCGATGTGGCAATCCACCAGCCACACCTGGTTGTTCTTCACCACCGCATAGCTATCCTTCAAGCTCGCCTTGCCGTCGCGGACGGATTTGACTTCCGTGCCCGTCAGCTCAATGCCGGTTTCGAACTTTTCCAACAGATGGTAGTAATGGCCGGCCTGCCGGTTGAGAGCGAAGTTCTTAGGCGCCTCTCGTTCAGCTTTCTTGGTCTTCATCGAGGACCTGTAGGTACGCGATCTGACATTCAATGTTAGCATGCGTCGAAGGTTACCCTGACCTGGCATTTGAGATCGGAAGGGTCCGCATTTCCGAAACTCTTCCTCACGTTCTACCTCATTGCGCTGCGAGCGTGCTAAACTGACGTTCCCAAGGAGAAGGAATCTGGCAGCTCGAAAGGTTATGAAACGGCCCTCGGACGGCAACCGCAGCCGGCCGGGAGAGGCTCCAAGGGAACCAATGCTGGAGTAAGGCGATGGACGAACTTAGCAAGCTGCTGCCGCGATTTCTCAGCAAGCATGTGCGCGGCGACCAGCCACCAGTGCTGGAAGTGCTGGCGCCGCTGTGGCCGCGCGTGGCCGGAAGGGCGATGGCAGAGCAATCACGGCCCGTCGCCTTCGGGAACGGGACCCTGACGGTCGCCGCCTCCAGCGCGCCGTGGGCTACCGAGCTTCGTGGGCTTCACGACGAGATTCGAATCGCTGTCAATCGAACGCTTGGCCGGCCGCTCGTGAAGCGCGTGCGCGTGAGGCTGACCCCTGTGGGTTCGGAAGACGGCCGCGACCTTTCAGGGGGTGTCGGCCTCGAGCGCGAAGCTCCATCAGCACGGCAAGACTTTGGGATTCTGCCGACGCCTGGCGAGGCGCCAGCCTCGATCTATGATGGGAAGGAGTTTAGCCTCCACGCAGGTTTGGATCCCGAGACTCGCGAGATTATGTTCCGCTCGTTCGCCAAGTACTTTGGGCGTACGAATCGAAGGGTGAACTGATGGCGTTGACCGAGAAGGAAGTTCGTTACGTGGCCGCGCTGGCTCATTTGAAACTTACCGACGATGAAGTTCGAGAGTTTCTGCCCCAGCTCGATTCCATCCTGGAGTATATGACAAAGCTCAATGAGTTGAAGATCGAAAGTGTAGATGCGATGGCTCAGGTGCTGGCTCCCGGTTCACCGGACTTTGCCTTGCGTCCCGATTCTCCTCACCCGACTTTCACACCTGAAGAGGCACTAAGCAACGCTCCTGATCGGGGCGGCAACTTCTTCAAGGTCCCGCGCGTGATTGAAAGGGACTAAGACTTCTGCCCTGGTGCTCATGGAACTCACCAGCCTTACTCTTACCGAGATTCGCGGTCTTCTGCAGAGCAAAGCCGTGTCCGCGACGGAGCTGGTCCGTGCGCACCTTGAGCGCATCCCGCGCGTGGATGCTGACGTCCGGTCTTACCTCACCCTTTCGCCGGAGCGCGCGCTGGAGCAGGCGGCCCGCGTAGATCGGGCGCTGGCGGCGGGCGACACCGTCGGCCCGCTTGCCGGCGTGCCTACGGCCGTCAAGGACGTCATTCTAACGCGAGGGGTGCGCACCACCTGCGGCTCACACGTTCTCGAGCGCTATATCGCGCCGTACGACGCCACTGCGGTCGCGCGGCTGGAAGCGGCCGGAGCTTGCATTCTGGGTAAGACGAACTGCGATGAGTTTGCCATGGGATCTTCGACGGAGAACTCCGGCTTTTACCCCACGCACAACCCGCACGATCTCACTCGAGTGCCCGGCGGATCAAGCGGCGGATCAGCAGCGGCGGTGGCTGCGAATCTCGCCACCGTGTCGCTCGGCTCTGACACTGGCGGTTCCATCCGCCAGCCCGCCTCTCTCTGCGGCGTGGTGGGCATGATGGGAACTTACGGCCGCGTCTCCCGCTTCGGCCTCGTGGCCTTTGCTTCGTCGCTCGATCACATCGGTCCCTTCGCCCGCTCGGTGTGGGATGCAGCCGCAGTCATGCAAGTGATCGCCGGACGCGACCTGAACGATTCCACTTCAGCGGACACACCGGTAGACGACTATGAGGTTGAGATTCATAAGAGCGTCGAGGGATTGCGCGTGGGCGTGCCGCGCGAGTACTTTGCAGGTCTCTCGCCCACCATCGGAGACAACATTCAGAAAGGAATCGAGCTGCTTGAGAAGCTCGGATGCCGCATCGTTTCCGTCAGCCTGCCGCACACCGAGTACGCGATTGCCTGCTACTACATCATTGCGACCGCCGAGGCCAGCTCGAATCTTGCCCGCTACGACGGCGTCCGCTACGGCCTGCGCGCGGCCGGCTACAGCGGCCTGCGCGACATGTACGAAAGGACTCGCGACGCCGGCTTTGGCGCCGAAGTCAAGCGGCGCATCATGCTCGGCACTTACGCCCTCAGCTCCGGATACTATGACGCCTACTACCTGAAGGCTCAGAAAGTGCGCTCGCTGCTGGCGCGCGACTTCACCGAAGCCTTCAAACAGGTTGATGTGATCGTCACACCCACCTCGCCCGTGCCCGCCTTTAAGATCGGAGAACGCGCAGACGATCCCCTTCAAATGTATCTCGCCGACATCTACACGGTGACGGCCGATCTCACCGGCATTCCAGGTATCAGCGTGCCTTGCGGAACCACCCAAGCCGACGGCGCGGACACCCCTGCGCTACCCGTGGGCATGCAACTCCTCGCCTCGCACTTTGACGAGGCGCGGCTGCTCCGTGTGGCCTATGCCTTTGAGAGGGCCGGCGGGTTCGAACTCACATAGTCAATCGTACTTCTCGCAACTGATGGCTTTCGCGTCGTAGCCCATCGAGCGGAGCTTGTGACGGACGTCGTTCACCATTTTTGCGAGGCCGCAGACATAAGCGTGGAACCCCTGCTGGCCGCGCAGGTAACGGTCGATCTGCTGTTGAACGTAACCGGTGTGTCCGTGCCAGTCCGGTCCGGGACGGCTCAAAGTGGGAACGAAATGAAAGTTCGCGTGCTCGCGCGCCAGTTGTTCGAACTCATCGCGGTAAAGAATGTCCGCCTCTTCCCGCACTCCGAAGATCAACCACACTTCGGACGAGCATTCGCCCTGGAACAGGTACTGCACCATGGAGCGTAAGGGAGCAATCCCGGTACCCGTGGCGATGAAGGCCGAAACCGGGTCAGGCGGCTCACGCAGTACGAACTGGCCGAAGGGTCCCCGGAAGTCAATGCGGTCGCCCGGCTTCAAATCGAAGATCGAGGGAGACACTTGCCCGCCCAGCACGATATTCAGGCAGAGATCAAAACGGCTGTCGTGATGCGGCGATGACGCCACGGAATAGGCGCGGAAGAGCCTTTCACCTTCAACGTCGAAATCGAGCGAGATATACTGGCCGGGCCGAAACTCGAAGTTGGTGCCGTTGGCAGTCTCGAACTCGAAATGCTTGGTGCGATTGTTGGTATACCAAACGCTGCGCAGAATAGCCGAGTGGCGCCGCATGCTTGCGGGCGTTCGATGGACCGGTGCAGTGAGAATAGACACCTTTTACCTGCCATTTCCATCTTATCGTGGAAATGTTGCGTTCGTTAAGTTGGATGCGCGCGCTGGTACCATTCGAAAGCATGGTGAAAGCCGGAATCCACTTTCTCGATGCCTTTTGGCAAGATTCGCCGTGGATTCCCGCTTTCGCGGGAATGACTCTGCCCGGAACGGCGCCTGACGCTTATCTCAGCGCCGGCAGACTCGCGGCGGCGACTGCCTGGCCTACGCGGCGGCTGGACTCATCCGGCAGATGCAGCGCCACGCTTTCCGCAAGTTCCGGAAACTCCGTCCGCAACACTTCTTGGGCGCGCGTCAGAATAATGCCGCCTCCTTCGCCTGACGTCACCCGACCGAGGATGAGCACGTGGCGCAGCCTGTAGAAATCCGCGTAATGGGCCACCCCATATCCTGCGTAACAACCGATCGCATCGAAAATTCGGTGCGCGCGCTCGTCGCCCGCGTGGAGCAGCGCCTGAACGGCCTTCAGCCGCTCCGCCGCGCCCAACGACGCGTCAAGCTGGATGCCGGCTTCGTTGACCAAGCGAAAGACAGCCTGCTGAGAAAAGTATTGCGCTCCGCAGCCGGCATCGCCAGACCATTCATCCACGGGCGCGTCCGGCTGGTAATCGATAGGGCAGAAGGCGAGCTCGTTCAACCACGTTGTGATTTCCCCGCTTTCGGTCACGTAGCCGCCCGCCTGGCTCGAGCCGAGCGCGATACCCAAGACGGCATGGTCCTTCAGGCTCATGGCGCCCGCGAGCGCGGTCACTTCGCCATCGTTCACCACTTCGAAAGGGATGCCGCCCCAGGCGCGCTTCAAGTCCTCGTACAGGTTGCCAATTTTGGAGTCAAAAAGCTCCTTCGGCACCGCGCGGTAGAGCGAGGCTGCGCGCGGCCGGTTGTTGATGTAAACGCCTGCCGCGCTGCCCCCGATAGCGTCCACGCGAGGCAGACGTTTGGCGGCCGACTGCAATCCGGCCATGATTTCGTTGAAGTGATAACTGGGATCGGCGGCGTTTCTCGGGTCCCACACCACTTCCTCGGTGAACACCACCTGGCCGTCCCGAACCGCCGCGACCTTGCGGTCCGTGGCGCCCAAGTCAAAACCAAGGCGGCACCCTTCAAGGTGCCCGCCGAGCGGAACAGTTCCTTCGCGAGCCTCGGGAACCTTGTCCGCGTCCGTGATCTCCACTGTGAAGGGGCGCTCATAGACGCCGGCCATGAACTCCGCATCGAAGGCGCGCGCCCCATGGGAGGAGTACACTTGCCGGATATGTTCCCCCACGCTTCGGGGCCCGCCGACCACAATCCGCCAGCCGCCGCGCTGCCACAACAACATCTTGACGAGCCGCTCGCAGTACCGGAGGTTCAGCCCGGCGGCGCTTGCCCCTTCCTCGAAGCACTGCGTCCGGTAAACGGAGAATTGACTTTGGTGGCGCTCGAGTCCGATGGCTAACGGTACGCCGCGGCCGGACGCACGAACGGCCTCGAGATAACCGTGGTTGGCCAGCACCGCCGGTGCGAACCGCCGGTGCAGCAGCGGCGTGACTTTCGGTCTTGCGAGTTCGGCGAGGTCCTTCATCTTGCTCTTGAATGGATATTTCAATCTCGAGACTACGGCGCGTTCGGCGCGGCTTTCGCCTGCTGCTGAACTCCGGTGCTCACATTCTGAACTCTAACTCCTAACCTCGAACACCTAGCCTAGCGCCTGGCACCTAAAACCTAAACCAACCCCTGCCTCTCAATACCGGTCCTCAGCCTCTTCGCCCGCCGGCAGCAGGAGACTGGCCGCTCCCAAAACGCCCACTTGTTTCCGAAGCTTGGCGGGCAACAGCGGCGTATGGGCGGCCAGACCTGGGTTCATCGTATAGCGCAGGATGGTCTTGCGAATCGGACGGAACAGCGGCTCGCCGATAAACGAGACGCCACCCCCCATGACGATGGCCTCGGGATCAAGCAGCGTGATCATGCCCGCCAACCAAACTCCGAGATAGAAACCGGTCTCGTCGATAATGCCTTGGGCTACCGTATCGCCCGCGCGCGCTGCCCTTTCAATCATCCGAGGCGAAATCAGGCTCGAGTCGCCGCGGGTCATTTGGCGCAGCTTGCTGGGCGTGGAGTGTTCTTGCTCCAGTCGCACGCGCGCCCTGCGCGCCATCGCAGGCCCCGAGGCAAGCGCTTCAATATGTCCGAGGGCCCCGCAGCCGCAGCGATAAGGGCTTTCAAAATCGATCGAAACGTGCCCGCCTTCCCCGGCAGCGCCGTTTTTGCCGTGATAGACGCGCCGGTTGATGATGATGCCCGTGCCGATGCCCGTGGAGACGGTCACGTAAAACACATGCCGGTAGGCGGTGGCCGCGCCGAAAAGGACCTCCGCCAGCCCGGCGGCGTTAGCGTCATTTTCAACCTTTACGGGCAGTCGAAAATGTGTGCCGAGTTTGGAGGCCAGGGGAATGTTCCGCCAGCCGGCGATATTCGGCGCGTTCAGAATGACGCCGTTCTTGGTATCGAAAGGGCCCGGAGCGCACAGCCCGATGCCTTGTACGTTTCCCTCGCCGCCGGCGCGACGGATCAATCGCTCGATCAGCCGAATGACTTGTCCGAAGCTCGAGGCAAAACCTTGGGCGGCGTACGTGGGAACCACCAGAGAGGTGACGAGGCGCCCTCTCGGGGTTACCAGACCTCCGGCTACTTTCGTTCCGCCTACGTCGATGCCAATGATTAACGGTTGCGTCATATTCGGTCCGGCCCTTGAGTCTTAACGAGTTTTCTAGCTTCTCACGAACACTACTGGCGCATCAACGCCGAGCATCGCAGAATCTAAGATGTAACCAGTGCGGTATTGTCGCGCAATTGGAGAGTGTAAGCCGCTATCCAGACGGGTTAGGCGATGAGTTGCGGTCACAGCGGCTCGCTGAAACACTCGTCCAGCCTGTCATTCCGAGGAGCTGAAGGCGACGAGGAATCTCGCTTTTCCTTTAATTTCAGAGCGAGATTCCTCGCTCCGCTCGGAATGACAAGCTCCGGAAATGTTTTTCAACGAATTGCTGGAAGAGCGTATTTTCGGAAAATGTAAGCGCTTCGCGGAGCAAGGTGGGCGGGAAATGGCGAGTGCGCGTCGATCAGCCCTTCGTCTTTGGCGCCAAGGCCCGGTCGGGTAGGAATTCTAGTCCAGCTTCGCGCGCCCCTTCGGGCCGCGTGCCGGTCCACGCCACTCTACACGGTACGAATTCCTGGTTGGTTTCATGCAGAATGATCGTCACGGGCTGCCCCACCGTCAACTTCGGGCTAACTCCAACTCGCGCGCCAGAGGCCGATACATCAAATGTAGTCGTGGCGCGCGACACCGTGCGACCGCCTTCATCAACGATCAGAATGATCGGCGATCGCGCGCGCGTCCGGCGTGAACGGCGCCGCTCAATCAACGCGGCCTTGGCAACGGCAGCCTGCAAGCTCTCTCCCTTCCGAGAAGGCAGTGACGCCGCCCGCAGCAACCCGAAAAAACCGATGACCCGGCCCCGGGGGAACCCGCTCAATCAAGGGCCGGGTCACCGTTGGCTGCGGGGGGTAGTATGGAAGCCACAGCCCTTTTTGTAGCAGGTACTATAATGGCTATGTATTCTGCTGTCAACTAAAATTATCAGGAGTTTATGTACCACAGGATATAGATACTTAGCCCGCATTTCTCACTAGGATTCGGAAAGGGCGGGACTTTAGTCCCGCCGTTACAACGTCCGTCGGATATTTGCCTCCTTCCGATCTCGGCACAGCTTGCATTCCCAAGCTGTGCCGAGATCGGAAGACAAAAGAGCGCAGTTTCGCGCGATCGGCGGGGCTGAAGCCCCGCCCTTTCCGA
>DATJYK010000038.1:0-1454 GCA_035578005.1 Terriglobia bacterium
GCCGGCGGCCGATTCGGAACAGTCTAGGTTTTGAGTAGCGTCACATCGAGGGCCTGCCGGCCGGAGTTAGCTTCCTCAAGTGACAGCGCATCGCGCAGCGCAGTCGCCGTTCAGCTTGAACATCGCGTTCAGCGGCGTGAACACGCCTGGGACAACTGTGCTGAAAGGGATCTCGATTGATCAGGTGCGCGACAGGATCCCATCTCTGCGGACGCGCGTTTCACGCCTGCGAGCGAGATGTATGGGAATTAGAGAAGCGGGGCGGGGTGGACCGGCTTCTGCAGCATGATGGAGGACAAGACGCCCTCCCTGCCAATTCATTCTCTTGGGGCCCCAGTGAGACCAAGAAAGTCGGGGAGTAAAAGTACGCAGCTCTGAACCGTTTTCATCCCTATCTGTGTTATCTCACGCGAAGACAATCCGGAGATCTCGAACCGGAAGTAAATTGTCTGTCATGGCGATTCACTCTTGCTCACCTCAGGCCCTCTCCGGTCAGGCGCTGTCGCCGTTCACCCGCTCCCGCTGGTCTTGCGTGCGCCGCCGTCTCTACCTCTCGGGTGGCGGCCCGGAACGGGAAGGGTTTCAACCTCCTCCCCTCGCTCCCGTTCTTCGCGTTGTGCCTGGGGTCGATACCATTTGAAATAGACCAGGGCGCCGATGCCAGCCGTCACTGCCAGCGCGACCAGGACATACAGCAACGGCCGGTAGTGCCGCGAGAAGAAGCCGACCATTTGCTGCCCATAGGCCCTGCCCAAATAAGCCACGGCAAAAAAACGCACCGCACGCCCCGCCGTTAGCGCCGAGAAAAACTTCTCGCGCGGATATTGCATGACCCCGGCGACCATCAGGACGGGAGTGAAAGGGAAAGGTGGCGGTAGGATCGACCCGGCGAACAGCGTCGTGAATCCACGTTTCTCGAAACGCTTGTAGGTTTTTTCTGCGCGCGCTTTCCCCACCTTTCTTTCCAGAGCCATCTTGCCGCCTCTTGCGGCCAGCCGGTACGTCAGATAGCCCCCAAGCACCTCCCCCACGGTAGCCATGAAGGCGTAATAGGCCCACCATTCGTGGCGATGCGCCGAGAGCAGAATGACGAATACGTCCACGCTTCCCGCCGGGGCAGAGATGAAAGGGGCGTTGTCGGCGAGGCCCAGCAGGATCAACCCAGGTCCGCCCAGGCGGTGGATCCATTTCCACACCGAGTCGGCCACCAGCAATAGAGAGAGGATATTCATACTCGAGCCCGATCGTTAGAAAGATGGGGAGCGAGACTTCAAGCGCCTCAGAGTCTATTCTTCCGCTCCGGCGATCAGCTCGCTTTCTTGTCCGGCACGCCCAACAGTTCGTGTTTGCCGACGAACTCATCTTCGAGAGCAGCCCATTGCGGCAGCCCGAGGATGTCCTCATACTCTTTGAACGTGACCGACTCCTCTGGAGGCATCGGGCGGCCTGCCTTG
>DATJYK010000039.1:0-2044 GCA_035578005.1 Terriglobia bacterium
TGCGAAGCCGGCAACACCGAATCCAACGACTTCGACTGCCGCTTCACCCAGTTCTTCCCCATCCAGCAGCAAGCCAACGGCAACGTCATCGTTCCTCAGTGCATCCCCTACTCCAACGGCAACTGCGTCTTCTACCGCATCACCAACGCTCCCGGCACTGGCGCCTACACCGGATCCGTCTTTGAAAATATCTCCTGGAACAACACCGCCTTCGTGCCGCCGTCGTTCTACCAGGTGAACAACCCCCGCGCTTACGACGATCCCGACTATCCGCCCTACGACGTCAACCACCAGTTTGCTCTGGACATCACCGACTTCTTCAACCCCGTCGCGCAGGTGGGCACCGATCCGACCATCACCATGCACACCACCCGCTTCAGCGACTTCACCATCGCCTGGCCCGGCTCCCTCCCCAACCCCGCTTACACCTTCGCCTTCCAGGCCCCGCTGAATGGTTCCCCCAGCGTTACCCAGGGCACCAACGTTCCGGTGGCCTTCTCGCTCGCGCAGAGCGGCACGCCCATCTCCAACGCCCTGACGCCGCCCAACGCCGTCTCGTTCGGCTTGCTCAACGCCCAGGGCACTCGCCTGCCCGCGCTCGCTCCCGATGGATCGGCCGCTACGTTCGTCTACAACTCTCAGGCGCAGGTCTACCAACTGACCCTGGCGACGCAGAACCTCGTGCCCGGCACTTACAGCTTGTTCGTCAGCTCCAACCTGTTCCTGCAACAGCTGGCCACGTTCACCGTCACCGGAGTGCCGCTGCAGATCCTCACCACTTCCCCGCTGCCCAACGGCACCAACGGCGTGCTCTATCCGCTGGCGTTCACTGCCATCGGCGGCACCGCTCCTTACTCCTGGCTGGTTACCAACGGCTCGCTGCCCAACGGACTCACCCTGTCCACGGCCGGCTTCCTCAACGGCACGCCAACCGCGACCGGCACATTCACCTTCTCCGTGCAAGTGACCGATGCAGCCAAGAACTCCCAGAGTCGCGCCTACTCGTTCACCATTAATCCTTCGCCGTTGGTGTCCATCGCGGTTACTCCTGCTAACCCCAGCATCATGCAAGGCGCAACGCAACAGTTCACCGCCACGGGTACCTACGCGAATAACAGCACACAGAACCTGACCAACTCGGTTATTTGGATGAGCTCGGCTCCCGGCACTGCTTCGATCAGCACGTCAGGCCTGGCAACGGGCGTCAACCCCGGTGGACCTGTGACGATCAGGGCCACTCTTGGCGCCATCAGCGGCACCACGTCGCTGACGGTCACCGGCGGTGGGGAACCGGTGATCGCTATCAAGGCGCTTGACTCCGGCAGCCTGAATGGCAATTTCTACGAGGACCTTCAGGTAGCCAACACGGGCACC
This sequence comes from Terriglobia bacterium, assembly GCA_035578005.1. Taxonomy (GTDB): domain Bacteria; phylum Acidobacteriota; class Terriglobia; order UBA7540; family UBA7540; genus Gp13-AA77. Next base: position 1,375 of record DATJYK010000039.1, read on the forward strand.
GGCTTGGCCAAAAACATCACCATCAGCGCTCTGTCAGCAAAGACTGCCGGCGGCACGGGAACAGTGACCATCAATACCGCTCTCTCCCCAGCGGTGCCCGTTAACCTCGGTGCATTGAACCCCGGCGCGAACACCACGGTGCGCGTCTTCCTGAATGTACCTTCAACCGTTACCCTCTTCCTGCTGACCGAGAACGGCACTTATGCCGACTTGGGGGGGAAGTCCATAGCCTATTCATCCTCTCAAGCGGTGCTTCATCACTGAGAGGGCGAGGACCATTACCAGAGGACTATTGGTACTAAAGTTTGAAGATCGTTAGACTTAGACAAATCCGGGAGGAACCACACTTACCCATGATGCGCCAGCGAATCTTTCTTGTGAGCCTGTTGATGTGCCTGGGCCTGCTCACCGTGATACATCCGGCGAAGGCCGATACGGTGGACGACATTACTTTTTCTTTGACACCCGCGAATCTTTCGGGGACTCCGGGTAGCGTACTTACCTGGACATATACGTTAACGGATGGGAACACGGACCCCCTCGTGGCGTTCGTTCTCACCACCGCCGTGAACTCCACTGGTTTTGATCCGACAACTGGAACGCCCGATGCTTCTGTTTTTACCCCGCTCTTCTTAACCGGCGGCTCCGGGACCGGAACACTCTTTGCGTT
>DATJYK010000040.1:0-1141 GCA_035578005.1 Terriglobia bacterium
GGAATCTCTGAAGAACCGATCGTGAGGAAGGCAACGACAGCGAGAAGTGGATGGCACTGTGTGGCGGGTGTCGCTCGGAAGAACTCCTGCGTTGCAAAGCGGCCGATTGGACCGATTCTGCCGATACGTTTTCTACGCATGCAGCAATCTCTTCCGAACCAGAAACAGGTTTGCCAGCGCGGCGCTGACTTCCAGCCGATGCAGGTTCTTGGCCAATCCTCGGTATCGGACCTTCTGGAACCCGAACACCCGTTTGATCACCCCGATCGTGTGCTCGACCTTGGCTCGAACGCTGGACTTGGTGCGGTTGATAGCCTTGATGCGCTCATCGACCCGCTTGCCCCAGCGGTAGCGCTGGTTGGTAAAGTCGCGGGCACGCGGGGCCACCTTGCGGATCGCAGCACGCTGCCCGCGATAAGCCTGGTCGCCCCACACCCGCGTCTCCTTCCCGTGCAGCAGATGCGGCAGAGCCATCGAGTCGGCGATGTTCGCCGCCGAGGCTTTGATCGTGTGGATGATCTTGCTTTTGCTGTCCACGCCGATATGCGCCTTCATGCCGAAATACCACTGCTTGCCCTTGGCGGTCTGGTGCATCTCGGGGTCGCGCTGCTTGTCCTGGTTCTTGGTCGAACTGGGCGCGCTGATGATCGTGGCATCCACAATCGTGCCGTTGCCGACCTTGATCCCGTTCTCCCGCAGATACGTGTTCATGGCCTTCAGCAGCCTCTTGCCCATGCCATTGCGCTCCAGCAGGTGCCGAAACTTGCACGCCGTGGTCTCGTCCGGCACCGGCTCGGTTCCCAGATCGATGCCGACAAAGCCGCGCATCGAGGCCGAGTCGTACAGGGCTTCCTCTACCGCAGGGTCGGAGAGATTGAACCACAGCTGCAGGAAGTAGATGCGCAGCATCTTCTCCAGCAGCACCGGCGGGCGACCCCCTGTCTCGCCACCGCCCTTCGGATAAATCGGCTCGATCGCCTCGCCCAGTTCCTTCCAGGGCACCAGCCGATCCATCTCGGCCAGGAACTTCGCCCGCCGTGTGGTCTTGGTGTACTTCTCAAACCCGCCCAGCGTCTGTTGCTTCATCAATCCGCTCCTCCGTACCTCGATTTTGCATCAGATCAGGCAGGTAAATCAGAGT
>DATJYK010000041.1:0-15205 GCA_035578005.1 Terriglobia bacterium
CTGGGTCAGCAATCCCAAGGCTTCGCGCGAGAAGATAAGTCGTCCCAGTCGGCTGCGTTGCCGGCGAATGTAGGTTGCGATCCTCACTCCTTGGCCGCGAGCAATCAAAGTCGCCGGTAAAGCGCCTATGCTGACAATGAACTGCGGCGAGGCTACTCATTGGCAGATGGCCCTCTATGAAACAGCAGGGTCCCACAAGGCCACTTCCCAGTGGCGCGTTACGCGAGCAGCCTCCTCCTCGCGTCGGAGAAGCGGCGCTGGCCGGGAGGAAAAAGGCACGACTTAAGTCGTAGCGCGGCGGCGATGGGCAGGTGAAACTAAAGCTTCAGGCAACCTTTGAGGAGGGAAGCGGCATGGCTTACATTATCGCAGAACCCTGCATCGGCACCAAAGATACAGCTTGCGTGGACGTGTGCCCGGTGGATTGCATCCATCCCCGCAAGGACGAAGCCAACTTCGCGGACGTCCAGCAACTTTACATCGACCCCGTGGAATGCATTGACTGTGGAGCTTGCGTGCCGGTGTGCCCCGTTTCGGCCATCTTCCCCGTGGATGACCTGCCTGAGAAATGGCAGAGTTTCACCCCGGTGAACGCCGACTACTATAAGAAGTAGCGGGGAGAGAAAATGCGCCGAGGGCAGGGCGTTGTTTCTGGTGTTAGGCACTGCTTGGCAGCGGTCGCTTGAAAGGCGGCGAGGTAGCTTACATCTTGTGGCGGGCACGCAGCATCCCAGTGCGTGTGCCATGCGTTGCGCATACCTGCCAGCGGCAGTACGCAGTCGGCCTCAGTTGCGCGCAGCGGCTCACATCGCCATGATGGGGACCCCGCCTGCAACTCGATTGGGCTGCGTCGATGTTGGGGTTAGAATCTTCCTCTTCGCTTCAGTCACCATTACCTTGGGCTGTGCCCACCCGAAAGCTGCGATTCCGGGCCCGCCGGTTGACCATACCTCATCCGAGTGGATCGACTTGCAACCCGGCTGGCGCGTACGCGTCATCACGCCGGTCGTGGCTGGAGGCGGTTATCTCGTCAAGACCACGCCCATCTTAGGGCAGACAACCGATGGCGAGGCAAGCGAGCGCCGGTCTCCAAGCGCCACCAATGCCATCGTCGTCTCCGCCAACTCCAACCTGATCGGCTATGGGGTCTCCCTCTACAAGGTGAAGCCTCGGCGGGAAGGTGGAGTCCGCGTCGTCTTTGACTCGGCCGAGATGCATGAAAAGGAACTGGTGAAGCGCTCGCGCAAGCCCATCGATCTGCCATTTCAATTCACCAAGACAGCCCGATGCGTGCGAATTCTTCACCTCTCGCGCGGAACGCACGATCATAATGCTGCTATCCTGGCTGCGAACAGCCTGAGCGCTTTGGAAGGGCTCACGCGCGAAGTGGAATCTAGGCCTGCCGCTTGTCAGGCGGGCACTGACGCTTCCTGTTCGTGGATACCACCGGGGATCGCGGTGATTCCTGAGTCATGGCGCGCCTCCGACCGTCAAGGGCAGTGGCAACCCGCTTTCTGAGTTCCTGAGCAGCGGCGAATCAGCGTTGTGACGTGCTGTGCCACTTGAAAGCCGGAGGGCAGTAGTGTCAGTTGAACGCTCCGAACGGCGTCATTCCCGCGAAGGCGGGAATCCATTGCAAAAGTCCGCGGAAATAGAAGGTCTCTAGAAAGTGGATTCCCGCCTTCGCGGGAATGACTGCGCCTCAGGGTTCCGCTCAGCAAATCACACCGGTACCAGCCAGAACGCGAAATTGACAACCGAAACGCATCTGTTACAATGGCGTTTTGGGTAGGAGCTTGACTTCCGTTGAGACCCTGGGGCTCCGATCTTGCCTGCCCCGCTTTCATCTCCAAGTCAACCAATGAGGAATTGTGGAGTCGCCGACCTGTAAGAAAGAGCTCATCATCGAGGTTCCTGAAGAAGTGGTTGCGCGCGAGGCCGCGAAGATCACCGGCGAGTACGCCCGCGTGGCGCGAATCCCCGGCTTTCGGCCCGGGCATGCCCCTCGAGCGCTGGTGGGCAAGCGATACCGCGAGGAGATTCGCGGCGAGGTCGTGCAATCGCTGGTTCCGAAGTACTTTGAGGAGAGCATTCGCGATCAAAAGTTTCTGATCGCCGGCGAGCCTCGCTTCGAAGACCTTCAGTTTGAGGACGGGCAGCCGATCCGGGCCAAGGCGACGTTCGAGGTTTACCCGGAAATCGAGCTGAAAGACTATAAGGGCCTGGAAGTGGAAGAGGACTCTGCCGAGGTGACCTCGATTGACGTCGAAGAAGCCCTTGAGCGCCTCCGTCAAAACGCCGCCACTTTTGAGGTGATTGAGGACCGTCCGGCGGCTGACGGGGATTACGTAATGGTGAGTTATCAGGGTGAAGACCTCATGGATTCCGCTTCTGAGCCGATTGAGGTCAGAGAAGGGCTGATTCACCTGGGGGGGAAGGGGACTGTGCCGGCCTTCACGGAAAATCTCCGTGACAGCCGCCCCGGTGACGTGCGCGAATTTGAGATCAACTACCCGGACGACTTTCCCACCAAACGTCTGGCGGGCAAGCGCGTGCGATACCGTGTTGAGGTCCAGAGCATCAAACAGAAAGTGTTACCCCCGGTCGATGACGAGCTTGCTAAGTCCGTGAGTGATTTCTCGACGCTCGCTGATTTGCGAGAAGACGTCCGCAAGGACCTGGAGCGCAAGAAGCAGAGCGGCGTCAAGGAGTCTGCGCGGCGCAAGCTTTTCGACAAGCTTACGGACAGCTACGATTTCCCGGTGCCGGAAACTGTGGTGGAAGCCCAACTGCGACGCAAGCTGGAGCGCGCCGCGGCCGGAATGGCGGCGCAAGGCGTTGACCCACGCACCTTACAGATCGATTGGCGAGAGCTGCGCGACGAGATGAGGGTGGATGCCGAGCGCGAAGTGCGTGGCACCCTGGTTCTGCAGAAAATCGCGGAGGCTGAAAACATCGATGTTTCTGACGAGGAGATTGATGAAGCCGTGCGCGAGTTAGCGCAAGAGGTGCAGGAAACCCCGGCGGCCCTCAAGAGCCGCTTGACACGCGAAGACGGACTCGTTAGACTAAAATCTAGTCGCCTCAGCCAAAAGGTTTTGGACTTCATCTACAACAACGCTAAGATCACTCCTCAAACGCCCGCATCCAGTCCGCTTGAGAGTGAAAATTCGGTGACCCAGTGAGTGCAGTCTGAGCACGGGCGCGCGGAAATAGACTCCATGAAGAAAATCGGGCCTCAAATGACGCTTGTCCCCATGGTGGTGGAGCAGACCAACCGCGGGGAACGCGCGTACGACATTTACTCCCGGCTGCTGCGCGACAATATCATTTTCATCGGGACTCCGATCGACGACAATGTCGCCAATCTGGTGACGGCGCAGCTTTTGTTCCTGGCGGCCGAGGACCCGGAGAAGGACGTTCACCTTTATATCAACTCACCGGGCGGAAGCGTATCGGCCGGAATGGCCATCTACGACACGATGCAGTTCATTCAGCCGGACGTCAGCACGACATGCATCGGCATGGCTGCCAGTATCGCAGCGGTCCTGCTCTGTGCGGGCGCGCCCGCGAAACGGTTCGCGTTGCCGAATTCGCGGGTGCTGATTCATCAACCTTGGATCGGCGGCGTTTCCGGCCAGGCCACCGATATCGATATCCATGCCCGGGAGATCCTCCGGCTGCGCGCCAGCATTAACGAGATTCTGGCGCAGCACACGAAGCAGTCCGTGCAGAAGGTCGAGCACGACGTGGAACGGGATTTCTGGATGAGCGCTCAGCAGGCGCTCGAATATGGCATGGTGGACGAAATCATTTACAAGCACAAGTAAGCTTTGGAGCATAATTTGCTGTTAATGGTTCATGGTAGGCCGGTGAAGCAACAGATTGTGTGATACTGAGTGGCACTTGGAATCACTAAGATTAAGTACCATGAACGCTGTGGCTACCCTCAAGGACTTGGCAGCCCAGAGAGCCTAAATTGAAAAAAGTGGGCCCCGAAGAACCCCTCCGTTGTTCTTTTTGCCGTAAGAGCCAGGAATCAGTCCGTCGGCTGATCTCTTCGCCGGACGAACGCCCCCGGGCTTACATCTGCGACGAGTGCGTCGCGGTGTGCAACAGCATTCTGGAGGACGAGACTCCGGAGAAGGCAGCCACCCTTCAGACCACGAATCTGCCGCGTCCGATCGACGTCAAGGTCTTTCTCGAGCAGTATGTGGTGGGGCAGGAAACCACGAAGAAAAAGCTGGCGGTGGCCGTTTACAATCATTACAAGCGCATCTTGATGAGCCGCCAGCGCAACGAAGTAGAGCTCACAAAGTCAAACATCCTGCTCATCGGGCCTACGGGCACCGGCAAAACGCTGATGGCCCAGACCCTGGCGCGCATGCTCGACGTTCCTTTCGCCATCGTGGATGCCACCACGCTGACCGAGGCGGGCTACGTTGGGGAAGACGTGGAAAACATCGTCCTCAAACTGCTGCAAGCCGCGAACTATGACGTCCAGCGTGCGCAGCAGGGAATGATCTACATCGACGAGATTGACAAGATTTCGAAGAAGGACGAAAACCCATCGATCACGCGCGACGTCTCCGGGGAAGGCGTGCAGCAGGCGCTTCTGAAAATTCTGGAAGGGACGGTGGCCAACGTGCCGCCTCAGGGTGGGCGCAAGCATCCTCACCAGGAGTTTACACCGGTCGATACCACCAATATCCTTTTCGTGTGCGGGGGCGCGTTTGTAGGCCTGGAGCGAATCATCGAGCGGCGCGTGGGCCGCAAGAGCGTGGGCTTCCACACGGATCAAAAGAAAGGGACGAGCCGGAGGAATTTCGAGCTCCTGAACCTGGTTCAGCCCGTCGATCTGATCAAGTATGGGTTAATTCCGGAATTCGTCGGGCGGCTTCCTGTGGTGAGCGTGCTCAATGACCTCGACGAAGACGCCCTGGTGGAAATCCTGACCCGGCCCAAGAACGCTTTGGCCCGCCAGTACCAGCGCTTGTTCGAATTTGAAAATGTGAAGCTGAGGTTCACGGACGGCGCGTTGCGCGCGGTGGCCCGCGAGGCGCTGGAACGCAAGGTAGGGGCCCGCGGCCTGCGCATGATCCTTGAAGACCTGATGCTCGATCTGATGTATAACATGCCCAGCCAGCGCAAACTCCGCGAGTTTGTGGTGACGGAGGAAATGGTTCGTAGCCGCGAGATCAGTTTCAGCTCGTCGCTCTTGGAGAAGGTCGGATAATACAAGTCAGGAGTCAGAATGCAGAACCCATTCCCACAGGATGCAGCCGCGATTCTGGAATTCTTGCTCCAAACTTCTGAGGTTCGAGGAAACTGAATGAGCTCATCCCTGTTCTCAGGACGGGAAAAATCGGACGCTCGCGCCTTGCCGATGATGCCTTTGCGCGACGTTGTGATATTTCCTTACATGATGTCAGCCTTCGTGGTGGGCCGCGAGAGCTCGATTCGCGCTCTGGAAGACGCGCTGGCTGCCGACAAGAAGATTTTTCTCGCCACCCAGCACGACGCCTCAGTGGACGAGCCCAAGCCGAACGAGATTTACCAGGTGGGAACCATCGCCACCATCGTGCAGAGTGTGAAGCTGCCCGACGGAAACATCAAGGTGCTGGTGGAAGGCGCCGACCGCGGCAAGATTCTGAAAGTGGCCAGTGATGAAGGCTATTTCCGGGTGACGGTGCGGACCACGGCTTACCGTCCGGTTTCGACGCCGAGTCTGGAGCAGCTGCAGCAACGGGTGACCGCACTCTTCGAGCAGTACGTGAAGCTCTCTCAGAGCCTCAACTACGAGACGATGATCGCGGCCGTGAAGTCGGACGATATCGGCAAGTTTACGGATACGGTGGCGGCCAATCTGAACATTTCAATTGAGGAGAAGCAGGAACTGCTGGAGATTTTCGATCCGGTGGACCGGCTCACGCGAGTCGCGGACATTCTGGACATCGAAATCGAGAAGCTGAACGTCGATCGCACCATCCAGGGACGCGTGAAGCGGCAGATGGAGCGCGCCCAGCGCGAATACTACCTGAACGAAAAGATCAAGGCGATTCAGAAGGAGCTCGGCCGCAACGAAAAGAACGAGATTGAGGAGCTGCGCAAGCGCATCGATACCTCGGGCATGACGCAAGACGCCCGCGAGAAGGCCAACACGGAACTGAACCGTCTCGAGATGATGCCGCCCATGTCAGCAGAGACGACGGTGTCACGCAATTATCTTGAGTGGCTGCTGTCGGTGCCGTGGAAGAAGAAATCGAAAGAGATCCGGAACATCAGCTCCGCCGAGAAGATTCTGGAAGAAGACCATTACGGACTGGAGAAAATCAAAGAGCGCATCCTGGAGTTTCTGGCCGTGCGCCAACTGGTGAAGGTCCCGAAGGGCTCCATCCTTTGTTTCGTGGGTCCGCCGGGCGTTGGCAAGACGTCGCTGGGCCGATCCATTGCCCGTGCCACGGGTCGCAAGTTTGTGCGTCTGTCGCTGGGCGGGGTGCGCGACGAGGCCGAAATTCGCGGACATCGGCGTACGTACATCGGCGCTCTACCGGGTCAGATCCTGCAGATGATGAAGAAGGCGGGAACGGTAAATCCGGTCTTTCTGCTCGACGAGGTCGATAAGATGAGCATGGACTTCCGGGGCGACCCCTCCGCAGCCTTGCTTGAAGTGCTCGATCCGGAGCAGAATTCCACCTTCATGGATCATTACCTGGACGTCGAATATGACCTCTCCAAGGTGTTCTTCATCACCACGGCCAACGTAATCCACACCATTCCCCAGCCGCTGCAGGATCGGATGGAGATTCTGCGTCTGTCGGGCTACACCGAGCCCGAGAAGCTCGAGATCGCCAAGCGTTTCCTCATCCCCAAACAGCGCGAGGCCTGCGGGCTGAAGACGGAGAATCTGGGCTTCACCGACGACGCGGTTCGGGGCGTTATTCGCAGTTACACCCGCGAGGCAGGCGTGCGGAACCTTGAACGTGAGGTGGCCAACATCTGCCGGAAGGTTGCGCGCAAGGTGGTGGCCGAGGGGCCGAAACTACAGCTTGAAGTCAAGCCCGAAGACCTTCGCGATTACTTGAGCGTGGCGAAATTCCGCGACACCCGGGCGGAGGAAAAGAACGAGGTCGGCCTGGCCGTGGGACTGGCATGGACTGAGGTGGGCGGCGAGATTCTGAACATCGAAGCGACGATCATGCAGGGCAAGGGCCGGCCGCTTTTCACCGGAAAGCTGGGCGAGGTGATGCAGGAATCCGGCCAGGCGGCCATGAGCTACGTACGCTCGCGAGCGGCGCGCTTCGGTCTCGATCCCGATTTCTACCGCCGCTACGATATTCACGTCCACATCCCCGAAGGGGCCATTCCCAAGGACGGTCCCTCGGCTGGAATCACCCTGGCGACTGCCATCATCAGCGCACTGGTCCGCATCCCCGTCCGTAGGGACGTAGCCATGACCGGCGAGATTACCCTGCGGGGCAAGGTGCTGCCGATCGGTGGCCTCAAGGAGAAGGTTCTCGCGGCTCACCGCGTCGGGATCCAGACGGTGATCCTGCCGCGCGACAATGAGAAAGACTTGCCGGAAATTCCCGCGAATATCCAGCAGGAGATCGCCCTACGCTTCGTGGACACCATGGATGAGGTCCTGGACCTCGCCTTGGAGAGCAAGATCACGGAGCAACCTGTGCTGGAAGCGGCGACAGATGCCAGGCCGAAGCTGGAGGCGCCAGTAGAACCTGAGCGCGAGCAACTGACAAACTAGAGCAGCGGATGTCGAAATGTTGATTGGGTCCGGCGAAGAGAGCGGCTTTCGGGCGGAAACCTGAAGGCCCGGGAGAGCATCAAAGTGGCCGGACTGGGCGGTTCGCGAAACCGCCGGGTGAGCTAACGCAGGCTTCCCGGCTAGCCCCAAGGACCTTGTCGAAATTCCGCCTTGAAGCCAGGCTGTAGCGGCCGCGTCGTGGGGATGCGGTCCTCTTGCGGGGAGCGTGGCTTCCCTGGTGTACATTCCATCGTGTCTTCCAATACCCGGAGCGAATTTGAAGAGAACGGTCAGGGCCAACACCCTCAGGCCGCGCCGCAGCGGGGCTCGCCGTTTCGTGCCCGCGAACGGACCAAGAAGAGAGAGACTGAAATGCCTGTGAAGAAATTAGAAGAAGTGCAAGAGGAGAAAATCGCCGAGCTGAAGGAAGGCGAGGTTCTCGACATCGCGAAGCTCAAAGAGATGAACATCACCACCCTGGTGCAGGTCGCCAAAGATCTGGCGGTGGTGGGCGCGAGCACTCTGCGCAAGCAGGAACTGATTTTCAAGATCCTTCAGGCTCAGACCGAAAAGAGCGGCCTGATCTTCTCGGAGGGCGTGCTGGAGTGCCTGCCCGACGGGTTTGGTTTCTTGCGCGCGCCGGACTACAACTATCTTCCGGGTCCCGACGATATTTACGTCTCACCCTCCCAGATCCGCAAGTTTGATCTGCGCACAGGAGACACGGTGTCCGGCCAGATCCGGCCGCCCAAGGAAGGTGAGCGCTACTTCGCGCTCATCAAGGTCGAGGCCATCAACTTTGAACCTCCCGAGGAGGCTCGGGACAAGATCTTCTTCGACAACCTGACTCCGCTCTACCCGCAGGAGCGCATCCGGCTCGAAACCGTCAAAGATAACATTTCGGCTCGCGTGCTGGATCTCCTGACGCCCATCGGCAAGGGACAGCGCGGGCTGATCGTGGCTCCTCCGCGCACCGGCAAAACCATGCTGCTGCAGACCATCGCCAACTCGGTCAGCACCAATCACCCGGAAGTCACGCTCATCGTGCTGTTGATAGACGAGCGGCCTGAGGAAGTTACAGACATGCAGCGCACGGTGAAGGGCGAAGTGATCAGTTCGACCTTCGATGAACCCGCCGCCCGACACGTGCAAGTTGCGGAAATGGTGATCGAGAAGGCGAAGCGCCTGGTGGAGCACAAGCGCGACGTGGTGATTCTGCTCGACTCCATCACCCGCTTGGCGCGGGCTTACAATACTGTTGTGCCGCCCTCGGGGAAGGTCCTCTCCGGCGGTGTCGACTCGAACGCCCTTCAACGCCCCAAGCGATTCTTCGGCGCCGCCCGGAACATCGAGGAGGGCGGAAGTCTCACCATCATCGCCACGGCCTTGATTGACACCGGAAGCCGCATGGACGACGTAATCTTCGAAGAGTTCAAGGGCACGGGTAACATGGAAATCAATCTGGACCGGAAATTGGTTGACAAGCGCGTCTTCCCAGCCATTGACATCAATCGCTCGGCGACGCGCAAGGAAGAGTTGCTGGTGCCGAAAGACGAGCTCAATCGCATCTGGGTGCTGCGCAAGGTTCTTAGCCCGCTTTCACCCGTGGAAAGCATGGAGCTCATTATCGATAAGCTCGTCAAATCGAAAAGCAACGGCGACTTTCTGGCTTCGATGAGTAACGGCGGACGATGAGGCGAATGCTGAATGATGAATTCTGAATGATGAACGACCGTCGAATGATTCCTCGCCTCAAACACCCGGCGTGAACGGAACAACGGCCCCCACTCAAGCTTTTGCCTTGCTGATTCAGCATTCATCGTTCTGTGTTCATCGTTAAATCAGCCTTCTCTCCTGTGCGACATTCAGAATCCTTTCCACGACCTCGTCTGCCGCAAACTGCGTGGAGTCGATGCGCACGGCATCTTCTGCCGGCACGAGCGGTGACACCTTTCTCTCCGCGTCCAACTGATCGCGGCGCCGAATCTCCTCAGCCGTTTGGGCGAGGCTGGCGCGCCGTCCGTCAGCATCCTCCTGTCCCAATCGTCTGCGGGCTCGCTCCTCAGGGTCTGCTTCGAGAAAGATCTTGAGCGGCGCCTGCGGGAAAACCACAGTGCCGATATCGCGCCCTTCCATCACCACGCCGGGCTCGCCCGTCAAGCTGCGCTGCAAGGCCACAAGCCTCTTCCGCACCTCTGGGAGCCGCGACACCTGCGCCGCCGCCAGCGTCACTTCAGGCGTGCGAATCAGGTGCGTGACGTCGCGCTGGTCCAGCAGAATGCGCCGTTCTTCCGCTCCCCCCGCAAATCCGATCTCAGCGCCGTCGATGAGCCGCACGACAGCGGCCTCGTCGGATGGCGAGACACCATGCTCCAGCACCTTGAGCGCGACCGCGCGGTAGGTGGCTCCGCTATCCACATAGGGCAACCCCAGGCGGGAGGCTAGCATGCGGGCGACGGTGCTCTTGCCGGCGCCGGCCGGCCCGTCAATAGCGATAATCAAAGGAGTCCGCATGGGTGCGATTAGCACTCTGGGTGTTCTTAGATAGCCTACCTAAATACGCTACGTCCGGTGAAACGCTCGCTCCAAATCCCGGATGCTGTACCTCAGCATCACCGGACGGCCGTGAGGGCATGCCATCGGCGACTCGGTCCCGGCCAAGGCTGTGAGCAGCCATTCCATTTTGGCGCGGTCGAGCGACATATGGATTTTGATGGCTGCCCGGCAAGCCAGCGAAGCGCTGATGCGGCCGCGCAGGACAGCAAGTGTGACGCCGCGCGTCTCCTGACCTGCGCCGTCGAGAATCTCAATGAGCAGGGACTGCACATCGCCGGCTGCCAGTTCTGCGGGCGCGGTTTTCACCGCGACGGTACGTTGCCCGAAAGGCTCCACGTCAAAGCCGTTCGCACCGAGTTCGTCGACGATGTCCTGGAAGGCCGCCTGCTGCTGCGGATTCAACTCGACGATGGCGGGCAGCAGCAAGCGCTGCGCTTCCACCTGCCGATCTCGTACCTGGCGCAGATGCTTTTCGAACAGAACGCGCTCGTGCGCGGCGTGCTGATCGACAATCCAGAGGCCCGCGGCGTTGGTCGCCACGATGTAGCTTGCTTCCACTTGACCGAGCGGGCGGAGGTCTGCGGGAAACGCCGATTCGGACGACGAGTGCGATTCCCGATGACTGGTCGGGCCGCTTACTTGCGCCATCGCTCCAGAGTCAGCAGCATCAGAGGGCTCGCAGGACGTCGGTGACGGCGTGGGGGGAGCAACCCAGTCGGCGTGCCCTTCAGATCTCGGCGGAGCCGCGAAACCGCTTGCCGCTTCATGCGACCAGGGGCGAACCGGTGCAGCGACTGCCGCAACGTCGAGCGGCAGATTCCCCGTTACAGGCGCGGGCTTTGGCGGAGAGAGTGCAAAGTCGGGCTGCCGAAACCCGTTATGATCCGGCGGCGCAGATGCGGGCGAGGACGGCGCCGCCGCGCCAGCCGGCGAGAACGGCAGCCGGGAGTAAGCTACTGCAGTATCGACGGCAGGTTCAGGCCACGGTTTTCCCGCCCTATCGAAGGCACCCTGCGTTCCGCCACGCTGAAAACCTGTTCCCGGCGAGTGCGATTCCGGCCGCGATTCCTCCCCTAGTCTCTCCAAGGCTTCCACGTCATCGACGGCACTCTCGCGCAAGTCACGCCGGATAGGAAAGGCCGCCACGGGGCGAGCGGCGATAAGGGCCTGGCGGATGGCATCGCGCGTAAGATCGTGCACGAAACTCGAACGGCGAAAGCGAACCTCGGTCTTCGAGGGGTGCACATTCACGTCCACCTCTTGGGGCGGAATTTCGAGAAACACGAGCGCCACCGGAAACATACGAGGCGGCAGAATGTTCCGGTAGGCTTCGAGGATGGCGTGCAGAATGAGGCGGTCGCGTACCAGACGCCGGTTCACAAAGAAGTAGACCTCGTTGCGATTCAGCCGCTGCACTTCGGGCCGTGACACAAAACCTGAAAGGCGCACCACTCCAGGCGAGGTCGGCAGCTCATTCTCTTCGAGCTCGCCAAACGCGGCCGATACGGGCAGCCTGCGCTCCACCGGGCTCATCTCGATAAGCTGTTCCAGCACCTGCCCGCCCAAAAGCTGGTAAACGCGGGTGCGCGCGTCGGGAGCCGGCGCGGCGTTGACGATATCGTGGGAGAGCGAGGCCAGCCTGAAACTCTTCTCCGGATGCGCCAGCGCATAGTGAGTAACGAAACTTGCGATGTGGCCGAGCTCGGTAGACTCCGACTTGAGGAACTTGCGCCGCGCCGGAGTGTTGAAGAAGAGATCGCGCGCTTCCACGCGCGCGCCTCCCGGCCAGGCGATCTCGCGCACGTCGCGCAGCTTTCCGCCTGCGATTTCCACCCTCGTTCCGGCGGCTTCGGCCTGGAGGCGTGTTTCGAGCACTAATCGCGACACGGCGGCGATAGACGGCAAAGCCTCACCGCGAAAGCCGAGGGTCGCGATCTCAAGCAAGTCTTCGGCTTGCCGGATCTTGCTGGTGGCGTGGCGCTCGAAAGCCTGGACGGCATCGTCACGATCCATCCCGCAGCCATCGTCGGTGACTCGGACCAACCGCTTACCCCCAGCCTCGACCTCGACTTCAACGCGCGTGGCCCCCGCGTCCAGCGAGTTCTCCAGCAATTCTTTGACAATCGAAGCCGGCCGTTCCACCACCTCGCCAGCGGCGATCTGGTTGGCGACGCGGTCAGACAGGATGTGAATTACGGACATTGGTTAATCGGGTGATCGGCCAATCGATTGATTGGACTAACGACCGAAGTTCCCTTTCGTCTCAGCGTGAGGTTGCGTGAACAATTGGCGCTGACTCTCTTCCATTACATGAACATTGTTTGTGCGGTCCTCCTCGACGGGACGAGAGCGATTGAGGCTCAAGTACTGCCGGCTTTCGAGCAGTTTCATCGCTTGTATGATTTCCCGCTCGGTATGGTTTTCCATAAAACGGATTGCGGACAGGACAGCGTAATCGCGATCTACTTCAACACCTAGCCAGTTCCGGGCGAGTTGCTCCGCGACCGCGCCGGTGGTGTTTGAGCCCGAGAAGATGTCCACTACGCAGTCGCCGGGTTCGGTAAGAAATTCGATGAAGAACATCGGCAGCGCCGGGGGAAATCTCGCAGGATGACCATCCTTGCCGAGGAGTTTGCATGTACGTAGATAATGCGAGTTACTGTCGGTGTTCGCTATTTGAAGAAGATTGGACGGGATTGCCCCCAGGTTCTCTTTGCTGAATGCCGCGGCGATATCGTGACCCGATGGCCGTTCTTTTGGTCTGTAAAACCTCCCTGGATTCTTCAGCAGCGTCTTCATACGCTCAGAATAAGGTGTTAGCACTCTTGTTACATCTGCTTTAGGCTGGCTCCCTTTGGAAAACCACCATATCGTGTTAACCGCATCCTTTACCCGGATTTTCCGCTTGTTAACCCATTCGATGGGAGAAGGAAGTTTTGCGGGGTTGTACCAGAAAAATTCTTCTGCAAGGTTGTACTTTAGGCGGTCACAGAAATCCAGAAGGACCCTGAAGTTATAAAGAGAGCGAACGGGCTTACCGCGCTCATACGCACCGCCAAGGTCAAGTACAAAGCTACCGGTCTGCTTTAGAACTCGATGGGCTCTGTCGCCAAACTCGGCAAGCCAAGCGGCATACTCAGTTTGCCCCTCATTGCCGTAGCTCTTCTGCCTCAGAAGAGCGAACGGCGGACTCGTAATTATCAGATCTACAGACTCGTCGGGAAGTAGTTCGAGTATCTTCCGGCTGTCGGCACAGACCTGCAGGCCGTAGGTAGTGTCATAGACTTTTACTGCTGAAGGGAGCTCAAACTTCACGGGCAACATCCCTTTCATTTGAGAGATCCGCATCGCAGTGCAGCTCCCAGCGTCGTGCAATCCAGCTCTCTGTGAACGCCCACAGAAGGCTCAACGCGTAATGGAGCGCTGGAGCCGAATCCTGAATGTTGGCGATCGTGTTCATGACCTGTTCTCGAGGCAACTGTCCAAGCAGCCAGGCAGCCCAAGAAGGTGAGCCATCTGACTTCGTGGTCTCTGTACTTATGCTACGAATCACGCCCTCGGGTAGCGTTCGGTACTGTTGGCGCAGCGCTTCGGCACAACCTGCCGCGATGTCAGGGTTAGATTCGCGCAGCCCTTTCATGAGCCACCTAATCGCTGGGCCGCCGATAGAGACGATGCCGTCCAGCGCCTCTTCCCTTATGTTGTGATCAATATCAGCAAAGGCCTTCACCAGACGCCTGGCGCTCCCCTCCGATCCTGCGCGGCACAGACACCAAGCCGCTGCACTTCTAATGAAATATGGCTCCTGCGGATCATCCAAGATTTCCGACAGCAGCCCAAGAGCGGTGGGATTGGCTGCCTCACCCAGTGCTATTACTGACTCCAATTGAAGCTGCGGGTCACCGATCTGCAAATAGGTCCTGAACAGGTCGTGCGCAGGCACGCCACAGACAGCAGTGAGATAAGACAGACCTTCCAACCGAATGTAAGCATCCTCTTCCGGATCGTTTGACAGTTCTCGCACCAGCCTTCGGTACTGTGTATCTTTGCGGAGGCGTGCGAGTTTGACGCCGGTGAATCGTTGTGTGCGCTCCCTGGACCTCAGCAGCTCGAAGATGTATCCGGAAGGCAAATGGCCCGGGCAGTTGAGCTCTTCGGCCGCAAGCGGTTCGATCAACCCTGCGATGACCTGATTTAGCCCAACTGCATCCCCTTCCCTCACAAATAATTGGTAGCTCATTGGAATCGTCCGCGTGCTACGATGCCCGTCAGAGGCACGGCGTATGGTCAGCTTACGCGCTTCGAGCCTCTCAATCGTCCCCTCGCGTGAAGCAAAGATGGAATCCCAAGAAACACTGGTTTCGGATCCTTCTGTAACTCCCTTAGTGCTGATTTTTGTGTGTTTGCTTCGCCGGAAAGTGGAAACACGAAAATAGTTAACCTGCCCCTTGAGCTGCCAACGTACCCAATTGCGCTCGTGCCAGTAAGAATTCCCTCCCTGAAGACGTCCGGCGCTCCAGTACTTTTCGTCGACCGCCTCGCATACCGGAAATCCGATGTAGTCGCTGTCAACCATTCCAAAGTCCCAGGCACGCTCCTGATCGGTCACGCTGTGCGACATGGATAGTTCAGGCTTTGTTTTTGCCCTGCTTTCGACGCGTTGGCCGCACGCCGTGCAAACAAGGTCAGGAATTCGAACGCGCTTGCGCTTCACCTCCTTCCAGAGCTTGGTATCTGTGGAGCCGCGCTCCAGCTCTACCATCCGGTGTCTGCGAGAAGACAGATCTGCGCATATCCCCCTGGTACCGACGGCACCGATAGCAATCTTCCGAAAGAAACTCGAGTCGGGCTTGAGTGCGAGTCTAGGCATTCCTTTATATGCCCTAG
>DATJYK010000042.1:0-29854 GCA_035578005.1 Terriglobia bacterium
GGCGCCAAACTCACGTTTGAAGAGGCCGTGATATAGCGGAGGCCGAGCGCCTTGGTCATTTCGAAGCCGCGCCGCATTTCGGCTTCCGTCATGTCGTGCCGGAAGCTGTAATTGTACGCGTAGAGCCGCACTCCGGCCGCATCGAATTTCTTGCGAACATCTTGAAAATAGCTGAGTGGCGTGTTCAGACGCCACTTTCGCAATTTTTCACGATCGCCACTGTCTTCCGCAGGCTCAACGTGCCCTTGTGACAGTTCGCATTCGCCAAGCCCCACGGTCACGTAGGCCTGGATGCAGGCGTCCAGCGGACGATCCCGAAACGAATAGCTCTGCGCCCCGATCTGCACCCCTCGCACGACCGAGTCGATCCACTGCGTGGCCAAGAGCGGCCGTGCCAGCATCGCCGCCGCGCCTCCCAGCATCGCCTTTCCAGCATCTCGCCTGTTCATCCGAACCATCGTCCCTCCGCAAAGCATCTTTGGCTAGCGGCCCAGTATAGAAGGGTGTGCCGAAGGCTGCAAGGAAACTTGGTGACAAAGACAACGCGGATCAACCAGTCTCTGACTGCGTTGGACGCCAACGCAATGGCCGCATTCAACCGCTGCGGTGGCTGATTTCCAGCGGTCGTAAGGGTTTTCTTTCCGTACCTTGCCGATTCTCCCGAGTGCGCCAAACAACTCGTCGCGCCCAATTACTTCACGGTTGTGAAAAATCTTCCTCGCTGACTGCACATTCAAAATTCTGGACGGGTTCACAGTCGGTGAAAACACGCCGCTTACATCACAAGACGAAAAGTGGCATCGCGGTTGCTGTGAGTATTGCCTTGGGCGATCGCCCGCAAAGAGGGCCTAACGAATCGCGGCGAATTGGGCTGGCGCCCGAAGAACAAGCTCCGATTGATCCTTCCAACAGGGGGCGCGTTGAGACGTGCCCCTCCTGCCTCGCCGCACACTCGCGGACTTTACACCTCAGCAGGGATCTCGACCAGGTGCGGAACACGCACCTTGGAGCCGCTGAAAGCGTAATAGGCGATGAAGGCGTAGCAGAGGAGCGGAACCAGCATCGCGGCGGCCATGCTTCGCGTGGCTTGAAATATCAGGCCCATGATGGGTGTGGCTACAGCGCCACCCACAATTGCCATGATGATCATGGAGCCGCCCAGTTTCGTGCCGGGTCCCAGTTCCTTAATCCCGAGAGCGAAGATGGTCGGAAACATGAGCGACATGAAGAAGCTTGTCATGAAGATGGCCCAGACACCGCCCCAGCCCGGGAACAGAATCGCGAGCGTCACCAGCGTCACGTTGATCAACGCATAGACTCCCATCAGGCGGCTGGGCTTGAAAAATTTCATCAGGTACGTTGCGATGAACCTTCCCGCGCCGAACGCAACCAGCGTGCCTACCAGAACGGAGCCTGCCACCTTCTCAGGTTCGTGCGTGTAGTCCTGAATGTACTGAATGTAGTAGCTCCACGTACCCACCTGGGCTCCCACGTACAAGAATTGCGCAACAATCGCCAAAACAAAGTGCCGGTGGCGAAATAACTCGCCGAACCTTACGTGACGGTGGCTGGTTTCCGCTTCTTCGGCCACTCGCGGAAACTTGGTCATCAGAATGAGAAGCGCCCAGACGAAGACGACCGAACCCAGAACCAGATAGGGGGTAACCACACGCATGGTTTCGGTGCGCAGGAATAAGTCATAACTGCCCGCCGCCTTGCGCGCGGCAATTTGCTGCGGATTCAGTTCAATTCCGGAGAAGATGAACGCGGTCCCGATGGCCACTCCGGTGATTGCGCCCAAGGGATTGAACGCCTGGGAGAAGTTGAGCCGCCGCTCCGAAGTGCGCGGATCACCCAACACCGCAATGAAGGAGTTTGATCCGGTTTCGAGAAACGCCAGGCCGCTCGCGATCACGAATAGCGCTACGAGAAAAAAGCTGTACTCCCGCACCCGCGCGGCCGGCCAGAACAAGAAGGTGCCGGCACTGAAGAGAAACAGGCCCGTCACCAGGCCCGTCTTGTAACCGTATTTGCGCATCAGGAAGGCAGCCGGCATGGAGAGCAGAAAATATCCCATGTAGAAGGCGGACTGAATAAGCCCCGCTTTGAAACGCGTAAGCTCGAACGACTTCATGAACTGCTTGATGAGAATATCGTTGAGATTATTCGGAATGCCCCAAAAGAAAAAAAGCGCGGTCACCAGGATGAAAGGCAGCGCGTTTCCGGCTGAAAATAGTGGGGGCTGATGGCCGGGCTTTCCGTTCGCATTCAACGTTTGCATTCGCTAGGCTCCAGAACCGAGGCTCGGGCTTTGCCGCAGGCAAAGAAATCTCAACACCGGGTTTACTCAGGGCTCACAGAATATTGACCAACCGGTCGCTACTGAAGCGCCTTGTCGATGGCCGCCTGAGCTACGGGCGCCAGCAGTTGATAACCTTTGGCGTTGGGGTGCAGACCATCGTCCGAGTATCCCGCCTTCAGCATTCCCTGCTCATCGACGAGCGCCGAGTAATAATCAGCGATCGTTGCCTGCGTCTTGGCGGCGTAATCCTTCAGCCACGCGTTGAGCTTGAGAATGTCCGCAGGCGGCCGGTGCTCCGTCTGCTTGTGCTCGGTGTAATCACTGATCGGCGTCAGGAGGCAGAGAATGACCTTAATGTTGTGAGCGCGCGCCAGCTCGGCCATGGCCTGAAAATTCTCTTCAATCATGGTTGCCGTCTCGGGACCCGTATTGCGCGCCACGTCGTTCGTGCCTGCCAGAATGATCATGGCGGCAGGCTTCAGATCAATCACGTCCGGATACATGCGCACCAGCATCTGCGGTGTGGTCTGCCCGCTAATGCCGCGATTCACGTAAGGCTTCCTGGGAAAATACTGCGCCAGGTTCCAGCCGTCCGTAATGGAATCGCCCATAAACACCACGCGATGTAGATCAGCGGGCGCGGCCATCAGTTGCTGGTCGTCGGCGTGGTACCGGCCGATCTGGTTCCAATCCTGCAGTTGGTCTGCAAGGTGCTGTGCTGCGAATTGCAAACAACAGTTCGCCTTTGGCAGATCCAGGGGCTCGGCCAACTGAGCACCCGCACCTTTCGACAGGCACAGGACAGCTAGCGCCGCCGGCAACACCTTCCAACCATTTTTGAGCATGCACCCCTCCCTGTCGGTGACGCTTCGCAATCGGCCAACCGATCGCGTGCCATTATATCCTCTGCCGCAGTGGAGCCCAAGGGAATGAAGGTCTTGCCATCCACCCAAGCCGCGCTGCCCTCACCCAAAACCACGTCTCTTCGCTACCTCTTGCCCCACAGACTCTGATATTATTGTCGGCGAGGAGAGAAGAAGCTATGCCCTACCTTTTCGTACTGGCGGCGATTTTGCTGCGGATCTTGCCACACCCTTGGAACCTTACACCCCTGGGCGCGATGTTCCTTTTCAGCGGCGCCACGTTCCGCAACCGCCGCGATTCGCTGCTGGTGCCGCTGGCGGCGCTTATGCTGAGCGACTACGCCGTGATCCATTTCCTCTACGGCGGCCGCTATGCCTGGTTTACCCCTTACACTTGGACGGGCTTCCTCCTGGTCGGCCTGATCGGCTGGACGCTTCGCCGCAAGCTGACTGTTGGGGGCGTCTTGGGCGCCTCCCTGGCAGGGTCGGTAGCCTTCTTCCTGGTGAGCAACTTCGGCGTGTGGATGGGATGGACGCTCTATCCGCCCACCTTCAGCGGCCTGGTTGAGTGTTACGTGGCCGCGCTGCCCTTTTTCCGCAACACCGTGCTGGGCGATCTCGCTTATGCCGGCCTGATGTTCGGCACCTACGCCTGGGTTCGCCGGCGCCGCGCGGCGGTGGCCGTCGGCGCGACGTCATAGGGGAATCCGGCGGTGCGAATCTGTTCCTTGCTTCCCAGTGCCACTGAGATCGTATTTGCTCTCGGTGAGGGCAGTGCGCTGGTCGGCGTCACCCACGAGTGCGATTATCCTTCACGGACCTCTCAAATTCCCAAGGTCACCCGCTCTAATATACCCGGCGGAATCTCGAGCCGGGAAATTGACTCCGCTGTCAGCCAGGCTCTCGACGGAACCGGGACGCTCTACGAACTGAACGTTCCTTTGCTCGAAGAGCTACGGCCTGACCTGATCCTGACTCAGCGCCTCTGCGATGTTTGCGCTGTTTCCTACGACCGCGTCCAGGAGGCTGCGAAGAACCTCAAGTCTCACCCTGTTGTTCTCAACCTGGAACCCCGTTCGCTAAACGACATTCTCGATAACATCGTCCTGGTGGGAAAGACGATTGACTCCGAGGCTGCGGCCAAGGAGCTCCGCGACGGCCTCCTGCGCCGTATCGAAGCCGTTCGGCAGAAGACAGAGGCTGGTCAAGACCGGCCGCGCGTGTTCGCCATGGAATGGGTCGATCCCCCTTACTGTGGCGGTCACTGGATGAAAGAATTGGTGGAGATTGCCGGCGGCCACGACGATCTCGCCGTTCTCCATCAGCCGTCACGCCGTATCGAGTGGAACCGAGTGCTCGACTTCGCTCCGGAAATCATCGTACTCACGTGCTGCGGGTTCAACCTGGAACGTTGTGAGCGCGAGGGTGAGATTCTGGCGGAGTTCGAAGGCGCACGCGACCTGCCCGCCGCCAAATCAGGACGCATTTACGCTACCGACGGCTCCGCCTATTTCAGCCGACCGGGGCCGCGAATCGTCGATAGCCTCGAAATCCTGGCCCATTTGATTCATCCCGAGATCTTCCCCGCTCCGCCCCTCAAAGACGCGTTCTCATCGCTGAGACTCTCACTCCAGGCTGTGGCTTAAGTGTGAGATGCGCTCTGCCTGCAAGCCTGCATTTCTCATCAGAGGCCCTAGGGTAGTGTTCTGATTTCCCGGCGTCGGGGCCGCCCTTGTGGCTGCCCCATTCAGGGAACAGCCCTGTGGGTGCTGTTAAGCCAGAGGGAGATTTCTCGCGGCGCCGGAAAGCGCGGCGGCACTCGAAATGACAGGTTGGATGGGTTTTTCCGCAGCCTGCCACCTGCAGGCCCTCATCTAGGACCCGCGAATTTCCCGAAGCGAGGGCGCGCGCACCAATGAGAAGCCCGGCGGAAAGGATCTCCGCCGGGCTCTTAGATTCAGGTCTCGTTTTAGAAATACAACTTCAAAGCAAGCTGGATCTGGCGCGGATCCTGGAAGGGGAACCGCGTCGAGCCGATCGCCCCGAAGTTGGTGCTGAGAAAGTCCCCTGAACTCGGGATAGCAACCACGCCGTTGCCGCCGAAGTTCGGAGGGTTAAACGTGGGGTGGTTCAGGATGTTGAAGAATTCGGTTCGGAACTCCAAGTTGAAGCGTTCACTCAGCCGGAATTGCTTGAACAAAGAGAAGTCGAGCCGGTTGATGCCCGGTCCGGTCACTTGCGTGTCACCGCCGCCCAGAAGGGCGAAGCCAGCGGTTCCGACGTCAACGCATCTCGCCGGCTGAGAGAAGCCTGGCGCCGGGCAGGGCTGCGTAAAGCCGGCCGCATTCAAATAGTGGTCAGGTGCGCCCGATCCGTACTTGCTCTGTCCCGTGAGCATCGCAGTGCAACCCAAGTTGGCGGTCGTTCCGGAGTGACAGCCAATCGTGAGCGGCTGGCCTCCTTCCGCCACGAGGTTCCAGATGGTTTGCCATCCACCCAGGATCGCATTCTCAACCCCGCTAGCGTTGGAGAGATACTTTTGGCCGTGCCCGAAGGGCAACTGGTAGCCACCGCTCAAGTGGAAGACGCTGAAAATGTTATAGTTGCAGTTCTGATAGTCTCCCTGGATACCCCATCCCGGAAGAGCGATCGCGCGGTTGCCCTCGCCGACGCCTCCGTTCAACTCGTCCCCGGCGTCGCCGCGGCAGTGCGACCACGTATAGGTGGCGAGAAAGTTCAGGCCATTGGAGAATCGCTTCTCGAGACTTGTCTGAAGGCTATGGTAGTAGCTATTCCCCTGCGTGTCTTGAATGCTGTCGTTGCAGCCGATATCAGGGAAGGGAGTAATGCCGCCGGGGCCGCATATGGTCGCGGTGGGGTCCAGTTCGACAATGTAGCTACTCGGATTCGACGCACCACCGGTAATCATGTGGCGGGACCCATCGCCCACGTAGGCTACTGTAGCGTTCAGGCTCGGCGTAAACGCATACTGAAGCGAAAAATTCCAACCCAGCGTGTAAGGCGTGTGCCAGTTATACTGCAATCCTTGCGGCCCGAGCCCGTTGGTGTTGACCTGATTGGGGATCAGCGATATACACGAGTAAGTAACCTCAAGGGTTGCGGCGGGGCTGCAGACGCTCCCATCGGCGTTCTTGAGAGGAATGGGCGATGACCCGTTGGGCGCGGGCGGGTTTATGGTGAATTGGAAGGGGAAGTTTTCTCCGATATTCGGTCCATAGCCGGCGTTCTCAAAGGAGTTGTAAAACAGACCAAAACCTGATCGCATGACCAATTTCGGGGTGACCTGGTATGCCAAGCCCACTCGTGGGCCAAAATTATCGTTCTGCACGTTCGACAGCCCAAAATTGTCGAGGTACTTCAACTGGATGCCATCCTTGGCCAGTATCGAGGGCCACTGCGGAGCATCTTGCAATAAAGCCTGGTTCTTCCCGTTGTTGGGATACAACATCTCTGCGGTGCTGAAGGGCGCTCCAGAAAGGAAGTTCCCCTGGCGGCCATGGTTCTCCTCGATGGCTCCAAAGCGTTCCCAACGGAGGCCGAGATTCAGCGTCAATTTCGACGTCACCTTCCAATCATCCTGGAAATACCCGGCCCAATAGTTGCGGCCGTCGTCGGTGGGGGAGAAATTAGAGACAAACACCGTATCGGCCCCACCCGCAAAGTTCACTGCACAGCCGCTGCCCGAGTTCGAAGTGCAGGCCGGCAGACCCACGGAATTCATCTGGGGATTCAGCAGCATCTGCGCCATTCCGATGCCCGCATAGTTTCCGTCGAAATTCGACTGGCCGTGCGACCAGGCCGGCTGCAGGGTGGAGAACTTGATGTGCTGGAACTCCATGCCCATCTTGAAGGTGTGCTTGCCGTAAATCTTCGTCAAGTTCTCGGTCGCCTGAGTCGTCTGCGTTATTTCGTCCGACGGCAGGAAGGAGTTTGACCCGAGGGTGCTCAAGCCGCTGACCCCGATCGCCGGCAGACCGCCGTTTTCCGAGACTTGCGCGATGCCCGGGATCCCGTACTGTTCCGGAATTCCAAGCTGATTTGCCACCGGCCCGAAGCGGCTGGCGTGCAGGCGATCTTCGCCCAGGCGCGCTTCATTCACCATGGTTGGAGAGAAGGTATGCGTCCAGCTTAGGGCTGCCAGAAACGACTTCGCACTTTGCACGCCCTGCTGGAAAGCCCCGCCATCCGCGATGCCTCCAAACGGACCGGGAATGAACTGCGGATCGTTCACGTAGCTGAAGGTTCCGAAGATCTGGTTCCTTTCACTCATGTTGTAGTCGATCCGAGTGTCAACGGCCTCGCGGTTCTCGGAGAGCACCGGGTTCGACGATTGGTTGTTGATGATGCCCGCCGATGTAGGCGCGGGGAAAAGATTCAGCAGCTTGATCGCATTAGCGTCGATCCGACCGGCAGGAAGCTGGTTGAGCATGCAATTCGTTTCGCTCTGGCAAAGATCGGTGAAATTGGTGATTTTTCCGACCGGGCCCCCGGTGTAAAACGGATCATTCACGTAGCCGGTGTTGGCGGCCACGAGGCCGGTGACAGGGTCCACCACGCCCTTGGTGACCTGCCGCATGGTAGCAGGGTCCAAAGCGGTCCCGATGGGCAGCGTTCGGCCCAGGTCGTCGGTTGAAGTGCAACTACCGTTGCTGAGGCAACCGGAATTGGTCTGGCCGAGAATCGTGTCGGCCAAATTCGTATAACCGCTGTTGCGCTCCTCGGCCGTGGGAACATTATTGGTGAAGACGCTCCCCTGCCTCCGACGCGTGATTTCGACATCGCCGAAGAAGAACAGCTTATCCTTCTTGATGGGGCCCCCGATCGTACCGCCAAACTGATTCAGCCGGTACTCGCCTTTCTTCAGGTTTCCGGAGTTTTCGAAAAAGTCAGCGGAGTCGAGTTTGTCGTTACGGAAGAACTCCCAAACATCGCCGTGAAACTGATTGCTGCCGGATTTGATAGTGGCGTTCAAGATGGCGCCGCCGGCCCGGCCGTATTGCGCGTCGTAGTTGGTGGTCTGAACCTTGAACTCGGAAAGAGCGTCGGGCGGGGGCAGCACGGCGTAATTCGTGCCGTTCAGGAAGTCGACGTTGTCCGAATTGTTGTCAATCCCGTTCAACAGATAGTTGTTTTGCGCGGGACGCAAGCCGTTGGCCGAGAAAGCCCCGTTAAACGCATTGCCGCGCGTATCGGGCTGCGGCGTGTTGACACCCGCTACAGTCTGCGCCAGAAAGGTAAAATTCCTTCCGTTAAGGGGTAAGTTATTTATGCTTTCTTCGTTAACAACCTGTCCCACCGAGGCGTTCTGCGTCTGCAGGGTCGGAAGAGCAGCCGTGACTTCGACCGTCTGCGTCACTTCGCCAGGCTTCAGTGTAATGTCGGCTTTAAGGGACTGGTTGATACTCACCGTGAGGTGGGACTGCTGAGCCTTGGAAAAGCCGGGAGCTTCCACGCTGACGGTGTAGGTGCCAATTTTCAGCGGGGAAAAAACGTAACCGCCGTCCGCACCCGTCGTCGTCGTCATCGTGAGGTTGGTTCCCTCGTTCGTCAGGCTGACCTTGGCGCCGGGAATGACCGCGCCGGTCTGGTCCGTGACTGTTCCAAGAATCGTGCCTGTGTCAATCTGCGCCCACAGCGGCAATGCCGCGACGAGCATACAGACGCAGAGACAGGCGTATCGGCCTGACGGAATTACACCTTTCAGGAAACTGCGCATGGACCCCTCCTCAAGGCATCCAAATCACTACTGGCCCATCTACCCAACGCAGAAGTCTTGAAAACGTACGTCTAGCTAGCGTGTCTTCTGTTTTGTTTTTTTGTTATCGGTCGTGCATCGTACGCGCCGCATTGCATGGGTGAGTTCTGGCCCTCGTGTACGTGCACGACCTGAGAAATACTACCAATCGATTACCCTGTCAAGAAAAATTTTTATGAGGATGGTAGGATAATTGAATTAGCCAGCGAGTACGAGCCTATGATGTGGCCGTTCAGCCGCCTTTCCGGGGCTTGAATACTGTGTTTATTCATGACGCCGGAAGTCGGGTCGTGGGTCAGTTTGACGTAGGGGCGGCCCTTGTGAGTTTGTGTGAAAACGTGCCGCAACGTGCTGTAGCGGCGATCTCTGATCGCCGAAATGATTGATTTCAAAAGCCGGCGGTCAGGGACCGCCGCTACAGCACGCGGTTTCCACACAGATTCTTTGTGGCCGCCCAATGACAGACCAGCATTGGCATGGGCGGCCACAAGGGCCACCCCTACGCCTTAGGAGCCAGCGGTGCGAGAAGTGTGCAAATTCTGCACACGCGGAGAGCGCCGGACGCCATCCAAGGCGTAATTCACAGGCCAACCCCTTGAAAAATAGACCTCAAAATAATTCTCCAAATTGTCTCATTGGTACCCACTGTCCCATTTCGATCTGCTATATATAGGTTGCGCATGCGTCGTGCCGCCTGAGGGCCACTCGTGGTCGCGCAAGCACGGGGCTCGAAGCGCGTGCCGCGTGGCATGGCCATCTTGGCCATGAATCATGAATAGTGATGTCCAAACTCCTAGCTCGTTGCGACCCTGGGGTCGTTCAAGGATTCGCAACGAAAAGAAGTGGGGCAGGCGCAAGTCAGCCCCCAACGGAGCGCGACGGTTTCGTGGTTCCGCTGGGTTGCGGGTTACAGAGCCAGGTTACAAATCGGCTGAAGTGACGGTTACACTCTCGACGCATCGCAAAACCAAGTTGCATGCCGGAATGTTCAAATTAATCAGTAACGTACGCGGTTATGTGCCAACGCTGCCGGCAAAAGCGGCTGGTTGCGGCGAGAATTTTGAGAAACGCCCGTGGCATGCCGGAATGTCAAACCGAATGAATGGGTTGGCAAGATATGTGGTCTCCCAGGCTTTCGCCGCGACTGCGAGCGAAGCCGGAATGTGTCAGATAACAAAGGAGTTCATGATATATCTCGGTGATTGCGGGCAGGCCGCAGCAACCTAGCCCGAACGAAGCCGGAATATTATTGATAGCAAATGATTTGATAATTTGTCTCCGGTTGAGGTCCCGGATACCGGACAAGAGCCAATTTCGGACGTAAGGGCGGGAGACGTCAACATCGGACAGACGCTGTGACGGCGGAGCTGAAGCTCCGCCCTTTCGAATCCTGATGAGTCGTCATGTCGCTTCGCGACACCCCGAAGCATGAAAATGGCGCTATCGAGGCGAGACGCTCGTCCGAAAACAAAGCACTTAGCGCCTATTTTCGGAACAGAAATGCGGGTTAGCGAGGATGTCGAGCAACCCCAAGCCGCCTTCACCGCCGGTTACGCTGGCGCGAGCCGGGGTCCAGGATATTGCCGCCGCTCTGGGCATCTCCTGTGGCACCGTGGATCGTGCGTTGCATGACCGGGCGGGCGTGAGTCCCGCTACCAAGCGCAAAGTCCTTCTCGAGGCCAGACGGCTCGGCTATCGACCCAACCTGGCCGCCCGTTACCTTTCGTCGCGCAAACACCTCACCATCGGCGTCAGCCTACCGCTGGAAGTAGCCTATTTCTTCGACGACGTGCGCGAGGGCATCGTAGAGGCTGCCAGCTCTTACGAGCCGCTCGGGGTGAAGATTCTCTATCGGCCTTACAAGCGATTCGGCCAGCACGAAGTGGAAGCTCTTCGCGACATCATCGAGGAAGACATCAGCGGCCTGGTGGTGGCGCCGGCTTACCACGAGCGATTGCGAGGCGACATCGAGAAGGTCACTCGTCGCGGCATTCCCGTGGTCTGCGTGGTGAGCGATGCTCCGGGCACGGAGCGCCTGACGTCCGTTTCGGTGGATCCTTTCACCAACGGCGCTCTGGCCGGCGAGTTCATGTCGCACCTGCTGGCAGGCGAGGGGGGCGTAATCGTCTTCATTGGAATGCACGCCGTGGTTGACCACGAACAGAAGGTGCGAGGCTTTGAATGCAGCCTCAAACGGTTCTGTCCGCGCGGCAAGATTCTGGATGTCATCGAGGCTCACGACGAAGAGGACGAGGCGTACCAGAAGTGCCGGAGGGTGTTCGGGCAACATCCCTCGGCCAAGGGAATCTATATTGCAACCGCCAACTCCATTCCGGTAATGCGGGCGCTCGACGAGATGGGCCTCGCCGGCAAGATCAAGGTGATCGGCACGGACCTGTTTCCCGCCATGGTGCCTTTCATCGAGACCGGCAAGATCTCGGCCACCATCCATCAGCGGCCGCGCGAGCAAGGACTCACAGCCGTACGCACTATCGTCCGATTTCTCACCGAGGGGCTTCGTCCGGCTCCCCAGATTCCGCTTGACCCGGCCATCGTCATGCGAAGCAACTTGGGACTATTCTTTCGCGAGCCGCAGCGCGAATAGTGGCAAGAGCGAGGGACGAGAGACAGGAGATAAGTGACAAGAGGAACAAGAAGGCAGAAGGCAGAAGATAGAAGGCAGAAGGCAGAAGACAGAAGATAGAAGACAGAGAGGACAGAAGTGAGAATCTGGTCGCGCCAGGGCTAAGTCGTCCACGGGCTGACTGACGCGCTCACTTGGTTCCCTGACTTCTCGACGAGTTCCGTCAAGCTCAGTCCAGGGTTCGCCACCCGATCCACTGGTCTTCTTGCTTCTGTCTTCTGACTTCTGACTCCTGTCTTCTGCCTTCTGCCTTCTGCCTCCCCTCATCTCTCGTCTCTTGTCTCTGCCTGCTCCCTCAGGCGCGCGGCGGCGGCCTCGGCCGTGATATCGCGTTGGGGCGAGCCCAGCAGCTCGTAGCCCACCATGAATTTCCGCACCGTCGCCGAGCGCAGCAAGGGTGGGTAGAAATGCGAATGAAAGTGCCACTCCGGGTGAGCTTGCCCATCCGTTGGGCTCTGATGGAATCCTTGAGTGTAAGGAAACGTGACCTCGAACAGGTGATCGTAACGGGTGGTCATGCGCTTGAGAATGTCGCCAAGGGCGTCGCGCTCGGGATCCGTCAATCCGGCCAGCGCGCCTACGTGGCGCTTCGCCAACACCATCGTCTCGAACGGCCACACGGCCCAAAACGGAACGAGCGCGCAGAAGTGATCATTCTCCGTGATCAATCTTTCACCCCGGCTGAGTTCGAGAGCCAGATAGTCGCACAGCAGGCAGGAGCTGTGCGCAGCGGAATAGGCGCTGAGCGCCGCCTGCTCCTTCGCCGGTTCGTTGGGCAGATTGGCGTTCGCCCAAATCTGGCAATGTGGATGGGGATTGCTGGCGCCCATCGCTGTGCCGCGATTTTCGAAGATCTGCACGTGGTTGATGAACGGAATAGCGCCAAGCTCACGATACTGATCCGCCCAAACGTCAACCACCCGGCGGAGGTCAGCAGGCTCCATCCCGGCGATTGTGAGGTCGTGCCGAGGCGAAAAACAGACCACTCGGCAGATCCCCCGCTCGGGACGCGCCACCAACAACTCACCCGGCAGGCTCCCATCGGCGTCCGGCGTGTCGGGAAGCAAGGCCGGGTAGTCATTGTCAAAAACGAAGGTGCTGGTATACGCCGGGTTGCGAGCGCCGGTGGCCCGGGTGTTGCCGGGGCACATGTAGCAGTTCGGGTCATATTGCGGCTCTCGCGCCGAAGCGGGCTTCTCGAGCAGTCCTTGCCAAGGTCTTTGGGTGCGATGCGGAGACACCAGCACCCACTCCCTCGTGAGCGGGTTGAAGCGGCGATGCGGGCGCTCGTTGAGGTCGAAAGAAGTCACGTGTTGGATTCCTTTCTAGCCTGCATTTCTCACCAGGGTTCGAAAAGGGCGGGGCTTTCAGCCCCGCCGATCTTGCGGAACCGCCCTCTCTGTGTTCCGCTCTCGGCGCAGCTTTGGAGTGCGGCAGCTTGCTGCCGCTTTTGTCTCGCGAGCTTGCTCGCGGCCAGCCGGGGCTTTCGGAGTCAGGAACCGGCCAGCAAGCTGGCCTCACCAAAGCGGCAGCAAGCTGCCGCACTCCAAAGCTGCGCCGAGAGCTACTCGCCGGTTCCCGCGCCCCCTATTCGCCGAGTTTGGCGTCAAAAAACTTCGCCATGACGTCCAGTGCCTCCTGTGTCTCCGGCAGATGATAGTCATACCAAAATGCGTGCGGCAGCGCCTCAAAAACCACAAGCTGCGCGTCTACGCCCGCGCGCAAAAAAGCGCGGTGCAAGATGGTGGTCCCGCTCAGCAGCAGGTCGCGCGTGCTGGTGACGAAGAGCGTTGGCGGGAAGCCGCGCAGGTCTGCATAAAGCGGAGAGAGCACGGGGTCTTTGGGATCAGTGGTTCCAATGTATGAGGTGTCGTGCAGGCCCTTCGACGGCGGCCGCAGGATGCCGCCGAGTCCTTGCACGGAGTAAAGCGCCTGCGAATCCCCGGGCTGGCTCAGGTCCCCGGTGCCGGAAAAGATGCCCAGTGCGGCAGGCAGCGGCAGGTTCGCACGCCGCAGCGCAGCCGCGACCTCGGCCGTGAGAATGGCGCCAGCGGAGGTTCCGAAGAGGCCCATCTGCTCCGGTTTGTAAGTTTTCAGAAGCTCCTTATACACCGCCACGGTGTCGTCAACGGCGGCAGGAAACGGATGCTCCGGCGCGAGGCGATAGTAGACCGAGACTACCGTGGTGTGAGCCAGACTCGCGATCGGGATGCCCTCGACGAGCGAGCCCGAATCCGAGTTGAACCCGCCACCGTGAACATTGATCAGCACGCGCCCTGCGCTTTGAATCTTGGGCGGCGTAATCACATCACATTGGACACCACCGATAGTCTTGCTCTCCACGTCCACGGGATAGAGCTTGCGGGCTTCTGCAGCGCTGCCGATGCGAAACGCGTCGGTGTGAGCCCGCCGCTCGGCCAGGGTGGGCTCAGGACCCGAAGGTCCGCCTCGCGAGATGAACTTCTGTGCTTCGGGGCTGATCGTTCCAGGCACCGGAATCACCCGCGTGATGTGTGCCGTGCCGTCCGCATCGACGGTGCAAGTATCCGCCTGCGGAACGGACGCCGGCCGGGTTTGCTGAGCCACTGCCGCCGGCATCAGTGCGATGAGCAGCGTTCCTGCTCCGCTGGCCGCTATCCTGGCGGCGTGTGGGTATCTCAGGCCTCGCATGGCGGTCTCCAGTTTTGACTTTCCGTTTCCACGGCCCCTGATAGTAACAGAGATTAAGATTAGATTAACGCTCCGCTTGTGGGCGAGTTGGTGGTATTATATGGTGGCTAGGCAATTACCAGATCCCGGTTGGGAGTCCCGGGAAGTAAGTCGCGTTCCTCGGCAGACAGAAGAGTGGAAGGTCGGGGGCTCAGACGAGTCCGTAGTGGTTTGTGGCCACTACATCTGCGTCAACCGATGCGCGTCCGGAATACCGGTTGTTGAAGTATTAGCAGAATTCCGATGGCCCGGAAATCGAATCCTTGCCGCATTGTGATTGCGGATGATCACGCGACGTTTCGCGCGTCCGTCCGGAAGCTGATCGAATCCGCCAATGGCTTCTCTGTTGTGGGTGAAGCCGGAGATGGCTCCGAGGCGGTCCGCAAGACACGCGAACTGCGCCCCGACGTTCTGTTGCTTGATCTGGCCATGCCCCGACGCAACGGCCTCGACGCACTGCGCGAGCTGGCAAGTTCGGGCTCCGCGGCTCACACCATCGTCCTGACTGCTTCCATCGACAAGTTCCAGCTCGTCGAGGCTCTGAAGCTTGGCGCACGCGGTGTGGTCCTAAAGGATTCTGCCGTCGAAGTGCTGCCCGAAGCCCTTGACAGCGTGATGGCCGGTCAGTATTGGGTGGCGCGGGAGACCGTCGGCGGGCTCATTGAGGCCCTCCGTTCCGTGGTTTCTCCGGTGGATTCGCGGCCGCACGACAACTTCGAGCTGACCGAGCGCGAGTTGGAAATTGTTGAAACAGTTGTGGCGGGCTACCGGAATAAGGACATCGCGAAACGCTTTACCATTAGCGAACACACGGTGAAACATCACTTGAGCAGCATCTTCGATAAAGTGGGGGTTTCCAGCCGGCTTGAACTCGCTCTTTTCGCACTCAATCACGAACTGGTTAAACGCAGTTGAACTTGGTTTCGAAGGCCGGTTTTCGTTCTCGCAAACGGCGCCAATGATTTCGGGCGGCGAGGCATGAAGAGGCGCGACTTCCTCGCCTGTTTGTTCGGCGGCGCCGCGGCGGCCAAAATGGGCTCGGTGGCCCTCGCTCAGTCACGCAGCCATCACGCCGCTCATCGCGCGCCACCGGCGCCGGTCAAGCTCGACCGCGTGGGTATCTCGTCCTGGAGTTTCCACAACCATTTTCCAAGCACCCGCGAGAGCTCTGTGAGCGCTCCGGCCCAGCCGTTGGCGCTGCTCGATTTTCCGGAAATGATTGCGGATCGCTACAAGGTGCACAACCTTGAATTCGTGGCGCCGCATTTTTCCTCGCTCGAGCCCGCCTACCTGCAGGAACTGAAAGCTAATCTGGTGCGCGTGCATTCGCGACTGATCAACATACCGGTCGACATTCCCGAAATCTGGCACGGTGGAGGCCTCTCGGATCCAGACGCATCAGTGCGTGAAGCGGCCATTGAAACCTCTCAGAAATGGATCGACATCGCAAAGCAGCTTGGCGCCCGCTCGGTGCGCTGCGATCCAGGCGGCTTCAATCCCGATGACCTGACGCTGACGATCGACTCCTACCGCAAGCTCGCCGCTTACGGCCGCGCCAAGAATGTGGCCGTGCTCATCGAAAATCACGGCGAAATCGGCTCGCAGCACCCAGAGGCGCTGGTGCAAGTGTTCCGGGCTGTCGGTGGCCCTTTTATTGGCGCCTTGCCGGACTTCGGCAACTTTCCTGACAACGAAACGCGTTTGCGCGGACTGCCGCTGCTGTTCCCTTACGCGCGGACGGTTTGCCACGCCAAAGGCCTCAACCTCGATGCCAATGGGAATGAGACCGCATTCGATTTTCAGAAGTGCGTAGAGATTGCGAAGAGTGCAGCATTCAAAGGCATCTATTCTATTGAGTACGAGGGCAGCGGCGACGCGTACGCCGGCGTTCAGGCGGTGGTGAACGAACTCATTCGTTATCTGTGACGGCGCTGGTCAGCGCAGTGTCCTCCCAGAATCCGTATGCGCACGGTTTACATCCTCAGCGCGGTCCGAACGCCGATTGGAAAATACGGCGGCAGCCTGGCAGGTTTCACCGCTCCTGACCTGGGCGTGGTCACAGCCCGGGCGGCGCTCGAACGGGCGCAGGTACCGCCTGAAGAAGTAGACGAAGTGATCTTCGGGCACGCCCGCCAGGCCGGCAATGGTCCGAACCCGGCGCGCCAGATCGCTGTGCGGGCTGGCATTCCGCCGGAAGTCCCCGCTTACACCGTAAATCAGGCGTGCGCCTCGGGGATGAAGGCCATCGCTCTCGGATACGAGCAGATTCTGCTGGGCCGCGCCGACGTGGTATTAGTGGGCGGGACCGAAGCGATGAGCCGCGTTCCTTATTTTGTTGAGTCCGGCCGATGGGGCGCGAGGTTTGGCCACGAGGAGTTGGTAGACGGGATGTATCGCGATGGTTTTCTTTGCCCGCTTTCGGGCGTGGTAATGGGTGAAACGGCGGAGCTACTTGCGGAACAGTATCAGGTTTCGCGCGAGGAGCAGGATGCCTATGCATTTTCCAGCCAGCGCCGGACTGCCGCCGCGCTTGCTTCTGGCCGCTTCAACGACGAGATCACACCGGTGACCATTCAGGACAAGAAGGGCGAGCGCACACTTACCGTCGACGAACATCCGCGGGCCGGCGTCACCATCGAGTCACTGGCAGAGCTACCGCCCGTCTTCTCAAAGACGGGCACGATTACCGCCGGCAATGCCTCAGGCATCACCGATGGCGCTGCGGCACTGGTGCTTGCGTCTGAAGAATGGGTAGGGTGCTCGGCACGCACAGCAGGGCCGCTCGCGCGCATCGTCGATTATGCGGCAGCAGGTGTCGATCCTAAAGTGATGGGGCTAGGACCCGTGCCAGCCATCCACGAGCTTCTCAGGAGAACCGGTGGGCGGCTAGAGGATTACGGCTTGGTTGAACTCAATGAAGCCTTCGCCGCCCAGGTGCTTGCCTGCGACCGCGAGCTGCACTTTGACCGCGAACGCTTGAACGTTAATGGAGGCGCCATCGCGCTCGGGCATCCTATCGGCTGCACGGGAGCGCGCATCACGGTGACGCTGCTGCATGAAATGCGGAAACGCAAGGTCCGACGCGGTCTCGCAACTCTGTGTGTTTCCGGAGGCCTTGGCATGGCGCTGGAGATTGAATCGAATGGATGAGCTTACGGCAGTCATGAACGCCGCTCCGGACCGGATGGGCTTCGCCGGACTGCTCCGTCGCAGAAAGCCAGAGTGCGATTTCTCGCGGCGCCGGAAGGCGCGGCGGCGCTCCAAATGACAGTTTGCGCAGGTCACTGGCACTCGGTGGCACCGGGCGGCACCGGGCGAGAGTCCTTGTATTTAGATGTCGGCTGTGCTAATTCTCGATATCGGATGTGAGGGTTATGGCCGTCTCCCAGGAACTGCTCGATATTCTGGTCTGCCCGTTATGCAAGGCTACCCTGAAGCTTACGGCGGGTGACCAAGGACTGAAGTGCACCCAGTGCCACCGCGTATATCCCATCCGGGATGACATACCTGTGATGTTGGTTGACGAAGCCAAGATTGAGCCCGAATAGCCGCAGGCCGGCCCCAAGTGGTCGCCTTACTCCCGATCCAAATGCCAATTCCCTCCTGCCAAACCTCCCGTCTGGATCGCGCATTCTGCTGGTTCGCCTGCGGTCAATCGGCGACATCATTCTGTTGACCCCCGCACTCGCCATGCTGAAGGCGTGGCGGCCGGACCTCATGCTGACAGTGCTGGTCGAGAGCGGTTTTCGCCAGCTTCTGGCGGACAACCCTGACGTTGATGAGATTCTCACGCTTGATTCGCGCCGCATGATCGCGGGTGACGCTTCGAAAGGCAAGTGGCACGGGTGGCGTCGCGCGATGGAGCAGCTTCGTCTCGTCACCGAATTGCGGCGGCGAAAGTTTGCATTGTGTCTCAACCTGCATGGCGGGCCCACGAGCACGTGGCTCACAGCGTTAAGCGGAGCCCGGTGGAAGGTTGGGTTTCACCACTTTCGCTCGCCTCGTGTCTACGACTTTCTAGTGCCGGACGCGCGCGAAATCCTCGAACAGCAAGACGTACACACTACGGAGCTTCAGGTGGCGGCTCTCTACTGGCTGGGACTCCCGCACGCGCCGATTCCGCCCGCCAGAATGATTGTGAGCGAGACCTCGCGCGATTGGTGGCGCTCAACGCGATCCAAGCTGGGCCTCGCGCCCGGGCAAGAGTACGCGCTGATTCATCCAACGGCGCTCTACCCGACCAAGCAATGGGTGTCGGAGAAGTTCGCCGAAATCGGCGCCCTTCTGGAGCGCGAGGCAAAACTTGCCACGCTCTATGCGTGCGGGCCCGGTGAGTCGGCGGTATTGGATGCGGTTGAAGCTGCCGCCGGCCATCCTTTGCAGCGACTCCAAGACGTGGACCTTGATCTGTATGCCGCCGCGCTCCGCGAGGCCCGACTATTCGTCGGTAACGACAGCGGCCCCGCTCATATGGCGTCCGCGCTCGAGCGGCCGGCAGTGGTGATTTTCGGATCATCAAGTTCGCGCATTTGGGGACCGTGGCCGCGGCCCTCGTCGCGAGAAGCGAACTCCTCAGTGCGCTCGGCCTCTACCGACTCAGGCTCACTCTCAGCGCCACGGCCGGCGCGCATCGTTCAGAACTTTTACGACTGCAATCCCTGCCCCGGGGATCGCTGCTACCGCTTTGAGCGGCCCGAGTGTATCCTCTCGATTAGCGTGGCCCAAGTGTGGGACGCTGTTAAGGCCGTGCTGAACGAGCATCCGTCGCGAGAAGGTGACGCATGAGAGCTGCAATTCTCCACGACTTCAAAACACCGCTTGAGATCGAAGAAGTCGAGCGCCCAAGCCCTGGGGCCGGCGAAGTCCTGATCGAAGTGGAAGCGTGCGGGGTGTGCCATTCCGATTTGCATGTGGCTGACGGAGACTGGACTCAGTTTGCGAAAATCGTGAAAAAGCCGCTGATCCTGGGTCATGAAATCGCCGGCCGCGTGGTGGAGATCGGTGAAGGCGTGCAAGACCTGACTGTGGGCGACAGAGTGGGCGTGCCGTGGCTCTACTGGTCGTGTGGCGAGTGCGATTTCTGCCGCGAAGGATATGAGAATCTCTGCGTGAAGCAGAAGATCACCGGCGTGACGGTTGATGGGGGCTACGCCGAATTTGTGAAGGCGCCCGCGAGCCACGCCACGAAGATTCCCGCGGGACTCTCGTCCGTCGAGGCCGCGCCCCTGTTCTGCGCCGGGGTAACGGTTTATCGCGCTCTCAAAAAGGGCGGGACTTTGCGTGGACGCCGTCTGGGCGTGTTCGGCATTGGCGGCTTGGGTCACCTCGCGCTCCAGATCGGGCGTGAGTTGGGTGCGGAGGTCATCGCCATCGATATCTCGGACGAAAAGTTGGCGCTTGCACAATCCTTGGGCGCGTCGGCGACGTTCAACGCCGCAAACACGGAGGCGGGAAAAGAACTGAGGAAACAGAGCGGCGTGCATGTTGCGCTCGTGACTTCGGCCTCCAAGGCTGCGTATGAGATGGCCTTCTACTGTCTGCGTCCAACCGGCACCCTGCTGGTGGTCGGGTTACCAGCGGAAAAGATCTGCTTCCCGCCCATCATGATGGCGGCCGCCGAAGTCAGCATTTACGCCACAGCAGTCGGCACGCGCAAGGACCTCGCTGAGGTTCTCGCCCTGGGAGCCCAACGTAAGCTGCACTGCCAGGTTGCAACTCGCCCGCTCGCGCAAGCTAACGAAGTGCTCGAGGACTTGCGCCACGGCCAGATTGCAGGCCGGATTGCCTTAGTCCCCAGCTAAACACGACGACCAAAGTTGTAGCGGCGCTCGGAGCCTGCCCTGCAAGGAGCGCCGGTCGGCGGTCGCAGACCGCCGCCTGGAGTTTGCTCGTCTACAGCATGGCCAAGATGGCCATGCCACGTGGCACGGGCTTCCGAGCCCGTGAATCGGCGGTCACAGACCGCCGCCTGGAGTTTGCTCGCC
The DNA here is from genome assembly GCA_035578005.1 of Terriglobia bacterium. Lineage (GTDB taxonomy): Bacteria > Acidobacteriota > Terriglobia > UBA7540 > UBA7540 > Gp13-AA77. The sequence goes on from DATJYK010000042.1 coordinate 20,279, forward strand.
TACGGCATGGCCAAGATGGTCATGCCACGTGGCACGCTTCCAGCCCGTGAATCGGCGCTCATAGAGCGCCGCTACAGCAGGTTCATGCCAGACGAGCCGTGACGGTTACCACCGAGAGCTTTGGCAGATCTACCTGAATACTGCTTCCATCAACTCTTGCGGGATGGGGCTTTGGCGCAATAGCCTCGGGGCCATCGAAGCCGTTGTAGGCATTCAGGTCATCCGAGTGGAGGATCTGCGCCGACGCGCTGCCTGGGCGCTCGCCCGCCAGTGAGCAGTCAATTTGCATATCTTCATCGGCGCTGGCGTTCACCAGGCTGATTACAATGTCTCGATCCTGGCGCGAGGCGGAGACCGAAAATCGGGAAGAAGCGGCGTCCTCGCCTTCCACTCGCACCGCCGTCTTCGATCGATGAGGCTTGAAAAGCGTGAAGACATAGTAGACGCTTGTTCGAATGCATCGCTGCCCCTCAGGACCGTCAGTTTGCAAAAGGGGCGCTCGCACGTTCACCGTTTGAGTCAGGTTGCACATGAAGAGCTTGTCAGCCTGCCGGTTGAACACGTTGAGGCCCAGCGCGATTGCGAGCGCGCTGCGCATGGTGCACTCCTGCCAAAGCCTGCCGTGCACCTTTTCCTCACTCGCCACCACCCGGTCATGAACACCCCATTCATCCAGGATGAGGCCTACGTTCCGGCCCGAATCGTAGCCGTCGAGCAGGGCACGCTGCTGGATCACCGCCTGTTCGACATCCGGGAAGGTGGCAAGCTGCGCGGCCATGTCGGCGGGCGTATACGCCGCAGGATTGTCTGTGCCTTCGGCGTAGTAGTGCATGGCAAAACCCTGGGGCAGCCGGCGCGGCGGGACGCTGTCCATAAAGTCGCGCGACCATGACGTGTCATTGCGATTGGGTCCGCAGGCGATAAGAAACGGCTTAAGGCCGCCAAAGGTCGGGGCGTATACCGCGAAGCGCCGGAACTCTCCGGCGTACTCCTTCGCCGTCATGTTGCCGCCGCAGCCCCAATTCTCATTCCCTACGCCCCAGTAACGGACGCGATGAGGCTCCGCGAATCCGTTGCGGATGCGTTCGTCGGCGAGAGTGCTGCCGGAAGGAAAATTGCAATACTCGATCCAGTTCCTGAGTTCTTCCGGTGAGCCGCTCCCGACGTTGCCGCAGATGTAAGGCTCGGCGCCGATCTCGCGGCAGAACCCGATGAACTCGTCGGTTCCAAAGCTGTTGTCTTCCACGTAGCCGCCCCAATGGAGATTCACGCGCTTGGGGCGACTCGCAGCAGGCCCAACGCCGTCGCGCCAGTGATAGTCGTCGGCAAAGCATCCGCCCGGCCAGCGAAGCACCGGCACGCCAAGTTCGCGAAGATACTCCACCACCTGTTTTCGATATCCATTCACATTGGGAATCGGGGAGTTTCGGCCTACCCAGATGCCGCCGTAGATGCAGGCGCCCAGATGCTCGGCGAAGTGCCCGTGCAATTCGGGACGCACCAACCCGATTTCCGAGTCGGCGCGAATGGTTACCTGCCGCCTGCCCGATGGGCTCGATGAGCCCAACGCGCGTGCCGGGCCCGACGGATAAGCCGCGATGCCCCGGGGGATTAATCCCAGGAGCGGAAGTGAGGCGGCTCCAGCCGTGAACGCTCGCCGCGACATTCGCGATTTGCTCATGTCTTCTTTCAGGCGGCCTGCAGAATTGTGTTACAGCCGCAGAAGCGGCAGAAATTGTATCACGCAACCTCCACGCCCGATGGCCCAAGACTATCCTCCCAACCCGGTGGTGCTGCGGTTTGACGCAGGGGCGCAAGGCCTTGCGCCCCTACGAATGACCACAGGGGCCGCCCCCACGTCAAACTGCACCGCTACCCCCAAACTGCGCTCCTTGCTCTCCGAGGCTTTGTCCTCGTCGGGCTCTTGAGAATTCCAGATTTCGACCCAGTTTCGACCCAGTTTCGACATAATCTTGGAAACACCGTCTTTTCTGTCACATTCTGGCTTCGTTCGTCCTTTCCCGCATCATGCGGCGCAGCTTTTGCCACGTGAACGCCGTCCCGACCGCGGCCAGGACCTTTCTGATCACTGTTGGCTGCCGCCTCCCTCTTAGGTTCCACCCAGACGATCGACCGATTTCCGACATATTTTTGTAAGCCGCGCGTTTGCCTGTATATTCCGGCTTCGTTCGCTCGCGATTGCGTGCCAACGGTCCGGCAGCCGAGTCCCCGGCTTGTCCGCCGTGCTGAAGGTGGTCCCCAGCTCGGCAGAAACCGACATATTCTCGTAAGCCCCGTCGTCTCTGGCAGATTCCGGCTTCGTTCGTTCATTTTCGAGGGTCTTGCCCATCCGCGAACGCGGACCAGGGGACTTGCGGGCATTACGGCGATTGGCGGCCAGGAAAGCTCGGGTGCGTAGGGGCGATTTACGTAGATACATGTTGTCGGGCCTCCGTGTTCTCGGTTTCCGGTCGGCGGTTGTCGGTGCTCGGGATCAGTTCCGAGACGATGCGCCCGATTCTAGCCGTCACCGACAGCCGACCACGAACAACCGAATCGGCCACCAATAACCGAACATTGGAAGCCGTCAAACCGACACTAGCAGGTGGAAATGGGACGTTGGGTACTGGCGGGAGATTTGCGAATGTTTATTTCGAGCCGTGTTTTGAAAAGGTTAGCCTGTGGATTACGGGTGGAAGTGGCGGCATCACTCAGCAAGTGTGCAAAATGTGCACACAAATCAAAGGCAGCCAAGATCAAGAGCCAATAGGCAGGAGGCAATGTCTGGCTCATGGCCTTTGGCCATTGCCTGTCTCTGTGTCGGTGCGACGGCGGAAGGGCACGCCGGTCGAGCAGAGCTGCCCCCTGGTAAGTGTGGTGCTCGCCCCGCCTAGCGTTAGGGTTCGATAGGAAGCCGCCGTCGGCGGATGCGGTCTCTTTCGATGACGACAATGGAACTGTGAAGTCCGGGCGAAAGCGGCATATCCACCAAGAACTTCATCGTGCGAGTTCCACAGTCTCTTCGTCGGCAAGATCGGCTGCGTAGGCCAGAGCTTGATCAATGTCCTCGGCCTGAAGGTAAGGATAGGCACGCAGGATGGTCTCCTTGCTTTCTCCCGCGGCCAGGAGTCCCAGCACGCGCGAGACGGGAAAACGAAGGCCGCGAATGCAGGGCTTGCCCGTACAAACCGCCGGATCGACGGTGATGCGGTCGAGCTTCATGGTTTCTTCCTCACGGTGCCATCATACCTCGGGCGGCGCGCACACGCTACGTGGGTGGCAGCTTCAAGATTCACCGCCGGGTCATAAGTGAAGGCCAGAAAGGTTAAGCCACGAGGGTAAGAGGTTCGCATGCTGCCCTATAAGCCGGCCGGTCCACGCGGCGGATCGAGGCTTCGAATGTGTAGGTCCGACCGAGCTACAGGTGCTCGCGACGACTTCCCGCGGTTCACCCTTCGAGGTCGTCGCTACCCAGCGAGCAGATCAAGGTGGAGTCTGTGACAGCAACCGCCTGGTGTAATCGGCCTGCTGGCGGGCCTGGATGCTAGCCGACAAAGCTCGCTCCCGGGCGGCCTCGGTGTGGCGCCCCAACTGATCGAACGCGTCGCCGAGCTGGTAGTGAGCTTGGGAATACGAGGGATCAATCTGGATGGCGCGCTGCAACACCTCGACGGCTTTCTCCGGATGGCCCAGCTTGTTCTCAACCTCGCCCAACCCGAACAAGGCGTCACGATACTTGGGATTGCCGGCCAGCGCCGTGGTAAAGGCCTTAAGGGCCTCGTCGAGCTGGTTCTGCCGTACGGCAATCTCGCCGAGCAGGCAGTTTGATACGGGGTCAGACGGAAATCGCTTGAGCTCCTGGCGTAATTCCTGCTCCGCGAGATCGATGTGGTCCTGCTTCCAGTAGAGCAGTCCGAGCCCGGAATGAACGCCGGGGAAATTCGGGTCTGACCTTTCTGCGGCCTGATACTCGGCCAGAGCCTTCGGTTCGTCAAGCATCTTGTCATCGGCGGCGCCCATCATCACATGGGCTTCGGCGGAGTCGGGCGCGATCTTCATAATGCGTGCAAAAACGCCGGTGACCACGGCATAGTTTCCGGCGCGCAGATAAGCCTGGCCGAGCATGTAAAGCGTGGGCAGGTCGGAAGGCTTGAGGGCGGCAGCCCGCTCCAGGTACGGCGCCGACAGGACGTAGCGATCAAGGCCGAAAAGCGAAAGACCGGCAAGGTCCTGGGCCTGGAAGTCGCCCGGCGAACTGCGCGCCACCCGTTCGAGCAGCGGCGCGGCCTCCGCGTAGCCCTGTTCTTTGAAGTAAGCGATGGCGAGGTTGCGTGTAGTAGCCGGGTCTTCCGGCTTGAGCGCAAGGGCCCGGCGGTAAAGCGCGATGGCCTCCCTTGTTTTTTCGGGCTTTTCCTGGCGGGCAAGCGAAATCGCGAGGTCGTTGATGATCTCGACGGAGTGCGGGTCAGCGGCCAAAGCCCGGCGAAAGAAGCTTTCGGCCGCGGGGTTATCGTATCTGGCGAGGGCTGCGGAGCCTTGCGCGAGCCAAGCTTGGACTTGAGCCGGATGGTCGCGGGCCTCGGACTCGCCGTCTGTCCAGGCGCGCAGCTTGGGCGCGCCCGCCAGGGTTAGCAGCAACAAGGCCGCGCTCAGCGAACGGGATCGTGGCATAGCGGAAGCAGCTCTCAGCCGTCAGCTTTCAGCCGTCAGTTCTCGGCCGTTAGCTCTCAGCCGTCAGTTCTCGGTTTTCAGGATTTGACATTCGAGACTGACGGCTGATTGCTGATGGCTGGCAACTGGCTTAAAAAAACAGCTTCAACCCGAACTGGATAATTCGCGGCTGGTAGTCACCATTCAGTTGACCGAAGGCGGGGTCATCCGTGAAATTGTCGAACGAGTTGAATGAGGGATGATTGAAGGCATTGAAGAATTCGGCGCGGAACTGCATGTTGAACCGCTCCGAAATCTTGATGTTCTTGATGCCCGCGATATCCCAGTTATTGAGCCCGGGACCGATCACCACGCCTCGGCCGGAATTGCCGAAGTGCCCGGCGGCATCTTTGAAGGACGCAGTGTTGATGTACTCAGCCACCGTTCCCGGCCCGGCTGTCAGACTCAAACGGTCGGGCCGCGCCGTCACCGGTCCCCCTAGGTCGGTGCCGATGCCCCCGGGGTAAGTGCCGGGAACGCCGGGAAAGAAGGTGGAGTCGAACGGGTCAAAATACTGGTAGATCGTAGTGGGAAAGCCCTGTTGGAAGGTGGTGATGCCGGAAACTTCCCAACCGCCCAGCAGGTGGCCCGCCAGCCCTTGCTGAGAACGGAAGAAGGGCAGGTCGTAGACGTAGTTGATGATCAGGTCCTGGCCCACGCTGAAGCTGGCCGGGCCGTAGTCAGCGGCGAAGTTGTACGTGTTGTAGGGAGCGTCGCTCCGGTCGGAGGGGTTGTTGGTCAAAGTCTGGGCCCAGGTGTAAGCTACGCCCAGGTTAAGACCGTGGCTCATGCGGCGATTCAGCGAGATCTGCAAGGAATTGTAATTGGAGTTGAACTCCGTGCCGATCGTCGAGCCTGCGTTGTAACCCAGGTATGGCCTGATCGCATTGGCTTGGGCCGCGGGGTTGGCGGTGCGGACCGGCAACGAGACCTCGTTCGGGTCGAAGATGCCGAGCAGGTGCGTGCCCTTGCTACCGACATAGGCGACTTCGAACAGGGTATTGGGCATGATCTCCCGCTGGACGCTGAAGCTCCACTGCTGGTTGTAAGGCACCTTGAAGTTCGGCGTGCCGGTGCCATGAACGCCGATCGGCCCCAAGGGAATCGTGCTTCCCTGGGTGGCGTTGTCAAAGCTGTTGAGCGGCGCCGTGGGCTGAGAGACGGCGCTGCCGACGAACGGCGGATTGGTAAACGAGTTCTGCTCGAAGATGCCGTTCAGCGTGCGGTCATAGTAAATGCCGTAGCCGCCTCGGATCGACATCTTGCCCGTCCTGAACGGGTCCCAGGCGAAGCCGAAACGCGGCGCCCAGGTGTTGTAATTGGGTGCGATGTGGTTGCCGTACGGCGAGCAGACGGCGCCGCCGGCGGCTGGGAGTGGCGCAAATTAGTTGCCGGGAATGCAGGCGTTCTGGGCCACGATGATGCCGTTGGCGTAGTTACCCGGATTGAGGGCTTGCCCGGGGAGAAAATTCCCGGTCATCGGGTCGATGCCGGGCGCGTTCGCCGGGTTATAAAGCGACGGATCAAAGTTGTCGAGGATCATGTTCCGGTCCGTGGGTGTAGGCAGGTAGGCCCAGCGCAGGCCGAGGTTCAGGGTGAAATTGGACCGCACCTTCCAGTCGTCCTGCACGTAGGCTTCGACGTCAGGCATGTAGAGATCGGGAATAATGTCCCGGCTGGCTTGGGAGAAGGAGTAAGCGTCACCCAGAAGGAAGTTGGCGAAGGGCGCCTGGTTATAGGCTCCGCCGCTGTAAACGCTGTTAAAGCTAAAACTGCCGTTGGTGGGGTTCACCGCGTTCTCCGACTTGCGTAGGTATTGCAGCGTGGCGCCGGTACGAATGGTGTGATTCCCCCGAACGATGGTCACGTTGTCGTACACCTGCTTGTCGATGTTGCGCTCGAAGTAAGGCGACACCGGAATCCCCACGCCCTGCACACCGCTGATGCTGACGCCCGGCACGCGGTTGTAGGGGTCTTTATAGGGGAAAGAGGTCTCGTTGAGGCTGTTGACGAAGGCCGGATTATTGATCACTCCGGTGATGTTGCTGTTGATGGCTCCCCACGAATAGTTGAAAGCCGCCTCGTTCAGCAGGGTGGGCGAAAGCGACATGGTGACGTGCGCCACAAAGTTACGCCCTGGGGCATTCGTGGCCGTGGAAGAAATTCCCGGCAGCCCGCTGCCGGCAAAGAGTCCGCCCGGCTCCGTGGTGGGCACGTTATCCTGCATGTAACGCCCGAACACCTGGATCTTGTTGGTGATCTTCTGGTCCACCCGCAGGATCTCCTGCCGGAAGTTGTTTAAGGCGCTTTCCGGAATGATGTATTGCCCCACCACCGAGTTCAGCCCGGGCGCGGGCTGCGGCAGCATCAAGTTGGGGGCATACTTCGAGTAAACATTCTGCACATAAGCCGCGGCATTCTGGCTGAAACACGCGGGACTGATCATGTTGTTGGCGATGCAGCCCGCCGGCGCCGAGGCGGGATTCAGGTTCACCGGCGTTCCGTTGGGAGTTGCCAGCCCCTGAAAGTTGCCGGTGAGTTCCTGCGGCAAGGGCACGTCAAGGATATTGGTTCCCGGCGTGCGCGTGCGGCGCCACTCCTCGGACCAGAAGAAGAACGTCTTGCTCTTGTCCGTGTTGTAATGCCCGGGAATGTAGAAGGGGCCGCCGATCGTGTAGCCAAAGTCGTTGTAGCGGAAGGGCGGCGTGGGAGTGTTCACGGAGTTCGCGAAGAAGTCGTTGGCGTTGAAAACGTCATTGCGCACGAATTCGTAAGCGTCGCCATGAAACTGGCTGGTGCCGGACCGTGTCACCACGTTCACCTGGCCGCCCCCGCTGCGTCCGTACTGGGCGTCATAGGTGCCCCGTTCCAGCTTGAACTCCGCTAACGCGTCCACGCTGGGCACGTTGAGCAAGGTGGCATTGGAGCCCGTATCGTTGACGTCCGAGCCGTCCACCGTCCAGTTGTTGGCGCTCGTGCGGGATCCGTTGACCGAGATGGAGGACGTATTCTCGATCCCGAAACCGACTTGGGCCGGCAGGCCGTTCGCCACGCCCGGCTGGAGCGTGACCAATTGCTCGAAGTTGCGATCGTTCAATTCCAGCTCGCGGATTTGCGTGCCCGTAATCGTGGAGGCTTGGGCTGCGTTCGTCGTCTGCACCGGCGTCGTCGAGGCCTCCACGGTCACGGTTTGTGTAACCGCGCCTGGCGCGAGCTGGGCGTTGAGTCCCAGGTGATCGCCCACGTGCAAGATAACATTGTTGGCCGTCCAGTCCTGGAATCCCTTGGCCTTAATGGTCACCGTGTAATTCCCGATGGGCAACAAGGCCGCAACGTAAGCGCCCGTGTTGTCCGTCTGCACGACACGGACGTCTGACTTGGTGTCGTTATTTCTCACCGCTACCGTGGCATGGGGTATGACAGCGCCACTTGGGTCTGTGACCGTTCCTGAAATGGTTGCGCTGATATTCTGAGCTGCGAGCGTAGCCCCGCACAGCAATAGAACCGGCGCTGCGCAAAAGAGTGCCTTGGTCGTGCGCATAGTTGTCCTTTCAGTTGTGAGACCCAACCCGGTTCCGCCGGTTTCCCGGAGGAACGTGCCGACGCAGAAGAAAAGGAAACAGAAAGGCGGAGCTCTACGGATTCGCCCCGTTTATTGAATACAACCCTGAAGATGAGAGGTCGTGCGAGTGACTGGACGGCACACTAGAGGGCAGCAGGAGAAGCCAGCCCGCACAGGCATCAACATCAAATTCCCACCTGCTTGCTTAGACGGGCGTGGGGCCCGGAAGGATGCCAGGTGGGACATCATTCAACTCAGCGTGCAAGCACGAGGGCAAGCCATCGTGCTTGCGCTGCCGAGTGGATTGATCAGGCGGTCCTCTCCGCATTCGTGAATGAGCGCCTGACGGGGTTTGGACTTTTTCGCAAGGTCTGCGGCTTTACGGTAGCGATCCGCTAACGGTGGGTTGTTTGCACGGCGATAGAAAAAATCGTCCCGGCGCGAGAACGCTAAGAAGGATGGTCCGGGTCAATCCAGCGCGTTGCGCTTGCCGGCTCGGGGCTGGGAATATCGAGGTTCACCACGATCGGTTCCTGGCCGCTTCGCACCACAACGGCCTCCACTGGCTGGTCCCGCCCCGCGTTAATCTCCTGGTGCGGGACAAAAGGAGGAACGTAGATGAAATCGCCCGGACCCGCTTCATCCACAAACTCAAGCTTTTCACCCCAGCGGAAGCGCGCCCGGCCTTTGATGATATAAAGCACGGTCTCCAACTCGCCGTGGTGGTGCGCTCCGGTCTTCGCGTCGGGCTGCACCACCACCGTCCCGGCCCAGAGTTTGCTGGCTCCGGCCCGTGCGTGAGTGATGGCCGCGGCTCGCGACATGCCGGGAGTCTGCGGCGTGTTGCGGTCAAGCTCGCCGGCGCGCACAATCCGGATACCTTGCTCCTTCCAATTCGGCTTTGTCGTCAGCACCTCGATGGACCCTCCTGTGTCGATAGCCTCAGCATACTACAGGCTTGCCGGCTGCCATCAACGTCACGATCGAGGAGCACTGTTAACCTGCATTTCTCGCCAGGATTCGAAAAGGGTGGGGCTTCAGCCCCGCCGACTCCTGCAAAATCGCGGTTTTTGTGTTCCGCTCTCGGCGCAGCTTGCCGTTAGCAAGCTGCGCCGAGGGCGGAACACGTCAAATATCAAACCGACGCTGTAACGGCGGGGCTGAAGAGTTTGTGTGAAAACTCGGCTGGCGCGTGCCGAGCCGTGGACCCCCGCCTGCGCGGGGGTGACGCCATTGGATTTACGGGGTCTACCAAAGCGCGTCATTCCCGCGAAGGCGGGAATCCACGAGTTTTCACACAGGCT
>DATJYK010000043.1:0-2821 GCA_035578005.1 Terriglobia bacterium
ACGGCCGCCGTTTACCGGGACTTCAATCAAGAGCTTGCACCCCATCATTTAATCTTCCGGCACCGGGCAGGCGTCACACCCTATACGTCCACTTTCGTGTTTGCAGAGTGCTGTGTTTTTATTAAACAGTCGCAGCCACCAGTTTATTGCAACCCCTTCACCCTCCTGGCGCAGGCCAGTCAAGCTACAGGGGCGTACCTTATCCCGAAGTTACGGTACCAATTTGCCGAGTTCCTTCTCCCGAGTTCTCTCAAGCGCCTTAGAATACTCATCTCGCCCACCTGTGTCGGTTTGCGGTACGGTCACTGTGAAACTGAAGCTTAGAGGCTTTTCTTGGAACCACTTCCAGTTGCTTCTGCTCCGAAGAGCATGGCCTCGCACCCTTGAATTCCGCGCCCGGATTTGCCAAAGCGCCTTCTCCAATGCAAGGACCGGGACTTCCAACACCCGGACAACCTTCCGCGATCCGTCCCCCCATCGCATTCAACAATGGTGCAGGAATATTGACCTGCTTCCCATCAGCTACGCATTTCTGCCTCGCCTTAGGGGCCGACTCACCCTACGCCGATGAACGTTGCGTAGGAAACCTTGGGCTTACGGCGAGGGGGCCTTTCACCCCCTTTATCGCTACTCATGTCAGCATTCGCACTTCTGATACCTCCAGCACACTTTTCAATGCACCTTCGCAGGCTTACAGAACGCTCTCCTACCATGCATATAAATATGCATCCGCAGCTTCGGTATATAGCTTAGCCCCGTTACATCTTCCGCGCAGGACGACTCGATCAGTGAGCTATTACGCTTTCTTTAAAGGGTGGCTGCTTCTAAGCCAACCTCCTGACTGTTTTAGCCTTCCCACTTCGTTTCCCACTTAGTCATATTTGGGGACCTTAGCTGGCGGTCTGGGTTGTTTCCCTCTTGACACCGGACGTTAGCACCCGATGTCTGTCTCCCGTGATTGCACTCTTCGGTATTCGGAGTTTGCTATGGCGAAGTAATCCGCAATGGACCCTTCAACCATGACAGTGCTCTACCCCCGAAGGTGATACACGAGGCACTACCTAAATAGTTTTCGGAGAGAACCAGCTATTTCCAGGTTTGTTTAGCCTTTCACCCCTATCCACAGCTCATCCCCTAACTTTTCAACGTTAGTGGGTTCGGACCTCCAGTACGTGTTACCGCACCTTCATCCTGGCCATGGATAGATCACCTGGTTTCGGGTCTACACCCAGCGACTGGACGCCCTGTTCGGACTCGCTTTCGCTACGCCTGCCCTATTCGGTTAAGCTTGCCACTGAATGTAAGTCGCTGACCCATTATACAAAAGGTACGCGGTCACCCCTTGCGAGGCTCCCACTGTTTGTATGCATGCGGTTTCAGGATCTATTTCACTCCGCTCCCGCGGTTCTTTTCGCCTTTCCCTCACGGTACTGGTTCACTATCGGTCGATCACGAGTATTTAGCCTTGGAGGATGGTCCCCCCGTCTTCAGACAGGATTTCACGTGTCCCGCCTTACTTGTCGCAATCCTAGTTCCACCAGTGATTTTTCGCCTACGGGGCTATCACCCGCTATGGCCGGACTTTCCAGACCGTTCCGCTGAATCACTGGCTAAAAATTGCAGGCTGCTCCGATTTCGCTCGCCACTACTTTCGGAATCTCGGTTGATGTCTGTTCCTCCGCCTACTGAGATGTTTCAGTTCAGCGGGTTCGCTCCACGCACCCTATGGATTCAGATGCGGGTGACCCTTGCGGGCCGGGTTTCCCCATTCGGACATCTGCGGATCAAAGCCTGTTTGCCGGCTCCCCGCAGCTTATCGCAAGCTACTACGTCCTTCATCGCCTGTGATCGCCAAGGCATCCACCACATGCACTTGTTCGCTTGACCCTATAACCTTGAATCCTCGAACCTGGTTCGAAGCCGCAGTTACCGGGCAATTCATTGCGCTTGTGCCGCATTCGACCCTTTTGTGCGCCGAATGCGGGATACAATCAAACCCAGTGTTTCGATTTCTTGCGAAACCGAAACGCCTTTACTTCTTCCGTTTTTTTAAAGAGCAATACAGCTTTTCACCCGTAAGGGGTGAAGGGTAAGGAGTAAAGAGTTTTCGCTCTTCACCCATCACTCTTGACCCTTCACAGCAATGGTGGAGGTGAACGGGATCGAACCGATGACCTCCTGCTTGCAAAGCAGGCGCTCTCCCAACTGAGCTACACCCCCGATGAATGGTGGGTCTGGATGGATTTGAACCATCGACCCCACGCTTATCAAGCGTGTGCTCTAACCAACTGAGCTACAGACCCTGTATTCAGGATCTAGGGCTCGGGATGCAGGATCCAGCGGAAACCGGGTTTCCTGATTCCTGACCTGATTCCTGAATCCTGCTTTGCTACAGCCGACAAGAGTGGACACTTGGCCAAGGAACATACTCTAGAAAGGAGGTGATCCAGCCGCACCTTCCGATACGGCTACCTTGTTACGACTTCACCCCAGTCATGAATCTCACCGTGGTAATCGCCCTCCTTGCGGTTAGGCTAACTACTTCTGGTGGAACCCACTCCCATGGTGTGACGGGCGGTGTGTACAAGACCCGGGAACGTATTCACCGCGACATGCTGATCCGCGATTACTAGCGATTCCGACTTCATGTTCTCGAGTTGCAGAGAACAATCCGGACTACGACCGGCTTTCTGGGATTGGCTCCCCCTCGCGGGTTGGCAACCCTCTGTACCGGCCATTGTATTACGTGTGAGGCCCTACCCATAAGGGCCATGAGGACTTGACGTCATCCCCACCTTCCTCCGGTTTGTCACCGGCAGTC
>DATJYK010000044.1:0-15730 GCA_035578005.1 Terriglobia bacterium
CCAGGTCGGTTTATCCCGGCGCTTTCTTTAGGTTCGTTTTCGAACGCCAATTTGGCCCCTTTTTGACGCTTATCCATATTTGAATCTGCGGGTTAAGGTTTTGGGTTCGTTTTTTCGACTCGTTTGGCAAATAGGCCGCCGAATCGCCATTAACCTATGCTGTAACAACACGATACAAGTTTGGGTTCGTTAGTAGGCATAGGGTGACCCCCGGGGGGTGCGTGGTCAGGAGCCTAATTTTCCTCCGCCCGACTTCTCGCGCCCCAGGGCACTGAGGGGTGGATGCGGGCTCCGACTTCAAAAACTCGCCATATTTGTTCAGACCCTGCTCCGATCAGACGGCTAGTATCATAGAGTTAGTACATCAGACACTATTAGAAGTCAATAAGAATCGCTGCTGATTCGCTACATCAGAGAATGGCCGGCCAAGGCCGGCCCCGGGGTCAGCCCTGCCGACCCGTCCGACAAAGACGGCGATTGGCGTTCGGGCCTGAAAGCAGGAGCGCGATGTCGGCGTCTCACCCAGAACAAATGACTCCGCAGGCATGTCGTGCGACAATTAGAGCGTCGATCAAGACATCGTTTTACGCCATTGCGATCGACCGGAAAACTCATATGGAAACCGTCACCGTCTCATCGAAGTTTCAAATTGTTATCCCGCGCCGGGTTCGTGAGTCGCTCGGCATTCGGCCGGGGCAGAGAGTTCAGGTGCTGCTTTACGACGGCCGCATGGAATTCATTCCGCTTCGATCGATCAAACAGATGCGAGGCTTCGTGAAAGGCATTGACACCACCGTGGAACGTGACCGGGACCGCCTATGAATGTTGTGGATTCCTCGGGTTGGCTGGAATACTTTGCGGACGGGCCGAACGCAAGGTTTTTCGCACCGGCCATCGAGACGCCCGAAAAGCTGGTGGTGCCCACGGTCAGTATTTTGGAAGTTTCGAAACGCATTCTTCAGCAGCGAGGTGAAAGCGAAGCGCTCCAGGCGGCCGCCCACATGCAGCAAGGAGACGTTGTGCCGTTAGACGTCACGCTCGCCCTGTCGGCGGCCAAGCTGAGCCTGGAATTAAGGCTGCCGATGGCCGACAGCATCATCCTGGCCACAGCTCGTGCCTATGGAGCCCTGGTCTGGACCCAAGATGCCGACTTCAAGGAGATCGACGGTGTGAGGTATACCGCACGGAAATAGGCCAGCACATACGAAAGCTGACAGTGATTGTCCCGGAGGAATTGTTGCATAAGGCGACTCGAGCGACAGGGAGTGGCGTTACGCCCACGGTTCATGGGTCTGAAACTGCAAGCTAAAAACGCGCACCTTTTGGGGGTAGGTGTTCGTGGCTTAGCGTACAATCAACACGAGGCGCAGCATACCCGCTCCCGTTATTGTGCGCGATCCAGGCTGACAACAAAAAGGAGACATCTCTTATGGCAGGTATGAAACGCCGAGACTTGCTCAAGACAGCGGCAGGCGCGCTGGCAGCGGGAGTGATCGCTCCGGTTGGGATTCCCGCCAGCCAGGAAGAGCCGGCTCCTGCGCGGCAGAGAACGAAGGCGCGAAATTCCAAGAAGGTGATCGTAGCCGGCGGCGGCATCGGCGGGCTGAGTTGTGGCTACGAACTGATGATGCGCGGGCATGAGGTGACGCTCTTCGAAGCCTCCGGCCGCACCGGTGGCCACGTGAAGACCATCCACGACCCTCTACCGGACGGACTCTACGCTGACGTGGGCGCCGAACACTTCACCAAGCCCGGCTACGACCTTTATTGGGGATACGTGCGCGAGTTGAACCTGACGCCGCTTTACTACCCGCACCGCGAGCACATGATTCGCTTCATCAACGGCAAGCGCTACACGGATGAGGATCTGGCTGATCCCCAAATTCTATCGGGATTTGGCTTCAATCAAAGGGAGATCGACTATCTCGGCAAGCATCCCTGGTGGGATTTGGCGTCACTTTATCTTGCGCCGTATCTCGACAGCTTTTCGGACGAATACAAGCCCTTCAATGCCGGCCTGAACAATTTGGACGATGTTTCGTTCACTGATGTTCTGAAGAAAGACGGCGCTTCGGCTGAGGCCATCGAACTCATCGGCAATGGCGGTTCCGCGCTGCATGTGATCTGGCACGCGGCCATCCTCAAGAAACGCGGGGTACCCCTATCTCCTCCGGTGGTCTACCGAATCAAAGGTGGAAACCAAATGCTGCCGGACGCGTTTGCGCATAAGCTTGGGGACCGCATCCACCTCAACACTCCCGTGACCGGGATTGAATACGGGTCGACGGGTGTTCGGGTAACATACCGGGAGCGCAATCAAGAAAAGACGATGGACGCGGACTATCTCGTCTGCTGCATGGATGCGTACCTGCTGCGCAAAGTCGCCGTGAAACCCGATTGGCCGGAGGCCAAGGCCTTCGCCATTAACACCGTCACTTACGATATGTACTCGCGCGTGGTGTTCCAGTCGCGATCGCCGTTTTGGGAGCGTGACAAGATCAGCCCTAACTGGGAAGGCGTGGATCCCAATCTCCCGGAGATTTGGCGCATGGCTGAGGAGGTGGACACGCCGCGCGCCGTCCTGGTAGCGACCACCGGCAACAACACGTCCGCGGAGGATGCGTTAGCGATATTCCGCCGCATCTACTGGGGCGCGTCCGAGGATATCGAGCAGGCCGTGATTCAAACCTGGGCTAATGAACCGTGGTCTATGGCGTGTGAGACGGTGACGTATCGCGTAGGCGACCTCAAGAAAATGTGGCCGGCCATCATGGACCCCGTGGGCCGCGTCCACTTCGCGAGTGCTTACACGGACAATATGAGTTGGGGACAAGAGGCAGCTACCCGCTCCGCTAATCGTGTGGCGGATGCCATCGATGCGGCGTGAGCATTGATCGCCGGCTTCAACAGTATCACCGGGATCCAAGTGCAGGTTTTGACCTGAGGTCAGGCGGCGGATCAACTCATCCAGATGACGTGGAAAGCCGACTACGCGCCAGCGCGAGCGGGCTCAGGCGCAGCAGGGGCTCCGCGCAGCAGCCCCTCGGTACTGAGATCCTCGTCAACATCCGGCCAGTGGATGCCGAAGCCAGCGCCGCTGATCTGCCAATTGCGGCGTTGTTCCGGAGTGGCATCGAAAAGCCTGGGATACCAAGCCAGGGGAACGCTAATCGTGCGGCCATCGATAAGGTCCACGGCCAAGGTATCCTCGGTAAAACGAACGTCCTTCACCCGCTCGCCCGGCCTAACCTCCGAACCTTTCATTCCATTTCTCCAATAAAAGCGATTCATTTTCCTTCAGTATACGCTGAATACGCCCAAGCTCAGTGGGGCTGAAACCTAGGTTGCCGGCCAGCGCGATAGGGCTCAGCCAGAATTTGGCCGACTGGTCATCGCGGTCAACGTGAACGTGCGCGGGTTCGCCCGGTTCGTGGCTGTAAAAATACACCCGGTATGGACCCGATCGTAGAACGGTCGGCACTAAAACGGTGGGTTCCAGATCGAGGCTAATTCCAGTTTGAAGCCGGGCAGAACGGGTGCGCCACTCAGTGTCGCGGGTGAGTTCAGCGTCTCGACTCCCGCCGGACTATAGACCTCCACTTGACTCAAGGCCGGCAGGATCAGCCAACCCAAATGCAGGCCGCACTCCACGTACTCCGTCATCTTCTCACGCAAACTCGAAACCTTATCGGAAGGGGAGGCAATTTCAATCACGAAGTCCGGGCAGAGAGGAACGAACTGCTCTTTCGCGCGGCGGCTCAGCTTCTTCAGGCGCGCGAGCTGTACCCAAGCTGCATCCGGCGACCGCATGGCGCCGTTTGAAAGCCGGAACCCGGTGCTCGAATCAAAGACCATACCGCTTCCATCCTTCGTGGCCCAGGCGTCCAACTGGCTGACAACCTTTGCATTGTGAAAGCCCGAGTAACCACCTGCCGGCGACATCACGATGATCTCCCCGTTTGGTGAACGCTCAATGCGCAGCTCACGGTTGACTTGGCAAAAGTGAAAAAACTCGTCTTCGCTCCAATTGATTACACCGGCCGGGAAGCGAACCGCCTCTTGGCCTTCCGGAAGAGGAATCGTAAGTTGGATCAAATTATTACCTCAAAAAGCGGGGCGCGGGTGGCCGCGGAATTCAGGAGGCATGTTCAAGCTCAGTAGCCGACTCGACAGCTTCTCGGATGTCGCTCGGAAGGTCAATAGGGAGGAAGTAGTTGGCCGGATGCAAGTAGTCCTCTCCGTCTTCATCGATCACACGAATCTGCCCTTCGCGCTCGGCGTCTGCGTCTGGAAGCTGCTCATAAACTTTTCGCAGGATCAATGAGGCTTCCTGGCCCTCGTTATAAACGCAAATGACGAATTTGTTTCCCCGGTTCCGTCTCATCGGTTCAGTCCAGATATCGCTTGATCTTCATACCTCTCTTGCCGATCCCGTGAGCCTCATACCAATGAAGCTCAGCCATCCTGATTCTACCACTCACGGTTCTCACTTGCGCTATGCCCTTCAGCTTTCTCCATCGTCCATCGCCGTACTTCTCGCGAAGCCAACGAAGAATACGGATCGAACTCCCGACTGCGATGATCGTAACGTCTCGCGGGCGCTCCAGTACCTCGACGTTGAGTCCTCGAAATTCGGCGAAATAAGGCGACAATCAACCCCCGCGTCATGGGATCGCCTCGGTCACCGAACTAGAAGTCCTGGCTGTGACCTGGCTCCCTAGCATCGCAGGTGGGCTACAGGGCGAGAAATCGGCTCGAACTCTCTTTCGGCCGGGCGTGCAGGTAGCGGCTGGTGGTGGCCAGGCTGGCGTGGCCCAGTGTGGCCTGCACCAGGTGGATGGGAGCGCCCCGGTCGAGCGCGTGAGAGGCATGCGCGTGCCGCAACCAGTGCGGAGAAATTTTTCCCTCGATCTGCGCACGCTTTGCCGCCTGCCGAACGACGCGGTACACCGCCAAGGGTCTCAGGAAGCTCCCCCTCTTTCTTGACCGGAAAACGGGCTCTTCGGCACCCGCGTTGCCCCGCAACTTCACCAATAGCTTCCACACCGCCGGTGGCAATTGAATCGAACGGGTCTTACTTCCCTTCCCCAGAACCGTAATCTGCCCCCCTTCCGCGGTGGCCTGGAGGTTGTTCCATGCCAAGCCGCAAATCTCGCTGACGCGAGCGCCTGATGCGTAAAACAGCATCAACAGGGCGCGATTGCGCTCGTTCGGCTCGAGGCTCAACATGCGGTGAACGTCCGCCTCGGGAAGAATCCGTTGCGCCAGATTGTCTCGCACCGCGGGCAGCTTCAGCACGCGCCCTACATCGAAGGCAAGGTAACCGGTGCGATGGCCGAACGCCAGCAGCGACTTCACGGCGGAAAGAATCCGGTAACGCGTAGACCCTTTGAGTGCGGACAAAGTGTCGGCAAAATCCTGCAGGTCACTGAGCGTCACAGCGGCGAGCGGCTTGGTAACCTGGCTGCGAAATCTTCGGAGATCCGTTTGGTAGGCGCGCTGAGTGTGCGGCGGCCGTCCATGCAGCCACAGTTTGATGAGTGCGTCGTCCGAATCGGCGCGAAGCAACGACGGAATCGGGGCGAGCGCATCGGCGAGAGCGATTTCGGGGCTCATCGAATGCAGCCTATCATAAAACGCGATGAGAACGGACAGGCATAGATCAGGCTACAGCCACTTTGCAGGTGAGGGACTCAAACACAGCGCCTTCGAATCCTCTGACTCCGTCATAGTAAGGAGGCGTATGATAAAGTAAGGAGTAGGAGCATCGGCATGCAGAAGCTAGCTCGCATCACAAGTAAAGGCCAAATCACGGTGCCACACGAGATTCGACGGGCGATGGGCGTCCGGCCTGGCGACAGGTTAGTGTTTGAAAGCAATGGAGGCGAGTTTCGCGTGCGGCCCGTGAGAACCCAAAGCCCCTTCGAAAAGTATCGAGGCATCGGAAATCCCGAGATTCCCTCCGGCAAGAAAGCTGTCATTCGCTGGCTCCGTGAGCGACGCGGAGAATGAACACCGCCATCGACACCAATGTTATTGTCGCGCTCTGGGACCGCGACAACACCCTCAACACAGTTGCACAACGGGCTCTTGAGGTTGCACTTTCGCGTGGTCAACTGCTCATCGCAGCTCCGGTCTTTGCCGAACTCCTTGCCTGCCCAGGCCGGGATGAACCCTTTCTGACTGCGTTCTTCAACGACACCGGGATCACGGTTGAATGGATCCTCGATGAAGTAATTTGGCGCGCTGCAGGGCTTGCCTTCCAGACTTACGCCGCCCGCAGGAGAAAGCAGCATGACTCTGGGCCTCGGCGCATCCTCGCGGACTTCCTGATCGGCGCCCACGCGCTTCAAAATAAATATCACCTGTTGACTCTCGACGACCGCATTTACCGGACAGCCTTTCCCACTCTCAAAATTGTGCCTCCCTAGCGGATGTGTTGGGGCTTACAATTCCTTGCCATTTCCCCTCCCCGCCCGATACACTGCCTGCTCTATGAGAATCCCATCCGTCGTCTTTCGGAGCCTTTTCATGGTTTCCGCACTTGGCCCGCTTACCTTGTCTGTTTCCGCGCAGAACGCACGTGACCTACTCGATCGCTCCCAGGCGCGCTCGATGGTGATCACTCGTCGCGGCATTGTGGCCACCAGTCAGACTCTGGCCTCGCAGGCCGGCGCGCAGATTCTGGCTCGCGGCGGCTCTGCCGCTGACGCCGCGATCGCTGCCAACGCCACGCTCGGCGTTGTTGAATGCATGATGAACGGCATCGGCGGCGACCTGTTCGCTATCGAGTGGGACGCGAAGACCGGCAAGCTCACAGGGTTGAACTCGAGTGGTTGGGCGCCGGAGAATCTCACGCCGCAGTTGTTGAAGCAGAAGGGATTCACCACGATGCCCGCGCACGGCATTTACTCTGTCACTGTGCCCGGCGCGGTGCGGGGCTGGGAAGCGCTGCATCAGAAATTTGGCCGCCTGCCTTGGGCGGAAATCTTCAAGCCGGCCATCTATTATGCTGAGAACGGATTCCCGGTGACCGAGTTCATTGGGGCTTACTGGAAGCTCAGCGAGCAAGAGCTTGCCGCCGACCCAAACGCGCGTCACGTCTACCTTGTAGACGGCAAAGTGCCTGCTGTAGGCGAGGTTTTCCGGAATCCGGAATATGGCAGAGCGCTCGAGTTGATCGCCACCGAGGGGGCGGATGCCTACTATCGCGGCGCCATCGCCAAGTCAATCCTAAAGACTTCGGACCGGCTCGGCGGCGTGATGACCGCCGAAGACTTGGCCGATTTTAAGCCGGAGTGGGTAGAGCCCATCTCCACCACATACCGCGGCTGGACGGTGTACGAACTGCCGCCCAACGGCCAGGGAATGGCTGCGCTCGAAATGCTGAACATCTTCGAGAAATACCCGCTTCCCGAGTGGGGCTTCGGCAGCGCCGATGCATTCCACATTAAGGTTGAAGCCCAGAAACTCGCCTATGCCGATCTTTATCGCTACAACGCCGATCCGCGCTTTGCAAAAGTGCCCACGACCGGAATCATTTCCAAAACCTACGCGGCCGAGCGCGCCTCCACCATTGACATGAAGCAGGCGCATTGTGACGTTACCGCAGGAAATCCCACGCCATTTGGCGGCGACACCATCTACATGACGGCTGTCGATCGCGACGGGAACATTGTTTCGTTGATCCAAAGCCTCTATTCGGCGTGGGGCTCCGGCGTGGTGGTGGATGATTACGGCTTTGCTTTGCAGAACCGTGGCGCCCTGTTCCGGCTTGATCCCCAACACCCGGACGTGCTCGCGCCGCACAAGCGGCCCTTTCACACCATCATTCCGGCTTTCATGGAGCGCGGCGATCTTCACATCGGCTTCGGCATCATGGGCGGCCCGAACCAGGCCCAGGCTCACGCCCAGTTTGTCTCTGACATCGTCGACTATGGGATGAATATCCAAGCCGCGCTCGAAGCACCGCGCTTTACCAGGCCTCAGCCCGAAGGCTGCAACTTTCTCATCGAAGATCGCGTGTCCGCTGCTGTGCTGGAAAGCTTGCGGCAGCGCGGTCATGTGCTTGACGTGCGCGGCCACTACTCGACGGAAATGGGCGGCGGCCAAGCTGTGCTGTATGACTCTTCGACGGGCGTGAAGTTTGGCGCCTCAGATCCGCGTAAAGACGGCGCGGCTGTGCCGGAGCCTGATCCGTATTTCAGTGGGCCGTGACGTGTGTCTTGCGCTCGAGTTTAAGCCTGCATCCAACCTCACCGCCACATCTCCTCGTCGATGGCGTCTTGCGCGGCCAGAGTGCTTTCAAAGGCGGGATCTTTTCGCCAACTTCCCGCGATGTTGCATAGATCGCGTCGGCGCAACCGGCGCTCGCCAAGGCCGGCGCCGCGAGCAAGGGCTTCAATCGCCACTTCGTTCAGACTTTTGCCTTGCGCGTGGGCGGAACCGCGAAGGGCGGCATCCACATAGTCCGGTACGTTTCGAATGGTGTATCGCATGCATCTAAGGCTTAGTCTGCGACCAACATCCACGGTTTCGGCGTCATCTTGTGTTTTCATCCTCGTCTCTGTCCTCTTCCAGCCAACCTTCCAATGCACCCTGCAAGGCGCGGTTGATACGACGCCAGTGCTGGCGTTCACGCTCGTCCAGGTCGCGCAACTGGCGGCCCTACTCCTGCAACTGCCGGGTCTGCTCCTGGACGGTGGCGTGCAGCGACTCTCTCGGTGCTTCTTTTTTGTTCGGTTGCTTCGTGCGGCTTTGTGCCTTGTTTTCCTTCAATAGGTTCTTTGGATCTTGTTTGTCGCTCGGCCGTTCCGAGGTCCGCTTCACGTGCAGGCGTTTAAGCACTGCAATATCTCGCTGTAGTCTGAGATTGGCATTCGGGTTTTTCATCCTCTCTGCCGTTACCACCAGGTCCCAAGCAGCCGATAAAATGGCGCTCGCTCCAAGCTTCTGCCAAAACTCCACATCGAAGTCCCTGCCAGCCTTTTTCAGAGGGACCAAACGAACCATTTTGAGAGGTTTTTCACCCAGCATAAGTTAGTCCACGGTTTTTCTTGCTTTACAAAAATCCCAAAAGCTCATCAAGTTCAACTGGCTCGCTGTTTGCTTACGGAAGCGGGCCACGGCGAGCTCGGTCCAAGCCTGATCGGTGAGAACCACTCCACCCTTCTCCACCCTCTGCAATTCTTTCTTGTTGCTCTCGATGGCCTCCTGATAAGCCTGCGGTGGAACTTTCTCGTCGAGATATCTGTCCACCTCGAGCTTTCGGTATTCCAGGTACTCGAGTTCCAGCGCTGCCTGTTCCTGTGTCGTCTGTGTGTATGCTTTGTGAGCCTCTTCGCGCAGCCTCTTCTTATGGCTGGTTTCAAAGTGGTCAGGAGGCGCTACCTTCGATTCAATCAGGCGCACATAAAAGCCTGGAGGGTTATAGAACTTCCCTGCCCTGGACCGCGCGATCAGGTAATCACCCCACTCCAATTGGTCGATGATCTGCTGGCTATCGCCCGCGCTTGACAAGAGCTCGCGCGAGCGTTCCGCTGAAATTCCGCGATCGGTGAGGGCCTTCAATGTCTCGCTGTCGGCTTCATGATGGGTTGCTCTCGGTTCGGCTTTAGCGGACTTCGATCTATTGGCGTGTGGCAATGTAGGGCCGACCCTTGGGTCGGCCTTGGCCGTGGCAAGCCCCGGCCCTACATCGGGGATATCAAGCGTGCAGCCTTTGTTAGCTGGTTGGTTTCTCTTAGAGTTGTTGTGCTCATTGAGCCCTGCAGGTGCTGGCCGCCGGCGCAGGTCACGATGGAACTTCTCACCGTGGTAGAGGACTATTTTGTAGCTGGCCCCGTCGCTTGTTTTCTCCAGACGCCAACTCGAGAGGTAACCGTGTGCGGTAAGCTCATCCAGTGAAGGCCCCAGTTTTTCCTTGATCTTGGATTGGTGCTGGTAGGCGCGAATGTTTAGGAATTGGCAGATCTCTTCGTATCGCTTCTCAAAGCAGCCTTGCTCGCGCGACGCATAGAGCCAGATTTGAAGAAGTGGCACCAGGATTTTCGCGATGTGGTTCCGGAGTTGTTTGTAAGAATCGTAGTCGATAGGGAGAAGGTAGTTGCTGTTAATATTCTCGATTTGCCAGTCTGAAAACCACACATAGTGCTTATCCGCCACCGTGCCATCTTCCATGGCAGTTCCAAGGAGCACTAGCCGGTTGATCACATTAAATGCGTCCTTCGCCCATACCTTCCGGCCGGCGAAATAGACTGTGCCCTCTGAAACGATCGTGGAGGTTTTGATCCGCATCAGTTGCTCCAGCAGCTCCTTGTAGTGGTAGCCGGAGACGCAACTCTTTCCCTGAATGCGCAAAATTTCGGCTGAGGTGAAACTGATGGGATTTGTCACTTTCCCATGCTTCCGGTACATTTCGGTAGCCAGTTTTAAGATGGCTAGATAGGTGTCTTGATCTGCTGTGGTTGGAAGGCCGTATTGAGCGGAAGGTAGGATGGTAGCTCGCGCCTCCACTCGCTTTCCGTTCATTTCGCGTGACATGGCGACCACCTTCTGCCGCGCGCCACTGATTCTTTTGTGAGAGGGACTGAAGAAGCCTAATGAGGCCAGGTTTTTTTCGATCTTTATGAACTCGGGACTTGGGGCGCCCAGGTGTTTTTCAATAATCTGTCGTGTTTGATCAGTCTTGGCCTCGAAATCAAGCTCAAGAGTGTGATTCAACTCAAGGATCTTAGAAGTCCTTTTTGATTGTTGTCTGGTTTGTTCTTGAGCCATTTGATCCAGAACTCCCATCAACATGTTGTGTAACACTATCTAAACATCTATCAAAAATACTCTCGTTACATCTATGTTATTTTTATACAACAACATACAACGATATTATTCCCTCAACCTGCGAAGATATTTCCCTTGACCTGCGAAGCCATCTCCCTGAACCTGCGTCGGGACTTCCCTCCGCCTGCAACTATTCCCTCAACCTGCGAAAATAGACCAGAAATACCCATTTCCCTTCACCTGCGAATCAAATCAGCCCCTAAAATCACCCAACAAGCCGCTTGTGGGCGTGGATTTCCCTTGACCTGCGAACACAAATTAAGCCAGATGGCCATCACAAAATTAAGCTAACATTATTATTTATCAATAACATTCCAGGTTACTTTTATTAACTACCTTTGTTTTCATAAACATTCCAGGGTAGTCTCATTCGTCTCATTTTTCTCATTTTCGGCCCTTTATTATCAATAACATTCCAGGATAGCCCCCCAAATTTTGGGGGGAAGGGGTGGGACTGGCTTAGGAAAAGACAACCTCCCCCTAGTTTCGATCCTATCCTGGAAGGTCAGAGTAATAGTAGCCATAGGCAGTTCTCATCCACCCTCAATTTGCCGCGTGTGAGGCAGACCGATTCCCATGCGATGTTCCTTCGTGCCAGCAACGCTCGATCTCAGCACGGACCTCAGCCGGTGGCGTCAGTGTGACCACTGACCCGCGCAGATCGCCATGGACGGGGGTGTAACGAATTAGATTTCTCCGATTCAGATCAGCAAGCCACTTCCTCAGTGTCTTGAAGTTTCTGATTCCACTAATGTTGGATAGAAGCTCCAAAGTGATTTGGCAACTCAACGCTCCCCAGCCCAAGGTTAAGCGGCGAATGGCCGCCAGCAAGTTACGCTGGGCCGTAAAAGGCAGGGCCAGATTGACCGTCTCTGTGTAATAGGCTTGCGCTACCTCAGGTGAGTAGCGTGGGGACGCGGCCACGGTTTCAACCGAGTGGCGAAAGATGGTTCCAAGCTCCGAAAGATCATCTCCCACCACCCGGCTCAAAACCGAGAGACCCTCGGCACTACGTGTTGGCGCGGAGGGCCATAGAGGGCTTGGGCCTTGATTGTTGTAGCTATGGCTGGTGGCTGGTTGGTAGGTCTCTACCTCAACCTTCTTGCTGATGGGAGCTGGTAGACTCACCGGCATCGGTGGCGAGGTATAGTGCTCAGTTGCGATGTTCTCCACCGGGGCGCCCATTGATGGTGGGATGGATGGTTCTTGTTCGGCCCTGCGGCTAACCGGTACCTCCGCCGGCACCAGCGGCTGAACTGGAGGTTGAAGCACCAGTGTAGCTGGAGTGCCGGGATCTGCGGATTTCTCGCCGCTCAAGCCCGGTGGTTCCGGCCGTCCCAGTTGGCGCTGCATGTCTTGCTCGGACTGCTTGAGCAAGCGGGCGCGCTCGATGTCGAGTATTTCTGACATCGTGCCCTTGCCATGCAACTTAGCCAGCAATTCGTCAGGAAGCCGCTTGTTCTTGGGCATTGGTCTCGCCCGCAGGTTCGTTGAGTTGAATTCCAGGCGCTGCACCCTCAGGCTCGATCGGTAGAGCATCGGCCACTTGCTCGGGCTCATTCAGTTTCACAACCGAGTTGATTGCCGCCTGCATCACTTCCTCATCAATGGGCCTCCGCCTGGCTGTGTACCCTAAGTAGAGCGCCATGTTGCAGTAATCGACGGCGTCGCGAATGATTCCGCCCGAAGCGTTGGCGACCATCGTAAAGCATTCCGGGGTGAAAACCGGATGCGACTCTGAGCCACTGGCGACCTTGATGCGAAACAGCAACGTTTCCATCATTTCCTTCTCGTCGAGAGGGTCGAGCGTGATCAATCCGCCGGCGGCACGGCTGCGCAGAGGCTTGAAATCAGGCTCCGCCAGGGTGGCGGCCATATCGAGCGTGCCAAACAGTACAATTTGAATGAACTTGCTCGAGTTCGATTCAAAATTCAGAATCTCGCGGATGCGCATGAGTTGCTTGCGCGGGATGAGCTGAGCCTCGTCGATCAGCAGCACCACGGTAACGCCCTGGCGAAACAGGTCGGCCATATGCTCCTGAAATTCGTGCCACTGCTTGCTTTCCGACCTGCGCGATTTGATGACAAACTCCTCGCATAGCGTCAGCAACATCTTGTTGCTGGTGGTCCAGTGGCTGGGATTGGTGACGTAACGGATGGCGTAGGAGCCGGAGCCTTCCGGGCTGTCACTGTACATTCCAAACAGCCGCCGAGCTACCGTCGACTTCCCTACCCCGGCGTCTCCCAAAATCACCGTCAAGCCCTGGCGTGCGTCAATGTTCCGTTTAGCTCGACGCAGTGCCTTGGTGTGCTGATAACTTAGGTACATGTAGCGCGGATCGGGGCTCAGTGAAAACGGAATTTCCTTGAAATCGTAGAACTCAATCTCTTCATCAATCTCGCGAAGCCTTCTCGGCATGACATCTAGGGCACCCATCGCTTCTCACCACCTCCTGAAGCTGAGTTAGCGCATCTCGGGACTATATCATGGAATGTTAAGCTGTCAAGCCCATTTTTAAGTTACTTAATACGGCCAATATGAAACATGCTGGCGCTCGGATCCATCAAGCTGTCTCCTGGAGTTGGTTCGGGAGACTTCCACAGTTAAACTATACTTATAATTAGTTTACTTAGTATGCTATCCTCAATAGTTCGTTTGATCCCGGCGTGTATGTAGGTAAGGTGCGCTACAGCTTGCCTAACTAAACTATAAAGATAGATATACTCTTAGGACGCCTGACGGGTACCGTAAGTCGATGAATTAGTGAGGGACATATTGTTGTTGTTCGGTGGACTCAACGTTATCTTAATTTATTCATTGGGCTAACATTGGCGTTGGGCTCTGATCCCGCAGGTTTAGCCGTGCGCGGATGTGACGGAGGTTGTCGGCCTGACCATTTGGCTGTGAGGTCGTTAGTAGTGTGTTTGGTTTCTTATGGATATGTTTCCATGAGTGTGTAACTACATATATAGAAATATGTAGTAATCCTCGCGCGAGGAAGGAGCTTCGTAGGGAAAGGTCGCGATGTTTGCGATAATGCGCCTTTCCGCAAACATCGCTCCGGTTGTTTTACTTCACCGGCCCGGCCGCGGGCCGGCCGCTCTTGAGTTCCTTCCACGCCAGTCGCAAGCTGAACCTGGTCGCGTAGGCCAGACAGCGCCACTCACTAACCCCAACAGCAGACCAAGCAGCGCTCCAAAACGGTCGATAAGCAGTATGAACACCGCTCCGCCCCCGCTCAAACCCACGACCAGCGGTAGAATTCTCGCGAATTGACGACGACTGCGCTCGCGGGCGGCCCAAATCTGTTCAGCGTGTCCGCGCTGCTCATCCGTCAGTGCACTTGCATCGTCGTGGTAGCTGCGAAGCAACCGCTTCTTCTCCCGCTTTTCCTTGTAACCCTGCCACGCCCCGAAACCCACAACCACCGAAATCAGCAGCCATCCGTACCAAGGCACAGTGCTCGGGTGCTCTGCCGCCTTCGCCCCGTAGTACATGAATGCCGCCACACCGCCCAAGCATGCGAGCACGACGGCAAGTATTACTGTGGAGCCTAGCAGCATGGTGATCCCTGATCTCAGTTCAGGCCAGAGCCGGAGCAGGATCAGAAACAGCAGGAATGCGATTAGCCAAAGGACCATGTAATGGCTTTATGCGCGCTGAATTTCGATCACTTCGCCGGTGCCGTCGGCCTCGCGCAAGAACATCAGGACTTTGTCGAAATCGAACGGAAACTTCCACTGCGCCAGATCGTCGGGCCGCACGTAGACTTCGCCGGGGCCAAGGAACCGGTTATTGACGATCAGAAGCCACACCTCGGTGGCGGAAAGCCTGTACACCTTCACGCGGCCGTTTTTCTCAGCGATGCGTTCAGCGATCATCTTCTGTGGCGCGCGATGGTCGTATGGAAAGCGCGGCCGGCATGCCAGTGGGGTTGGTCGCGTGGCCTCAGAATCCCGATGTACAAGAAACCCTGCGGCAGGTCTCTTTTGAAGCCGGTCTTCTCTGTCCGGTGTGCATAGACAAAATCGGCGAGGGATTTGGTGAGCACTTTGGAGGCGATGGAGGCGACCTCTTCTGCGCGCCCAAAGGCCACGCTTACATCGACCGGCTCGGCCTGCGGATAGCGGCTGTAGAGTTCCTTCGCCTTATCAGGAATTTTCGAGAGGCGGCCGGCTTCCGCGCGAGGATCCTCGCGGCAGATTTCAGTCACCTCGATGCCGAGCTTGCCGCGGTCGGTGAGTAGCAGAAAATCCGGTTTCTCGTGAGGTTTGAGCTCGCCGGCCGGAAACACAGCGCAGGCGCGGCGCGCTTCTTCCATGAAATGGGCCTCGATGCGTTTCTTGTTGTTTGCCATCAGTTCGCCTCTTGAAGGCACCGGCGATGTTTGCGATAACGGCGATTGGATGAAACAAAATTTACCCGTTTCACTCCACTTGCCGGCCAAGCTGCCTGACCCGCCTCCTCGACAAACGCCGACAGCGGCAGGCGATTCCAATAATAGACCGCATTTCACGCCTTGGTGCATGAATCTAATCCGCTTCAGTGGGCGGGGCGGCGCTACAGGTCACAGATGCCTCAGCAGGCCCAATGCCGTCCGGCTCGCAGGAGAGTCACCGGTGAATGAGAGTCGGCCGCTCTCTTGGAAGTTGAATGTGAATGGAGTGGCACATAAAACCATCATCTGGCTGCGCTCCTTGTTACCGGAGGGACGCGTGGCTGGTTATTGAATATGCAAGGCTTACGGGTACTAAGGAACCGTTAAGAAATAACAGTGTCATGCTCGCGGTGTAATCTCATAGTTCCATTCGCCGTGAAAAGCGTCTCGCCGGAGTTTGATCTCCGCCATCTCGGAGTCCGGAACCTTGATGCCAGCAGGGTAATTTCGGCCAT
>DATJYK010000045.1:0-13147 GCA_035578005.1 Terriglobia bacterium
AAAACGTGCCCAAACGCAAAGGCTCACGCCGGACGCCTCCTGCCGTCGTCCGGTCGGGCCAACTGGCCCTCTTTTGATACATACGAAAGCGAGGTGAACATGGCTGAGAAAGGCTTCTTCATTGCCAACCTGCCACGCGACGGCGTCGTCACCTTCTTGGCGCTGGTCCGGGACAAAGAGTTGAAACCGAAGCGAAACGGAGGGATGTACCTGCACCTTGTCCTCGCCGATCGCACCGGCGAGTTAGACGCTAAAGCGTGGGATTGCCCGCAAGAGATAGCCGCCTTGTTCGAGCGCGACGATATCGTAAAGGTGCGCGGCACCATCGAGCTTTACAACGAGCGGCCGCAGCTAATCGTGCAACGAGCCCGGCGCTGCGAGGACGGAGAGTTTCAGGAAACAGACTTCTGTCCCGCTTCGGTCCATGATCCGGAGGAAATGTTTGCTGAGCTGCGCTCGTTTGTCGAGTCGGTCGTAGATGCGAATCTCCGGAGCCTACTGATCTCCATTCTGGAAGATGCCGACGTCGCGGCGCCGCTTAGCGTGGCTCCAGCAGCAATGCGTGTTCATCATGCGTTTCGGTCCGGACTCCTGGAGCATACGGTCAGCCTCTGCGGCTTAACAGAGGCAATCGTTAGGCGTTACCCGCGGCTGAATCGGGACCTGCTGATTGCGGGGGCGATCCTGCACGACATCGGCAAGGTAGAAGAGTTGGAAGTGTCGCGGCGGCTGGGTTACACGACACGAGGGCAGCTCGTAGGGCACGTCGTGCTCGGCCTGGAGATACTTGAGAGGCATACCGCACGCTTGCAGGGATTCCCGGTCGAACTCAAGAGCGTGCTTCAACACCTGATCGTGAGCCATCACGGCGAGCTCGACAAAGGCGCGCTCAAGCAGCCGATGCTGCCGGAAGCCTTGGCGTTCTCCATCATGGACCTATTGGACGCGCGGCTGGAGCAGGCATGGATGTTAATCGACCAAGCCCCGAAGGACGAGGAATGGACCGTCTACGCACCGTCGCTCGGCAGGCAGCTTTACCGATGGCGCCCTGACGAAGCGGCTGGTGTATCTGGTGGCTCGTCTTTCGCGGCTTAATTAGCATCCGCCTGTGCCCGCGCCACATCGAAAGCGCGGAATGAGCCGCCCGGCGCCACCGCGACTAACATCATTCGTTATCATCACCACCATCATCATCATAATCGTCATCACCACCACCCACCCCCCCATCCCACCACCACCATTGTCACTTTGAGCAAAACTTTGCCGGAATAAACCATATCCTTGCCGCGTCGGAGGGCAGAAGTTCTTTGTTTCCAGGGGAGCAGAACCGCGGGAGAGTGGGGAGATAAAGCAAATTGTTGCCGCGAGTCCATTCTAAAGCATATCCTTGCCGCGAGTCCGAAAGCCGACCGTGACTAGGTTGCGGGTTGTCGTGTCGAGTTTTCTGATGGCCGCGTCTGGGCCGCGATTCGAAATTACTGGTTGGAAGGGGCTGCTTCCAACCGCCTCAATGGCAAAACTGATGTAAAGATCAGATGTATAGTATTTGGGAATTCTAGCCTTCTTTGACCGGGGGGTACTCGTGAGAACGTGCCGTGCTCTTGTGATCTTGTTCGCCGCAGTTATACTGACGGCGTTCTCCGGACCTGACGATCGCCAAGTGACCAACCCAAAGTCGGTTGTCTCGCCTTCCAACCCCGCCGCAGCACCCATTCCAATAGATGAGCTGTTCTTCACGCGCAGCGTCGGCGGGCCGTCGTGGTCACCCGACGGCAAGGAAATCGTGTTCACCACGAATCTGACGGGGCGCAACAATTTGTGGAAGGTGCAGACGTCGGGCGGTTGGCCGATCCAGCTCTCGCAGTCCGACGATCGCCAAGGCGGTGCTGTCTGGTCTCCTGACGGTAAGTGGATCCTCTATGAGCAGGATCGTGGCGGCAACGAGTATTACGACATCTTCGCCATCCCGAGCGCCGGTGGCGAGGCGATGAATCTCACCAACACCGCCGACATTTCCGAAACCGGCGCGCACTTCTCCCCGGACGGTGCGACGATTGCCATCTCCTACAAGCCGAAGACGTCGTCTACACGAAACATCGCTCTACTGGATTGGCAAACGCACCACGTGCGCAACGTCACCCAAGAGCAGACTAAAGACTATCAATGGAGCTTTGTAGCCTGGAGCCACGACGGACGGAGCATTTACGCTAACCGCGCGTATGTGGGAGACACCGACTCCGACGTCTACCGCGTGGACGTGGCGAGCGGCGACCGTGAGAACCTTACACCTCACCAGGGGCAGGTTGTTTATCAGGCTTCGTCCCTCTCGGGCGATGGGCAGACTCTGCTCGTGACTTCAAACGAGAAAGCGGGATTCAACAATGTTGCGATGCTCGATGTCGCGAGCAAGAAGTTGACCTGGGTAACTGACACTCGGTGGGATGCCAGCGCCGGGAGCTTTGCGCCGCAGGGCGGCAAGTACACTTTCATCATCAACGAGGACGGGCGCACCGACGCCTACTTGGCCGACCGTGATGGCGGGCAACCGGACAAAATCTCTTTTCCTGCGGGATTGACCTTCTTTGCCGGTAACCCAACACCGTTTTCGCCGGGCGGCGACCGGCTGCTGTTATCGCACCAGAGCTCGCAGCGGCCATCCGATCTGTGGGTATACGATTTAGTATCACGCCAAGCCACGCAGTTGAGCTTTTCCGCGATCGCCGGGCTGAACCCTGCGCTGCTGCCGCCGTCACAGTTGATACACTACAAGAGTTTCGACGGCAAGACGATCAGCGCCTTCCTGTGGATGCCTTTCAACCTCAAGCGAAACGGAAGCAACCCGGGAATCGTCCTTCCCCATGGTGGTCCCACGGGTCAGACAACCGACTCCTTCAACCGGACCGCAGCCGCTCTGACCTCTCGGGGATACTTGTGCATCGCTCCCAATGTGCGTGGCTCAACGGGATACGGGCTGGAATTTCAGAAGGCTAACATCAAGGATCTGGGCGGTGGAGACCTGCAGGACGAAGTCTATGCGGCGCGCTTCCTCGTGGATACAGGCTACGCGGACCCCAAGAAGATCGGCATCACCGGCGGTTCGTACGGCGGTTACATGACGCTGATGGCGATAGGCAAGACTCCAGAGACGTGGGCGGCGGCGGTGGAGGAATACGGCATCATCAACTGGTTCACCATGCTCCAGCACGAGGATCCTTCGCTGCAGGAATATGAGAAGTCTCTGCTTGGCGATCCGACCAAGGACCGCAGCGTCTATGAAGACGACTCGCCCCTCAAGTACCTACGGAATGCCAAAGCTCCCCTGCTGGTACTGCAGGGCGACAATGACATCCGCGTGCCCAAGGAGGAAGCCGAGCAAGTAGTGCAGACCTTGAAGGCCGCCGGCAAGACGGTGGACGCGCATTATTATCCCAACGAAGGGCACGGGTTCGCCAAACGCGAAAACCAGATCGATGCTATCCAGCGCACTATCGAATGGTTCGACCGGTATCTAAAGGGCGGGCTGAATTAACAGACTGTTACTCGATGATGATCCCTTCTTCGTCGACTCCTCTTTGCTAGCTTTGGCGCGCAGTTCAACACAAGGGCTGTTCCCAACAGTTATCGAGGAGTGCGAATCGAAAGTGCCCGTTTCCGGAATCCAAACAGAACAAAGCTGTGGATCGGGGCGGATGCTACCCGCGTGCTGGCAGTTGCGAAACACCAGACACAGAACGCAGGGGCCAGGCGCACTTGCTGTTTTCTCGGGTGGGCCGCTCGACCGCCCCCATCAGGACTGGCCCTGGGCGACCCCAAACGAGGCGGTGATAGCACATACCGCGTGCGGGCTAGCGAACGCCAGCCGACTTCCGCCCACCCCCTTTTTTTGTAGAGCGCTGTCGGTTCCGGCTGGCTCCGCGTGAATACTCTCGGATGATCTCGTCCTTCAACTTGTTGAAGGTAGGATTGTCCAGTTGCCTCTTTGAGAGAAGCCTTCTCGCACGTTCGGGGAGCTTATCTACCATGAACCTGATCTTGTCCCCGGTCCTAGACTCACCCTCAGCGACGAACAGCGCTGGCGCTATAGATGTGAAAAACGCAAATGTGTCAGCTGCGACCAGACAATTTAAATCAGAATCCCTTAGTTTATCGACCTCCCGACCGGTATCATCATGGTGCAGGATCAAAAAACGCGTCCTATGGAGGACACGTTGCGGAAATCCCTGGCGTTCTAGCAGTGGAATGATGAATCGTGCGCTCCGACGGGCGTGGCGTTTCTTGTGCAACAGATACGCCTTGCTCCTGCGATCTCCCTTAAACCCGGCTCCCTTCTTAGCTGTCACCACCCTGTCGATATCGTGAAAGAGTGCTGCCAATCTCAATGACAGCGCAGGGCTTTGCTTCAGGCGCTGAACCCAAGCTAACACGTCGAGCGCGTGAATCCGCTCGCCCTCCGTTCCTTGCATGATATCCTTGTTGTGGGCGCTGTAGTCCGCACAGATCGTGTCAAGCATCTTCCCGGCGACAGTGACTCCCAACCTCATTTCCGGCCCTCTCTAGTCGAGTAGTAGGCTATCTTGTGACCCAATTTGGCTAACTTGGGTCCTGCCCCGTAGCCGCCGAAGGCGGAAGAGATGGCCACCGCACAGTAACCACCACTGAGTCGGAGAGCGAGCGCCACCTGTGCTGCACTTTCGGAGCAAACAGCACGTAGTCGCCTGGCCTTTGAAGGGTGACTTCAGTGTTCAGTTGGGGAAACTGCATCAACAAGGAGCCACTAATCAAAAGTGTCAGCGTCATGCTCTTGTCGTTTGTGCCGCCGCTCCGCTTTTCGTCGTTAGGCTCGTGGATTCCCCACTTAACCTCGACATCTCCATTGCAACGTAGCCCTAGCGCGGGGGAGACGAAGGAGCCTATAAACCATCCAGGATAACAAGACTCTTGGCGTCCCTCCTCAACGGCATTACCAAACACAAACTCGTTAGACATATCGTTTATTCTCACCCGTTCAAAAGGCTTCGCCCGTCAGCCAGGCAAACGCCAAATCCGTAGGTTGGCTGTCCCCGACCCTGCGCCACTGCGCCACCTCCAATCGATTGACTCAAAGACCAGCGGTGATTATATATTGCCGACACAACTCCTACGGCACTCTCAAAAGGGGCTCACGACACCCGACAAGTTTCCGATAAATTCCGTTCAATTTGGAGTAAACATCGTCATCTCCAACCTTGATGAAGTACAACCCCGGGCGCTCGTCCGGACCTACGCCAATTCCGGCTTCTAGGCTACACCATCGGATCCCTGCTCTATTCATATAAGAGCTAAACGTTACTGGAACGTAAGCGGGGATGCCGTACACCCGAAAAGATCCCTTGGTGGCTTTGCCCGCGATCAGCGGAACCAATTTCGTTTGAAATATCTCCCAACACGTTGGAACGTCCAGTTCAGCGTAGTCACCGGTGACCAGGCTTCTGAGCTTACGGCCTAACGTCGGGTCCGCCATGACGAATGTGCACTGGATGTCCCTTTGAATTATCGCAGTGGCCAATTGCAGGTGGTGGTTAGCCCACGCTACCATGCTCCGGCCGACCAGGAAGATTTCGCCGCCGTTCGCTGTTTGCTCGATGAGGTCCGACACGTCCCCGTGGAACCAGTCGCGATCGTTTCTTGTAGCAGTCACATCAACCAGGCCACATTTCTGCACCTTGTCAGCGATGAGCTTGCCGCGATGAGAGGTATCTCTGCTGGTTCGATTTTCGCCGTCGTCCGAAAGGAGCAACCGGTCGTCTATCAGCATGCTTTGATTCATCCATTCGAGGAGGGATGCGTAGCTGTCGTGCGCGACGTCAGGTTCGGCTGACAGCTCAATATAAGGGCGCCTCCCCTTGGGAGAAGCCATACCGGCCTCTTGAAGACAATATCGCTTACCATCCTCCTTCGTGTAGGCAACAAAACTGTGGGAGGGGTAGAAGGGTAGTCCGTATATCTTAAGCGATCCAGTCTTGGGCTTCACCTGTATTCGGCTGAACCTGGACATGCTGAGCGGCACATCATCTATTGCCCAATCCGAGGGAATCGGCGCGTCAATCCATGAAGCGTTATTTCCGCTTTGGGCCCCCTGCTTTGCCATTCGTAATGTGTTCACGTCGATCAGCGCAAGCTTCAAGTGAAGATGCCTTTCACGGATTCTGCTCTCAATGACTTGCGACAGGAGTGCCCAGTCGATGAGACTTCGCCCGACAACAAGAAGCACACTCCCTCGCCGGGCCGACTCCAGAATTAGGTGTAGCTGGCGATTTCTCTCCTCTTCGGAGCGACCTGCCCCAATATCCTCTAAGCCTACCTCTCTGCATTTGTCCTCTAGGCTAGCATCCTGAGGAGTTGAGGATCTCAGCTCGCCGACCAACTTTTCCCAAGGCTGAAAGCGCGAGAAATCAAGAAACTGATAACTTGCGAGGAAAGCAGGAAACTGGAGATCAAACTCATAGCGCAGTGGGACAACTCGAGTTCCATGGCCGATAGCGTACGCGAGCTCGAAGAGCACCTCTTTGGAGTCCATTGCTCGCGTGGTGCACAGCGCGACCACACAAAATGCCCTATCGAGGGCGGATTGCACCTCTGCCCGCCATCTATCACCGGCGTGCAGCGATGTATCGTCAATGAAGGTTTCAATGCCGGCCCCTTTCAGGTGACCGTTGATCACGTGCGCTTTATCACGATCTTCATGGAAGTAACTGATAAAAACGTGAGGCACAGCAGTCTGCCTCCATTGTTTCAGAAGAACAGGTGAGAGGGCTCGGCTCGGCCCATCTGTGCGACGTAATCTCGCACCATGTCGGGCGTGACGGCACTTGCGCCCAGTCTTGCCTCGATATCGGTAAGAGAGGCATTGATTTGGCAGAAGCGCGTGCAGCACCCGCATTCGTTGTAGCCGCTGCACGGTAAATTGCGGATCCGATGGCGCATAAGGGCGGAGAGACGCTCGAGAACCGCCCCGCTGTCTTCCAATAGATTGCCGAGACAGAATTCGTCGCGCATCGCTTCGTACCGTCCCTTCCAAGCTCGTGTGTCCGCTTGGAGGTAATCACACGGATAGGCGTTTGCCTCCGAATCACACACGAGGAAAAACAGTGGCACAAAACACCGTACGTCACCTTGCCGGTAAAAGCTTTGCACTGGTCTTCCCCGCACTGCATCATGGGCACGGAAGACCGTCCCCATAAGGCGGTGAAGCTCGGAGACGTTTGTAGCCACCGCTGTGGAAAGATTGCACTGACGGCCGACCCATTGCACAAAGCCTTCCCAGTCCTCATGAGAGGGCAAGAAACGCCCGGCCGGGTCGTCACCGTGTGAGACCTTGAAGAGCACTGCGGTGACTCCTAGCCTCTCGCCAAGTTCGATCATTTCGTCTAGGCAGTGAATATTACGCTTCTGGACCACACAGTTTAGGCCGATGCGGACACCCGTCTTGCGACGCTGCAAATCTGAGATTGAGGCTATCACTGTAGCGAATAGCCCAGGCGCACTGCGTATCTGGTCGTGAATCTGCGGGTTCGGGCCATCTAGCGAGAACCGTATCCATGCAGCATGATCGCAAATGGCATCTATCATCGGCGCAGACATGTTTACACCTTCGGTGATGATGCCAATTTCCATTCCCGCCTGATGCGCGATCTGAAGGGCTTCGATGAAATAACCGTGCAGAAGGGGATTGCCGCCTCCAAAAGTTATGGTCTTGACGCCCCAGGACCGGAACAGTTCCATAAGACGATTTATTTCGACGAGTGTCAGTTCGGGGTGTGCTGGCCAGCTCCACTGGCTGCAATGGTTGCAGCGCGCCGTGCACCTGAGGGTAATATTGTAGTGCACCGAAGTGGGGTAGGGATACGGTGCCTCGCCGCGCAGCCAGTTAAGGGCTTTGCTGACTGCTTCTGGCTCCATTTCAGCAAGAGACGCGCGAAACAAATCCTGATTTTTGCCCAGCTCTTGAATGATCATACTGCACGTCCTTGCACCGCAGGCGATCTGGAATAGAGCCCTTTCCGTGAACGGCACTCAACTCAACTGTGCTGCCAATTGTACCTCCATGGCTGGGGGAGGTGCCAGGGTTCATTTTGGAGTAGACGAAAGGATTAGGCCGATAACTCGCAGGCTGCCAGATGGCGCGCTGGAGGCTCGACGGCGGCGCAGAGTTGACGCAAGGAAGTCCCTGTCTTGAAGGATTAAGAAACGAAGACGTCAACCGTTATGCGCTTTCCTGCTTAGCGGAAATCCTCCGGATGCTCAAACCGACGCGGCAGAAGTCATCCTGCCGAAGGCCGTTTCGGGCTATGCGCGCACACGTGATATTCTTTGCGCGTCTTCCAATAAAGCCGCTTTCGAGGGGCAAGGGAACCCACGCGGCACACTGAACTTTGTGCCCATACTTGTGCGGGGATGCCCGATTGCGGACGGGAGATGAACTGCGGCTTGCGCGGCGGCCGCCCGTGGAAGCAGCTACCGTTGCACTTACCGTGGGAGAACCCTGGCGGTGAAATTGCCGCCTAGAGAAGCGGATCAAGGAAAGTCGGCAGAACGTGCCCCGCGGGTCAAGTTCAGCCTTCCGTTCGGGGCGGATGATGTAATTCTCCTGTGAAGGTCGCTGCGTGACGCCTAACCTAGTCGCCCGACGACACGTCCAAGTCAATTAGGCCACGTAAATTCGGGATGCCGATAACGAAGACGCAGCAAAGGAGCTAATCTGGACGGGCTGGTAGTCCGCTTGCCTCGTCCAAGTCTCACGGGGGGTGTATGCAAACTCTTTCGCAGGATTTGCGTTACGCGCTGCGCATGTTGGCCAAGTCGCCCGGCTTCGCCGCGGTCGCCATTCTGACGCTTGCTCTCGGCATTGGCGCCAACGCCGCCATCTTCCAACTGATCGACGCGGTCCGCCTGCGCGCGCTCCCCGTCCAGGATCCCAGCACCCTCGCCATGGTTCATCTCAACACCAACCAATGGGGTAGCGGCAACTTCACCGGGCCGTACAGCGAATTTACCTTCCCGCTCTGGCAGGAAGTCCAGAAGCGGCAGCAAGCTTTTTCCTCGATCGCCGCCTGGGGTGGCACTCAACTGAACCTCGCTAAGGGCGGCGAGGTCGATAATGCCCAGGCCATTTGGATTAGTGGCCGGTTCTTCCAAGTGCTGGGCGTGCAGCCGATGATCGGCCGTCTGATTTCTCCGGCCGATGATCCGGAAGATGAGCAAGCCGGGTGTTCGGGAGCTGTGGATATCAGCTACGGCTTCTGGCAACGCCGCTACGGCGGCGACGCGTCAGTGATCGGCAAGACGCTTACTCTCGAAGGCCATCCCTTCCCCATTGTTGGAGTGACGCCACCTTATTTCTTCGGCGTCTCAGTCGGCGATCGCTTCGATTTGGCCGTGCCGATCTGTGTGGAACCTCTGATCAACGCGCAATACAGTTTCATAACCGGCCCTCGGCCGCGGGAGACGTGGTGGCTGGCGCTCCTCGGTCGCCTCAAGCCCGGCTGGACACTCGCCCGTGCTGGCGCGCAACTCGGGTCGATTGCGCCCGCAGCGTTGCACGAAACGGTTCCTCCGCAATACGACGCCGAAGGTGTGAAGCATTATCTGGGATACAAACTGGAAGCGCGCCCCGCAGCAAACGGGTTTTCCAATATGCGGCAAGACGCCTCCAACCCCCTCTATCTGCTGCTTGGGCTCTCCGGTCTCGTCCTGCTGATCGCCTGCGCCAACCTCGCCAACCTGCTCCTCGCCCGCGCCAGCGCCCGGGAACGCGAGGTGGCTGTGCGCCTCGCTTTGGGAGCTTCGCGCGCCCGCCTCATTCGTCAGTTGCTCTCGGAGAGCGCTCTGCTGGCCGTTGCTGGCGCTGTTGCCGGCGGTTTTCTCGCGGCCGCACTCAGCCAAGCCCTCATCGCCTTCGTCAGCACGTCGGATAACCCCGTCTTTCTCGACATGCCCACAGACTGGCGCGTCCTCGGTTTTGCCGCCGCGCTCGCGATCCTGACGACGTTGCTCTTTGGCCTTGCCCCCGCTCTGCGCGCGGGGAACGTCGACCCGGGATCCGCCCTGAAGACCGGTGGGCGCGGCATGACCGCTGGCCGCGAACATTTCCGCTTGCAGCGCATCCTGGTCGCCTCGCAAGTTGCCCTTTCGGTCGTCTTGCTCGCGGGCGCTCTGCTCTTCGCGCGCAGCCTCCAAAAGCTGATGACGCGCAATCCGGGCTTCGAGCAAAATAGCGTGCTCGTCGCTAACCTGGACACCAGCGCCCTCAAGTTGTCCCTCGCGCAGGGCCCAATCCTCGAGCAAAATCTCCTGGAACACACTCGCGCTTTGCCCGGGGTCGCCGCCGCCGCGAGTTCGGAACGCTCCCCCGTAAGCGGCAGCAGCAGCAATGACTGGGTTCTCGACGCCAAAGGCAATCATCCCAATGGCGCCTCCTGGGAGGACTACATCAGCCCTGGCTATTTCGAGACGATGGAGATGCCAGTGATTGCCGGGCGTGATTTCAATCCCAGCGACAATGCCACCTCGCCGAAGGTCGCAATCGTCAACCAGACGTTCGTCAAGAAATTTCTTGGCGGCACGACGCATCCCATCGGCGAGCAGATCCGCGTTTGGGCTCCGCCGGGAAAGCCCGCCCGCTACTATCAAGTGGTCGGTTTGGTGAAGGACTCCGTTTACAACGACATGCACACGCCCATGGTGCCGGTGATGTACTTCGCGCGGGCGCAGACCGACGAACCGCAGCTATTCACCGGGCTTAGCCTCCTGGTTCGCTCGCGCGGCGGCTTCGCCGGTCTGCTCAACTCCGTCAAGAACGAAATCGTCGACGTGAATCCCGAGATCAACATCCAATTCAGGTTGCTTCGTACCCAGATTCACGATTCGCTGCTTCAGGACGAGCTGATGGCCACCCTCTGCAGCTTCTTCGGTGGCCTCGCATTGCTCCTCGCCGCAGTCGGACTGTACGGCGTGCTTTCCTACACTGTTGCTCAGCGGACGAACGAAATCGGCATTCGCATGGCTCTCGGATCACGGCGCGCCGGAGTGATCCGTCTCATCCTCAGCGAAGTGGCTATCCTCGTCGCCATCGGCTTGGCCGTTGGACTCGGACTCACGCTCGCCGGAAGCAAAGCCGCGAGTTCCATGCTTTTTGGCCTGAAACCACGCGACCCGCTGACTCTTGCGCTAACGGTGCTCATCCTCGCCGCCATCGGCTTCGCCGCCAGCTACCTGCCCGCCCACCGCGCCTCGCGCCTCGATCCCATGACCGCCCTCCGCTACGAGTAGCCGCGGCCAACTCTGTTCGAGCCATGCGGATCGGGCGTAGCACTACGCGCCGGTGCAGACGTTTCTCCATGGTCCAATGAGCCTGTGTAACTGCCTACCTTTTAGCCAACCGTCGCCAATAGCTGGAACCGCGCCGCCGTACGATGGCCCGACTCGCGCGACTGGATTAAGGACTGCGAACTCCGGTTAGCCGCCCCACCAGAGTTACCGCCCTCTCCCAATTTCTTGCCAGCGCGTCAGCCGTAACCTGCTGGCTTGATTGGTGTTCGACGGTTCGCTCAAGACAGTGGTCCTCCGTTCTGGCTGAGAACCCACCTCAAGCTCAAAATCAGGTTAACTCCTTCCGCTGCTGAGAATTGCAGGACACAAGACGGAATAAGGCATAACCTTGCCAAACGGCAATTTTATGGTTTAAGTCACAACCATCATGAAACGGGGATTTTGCCGATGCCAATTAAAATAGCCCACGCTGGCGATTTTCACTTGAATGAAGATCGCTACTTCGGAGACACGGCTCAGTGCTTGGAATGGTTTGTGGCAGACGCCATTCGTTCCCGCGTCGACCTCTTCGGCGTTGATGGGGACCTCACGACCTACAAGGCGACAATCAGGGAGCGCAATCTGTGGATTGACCTGCTTATCCGCATGGCTGACCATGCGCCGGTAATCGTGGTTGCCGGAAATCATGGCGCAGAACTTAACCACGACTTGTACGTCTATTCGCGCGCGAAGAGTCGGTACCAGATTTATCTCTGCGAGGAGCCGGAGTTCATTGAGCTCGATGGCACCGCGATCGCCGTCTTCCCATATCCACGGAGGGCCGAATTCGTCAGCGTGCCCGAGGAGACGAGTTTGCAGGAAGCGTTCATCGAGCAGCTAACGGAGTTCAACCAGCGCTTTGACCGGCGAGCGGATTGCTATCGCCTGTTCTTCGGCCACTTTGGAGTAACCGGCGCAAGGGTGAGCAGCGGTCAGCCCTTGGTGGGGCGATGCGCCGAGTATTCCCTCGATCCGTTGCGACGTTTGCAGGCTCAGTACGTGGGGCTCAGCCACATTCACCTTCGTCAGCAGCTTGCGCCGCGGGTCTGGTATGCCGGATCTCTGTCGCGTTGCGACTACAGCGAAGAGGAGGATAAGGGGTATCACCTGGTCACGCTGAAGGAGTCTCGTCTGAGGGCTGACCTCGCGGACCTCGACGTCAACTTTCGCGTCTCCCCGACGCGAAAGATGGTGGAGCTGCAAGCGGTTTATGAGAATGGCGACTTCCACTTTGCAACCCCACTCAATCCGTCGCGATTGAGGGACGCTCGCGTCAAAGTGGTCGTCCGCATTCCGAATGGGCTGCATGTGTCTCTTGGCCGGGAGGACCAGGAGAGGTTGAGAGAACGACTGCTCGAAGCTAACCCAGCAGAACTGAAACTGAAGATCGAGCGTGAGCCGGAAACGGAAGCGGAGACCACGTCTCTAAGTGTCGCACGGACCGCGGAAGACAAGCTGCGCGCTTACTGGGTGCTCAAAGGTGCGCCGCCTGTCGACCACCAGCAGCGCCTACTTTCCAAGTTGGCTCAAGTCGAATCGGCCGTCCTATCGCAACACAACTGACCCGGTAGCCCGTCCGTCCCACCTTTCTCTCACTCATTTGATTGATCTTATCCAGAACATGAAAAGCCATGCGCGCCGTAGGCTCCAGAAGCCGAGCGCGCGCGCTGAAATCCAAAGGAAATGCCATGGAGCTGCAACTTGCTGAGGCCGTGGTGCGGGCAATCGGCACCGAATACCTGCAGACAACCGCGGTGAAGCACCCGCCCATACACTCAGCTCACGAAGGCGCCGCGATCCT
>DATJYK010000046.1:0-89712 GCA_035578005.1 Terriglobia bacterium
ATCGGGTTCTCGTCAAAAAGGACGCCGCACGAACCTTCCTGGCCTTCTTTGGTCGCGCGAAATCGGCACTCCGAATGCTCCGGTTGATTGACGCCCTGCTCGTCTGCGGCCTGTTGCAAGGCGCACAGCAGGCTGAAGGTCTGCGCATGCGCCTGGCACTCGCCTGTGCTTGCCTTGTCCCAACGCTCCGGCGTCGGGATCAGTTGCGCAGCGCGGCTTACGATTGCTGCAGCCCAAGGACCTACGTCGGCTTTACTGGTCGGCGCCTTGGTCGTCGGCGTCGCCGTTTGGGCATGCGGAGCCTGCGTGATCAGCAGGGCGCTCAGGAGTGTGGCGATCGTGAGCTTACGCATCGTTGCCTCCGGCTCAGATGTCGTGAATCAATTCCTCGATCTTACCCTGTATGGAAATACGGGGTCAGACCGCAAGTTTCCTGAAACCCCGTGCTGGCCCGTATCGTGGAGCGGGCAACGGAATATCCATGATCCAGCGCGGAGGCTCATCTCAGCGGAGTCGACTCGCTCGGAACTTCTTGGACGACGAGGTGGCGCAGGTCGGCACGAGGTATCGTCTACTCGCTGACAGGACCACAGAAGCGGTTCACGCAGTCGGTTGGCGAGACTCTATCGGAAGTGACGCGCCGAGATACCCGGCATAGCCTCGCTCCCACTCGCTCGGGTAGTGTCTCGGTTTGAATTTCTGAGCGCAGTCCGTCGGGCGAGTCGCGCGATTAAACAGGAACGTACGTCAACCGAATCAGGTCATCGGCGATTAAATCGCTGGCCGCCAGGTGGAGCGGCGGCCGGGGGCCGGCGAAGAATGGCTGGCCACCACCAAGCACGACGGGGCGGAGGTAGAGTCGATACTCATCGATAAGACCGGCCTCGGTCAGGCTTTGCGCCAGGACTGGTCCGGCAACTTGAATCTCGCCAGCCAGCTCGGCCTTCAGCCTGCGTATCACCTTCTCGAAGTCATCCGCGAGAAGCGTCGAGTTGGGGCCAACTGACTTGAGGGAACGCGACACGACCCACTTCGGCCGGCTCCGCCACACCACCGCGAACTCGCGATCCTCCGCGTCCCAATCCGGAAGATCTTCGTCCCAATAACGCATGATCTCGTACGTGCGGCGACCGTAAATGAAGCCCGTCGCGCCGCGCACCAGCCCGATGAAGTGACGGAAGGCCGCGGGTGCAGGCGGCCCAAGCTTCATGTGGTCGACGTAGCCATCGAGGGACTGGCTCAATCCGTAGACAAGTTTTGCCACGTTGCAAATCTCCCTCCCACGTTCTTCATAATGGCTTGAGCCGGCGTCGCGCGGAGGTGAGGTTGAACACGATCTGCGCGCGGCACCGTCGGTGCGACAATAAAGGAAACCCGACCCCGCATTGCACCTGACCACGGAACGCAGACGACGCGCCATATGGGCCGTGGCTCATTTGCCGCCGGGCTTTACTGGCACACGATTAAGAAAAACCAAGGGAAGCACACAACCGGCCGCGCCACTAGCCGGGGGCCGGGTCCTGGGGGGTCGCCCCCTGGTATGGAGTTGATGGCGGCGCCCCAAGCTGCATTGAATGCGCCCGATGAAAGACCTAACCCTGGGTGAGAAGTCCACGCAATGGTTCCGTTGATGATGCGGTTACCATCGCTGGAAATCGTGCCTGTCAAAATGGCGGTTCCGGGATACTGCCCAGTATCGGTGCGGTGCATGATGACCGAGTCGCGAGTGAAGCTTTCGACGGTCACCACTTGACTGTTGGCGGTATCACCCTGCACCACGTAGTGGCCATTAGTCCAGATCCAGGTT
Organism: Terriglobia bacterium; assembly: GCA_035578005.1. Classification (GTDB taxonomy): domain Bacteria; phylum Acidobacteriota; class Terriglobia; order UBA7540; family UBA7540; genus Gp13-AA77. The sequence goes on from DATJYK010000046.1 coordinate 1,808, forward strand.
CTGCAAGCGGCAGCACACCAGTGCATCACGCTGGGCGGGCTTTGCGTGCTCTGGCCAATTGTCGCATACCAGTTGCCGGCTTTGTTGTCCCAATGTCCTGGCCAAGATGACGTGAATTCCCCTCCCACCCGATCGCCGTGCCGAGTCCCCTTGTAGACCGCCGTCAAACCCGTTGATGAACCGGTCGAGTCCGCCCGACGGATGACCACATTGTCGCCATCCAGACTCTCCACGCTGAGGTTTGCAACCTCGCCGGATGGCCATTGCCCATTTCCTTGTTTGCCAAGGAATGTCCAGGTCGCGCAATTATTGACCCCCTCACACTCTGTCATGGTGACGGGAACGGCAGCTTTCTCCTTGGATGCCGCTTGCGCTGCGTTCTGTGCCGATGGAGTTGTTTGAGCGCACGTGACACTTGTCAGAGCGAATGTTGCCAGAACGACCGATAAGAACCTCCCGAAAGAATGCGGCTGAGCCATCGGTAAGCCTCCTAAAGAGATGAGATCCCACAAATTATATTTGGTCGGCCCGCCTTGCTAATGGGTCTGTTCGATCACAAGCCTCGCGCCGGTCATTCCCAGATGGCGGTCTGTTGACCAGCAAATCGAGAGACGGCGGCGAACCATAATCGCAAGACCATGAGCATCAGCCAGCGTGAGCGGCTGATGATGAAACCTCTTGATCAGCCTGCCTGCCTCAGTCAACGCCTCGTCGTCGAACGCCTGAATCTGAAGCAATGGCAGGTCGCCCACAAAACTGAGAAACTGAATTGCCCGGTTCTGATCGTATCGCCGCAGAAACCAACCATGCCCTTCGGCGATGACCAGTGCAGAGGTCACCAAATTAGGTGGCGTCGCGAAAAGTCTTCGGAAAAAGGGGTGATAGCTATCCGACCGATCCAGAAAAGCGATCAGGGCGGAGGTATCCACATAGGATTCAGTCTTTGGAGCCATAGACAATCTCGTCGATCGAACGGCTTGATTGCGGATTTCCCGACTCCACAAGGCCCGCGTAGCGCATCCAGGGCGCATTTCCCGAGTGCGGCAGGGCATTCCGAATCGCTCGGCGGACAAACTCGGCTAGCGAAGCACCAAGAGCCTTCGCCTCCTTCTTGGCCAGAATGTATTCCTGTTCGTCGAAGCTGACTTGAGTCCGAATCATGTTATCACGCCTCACTCCGGCAGGTGGTGACTGAACTCAAACGCCGCGTCAAAATCGGCACGTGCCCTGGGAGCGCGGGCGTCCCGCCCGCTCTCTCCTTTTATCGACTTTGCGGGCGGGACGCCCGCGCTCCCAGGGTGCTCTACTTAAGACGCCATGTTTACAGATGGCGAGCCGGAACTCCGTCGCGCCTGGATTACGGCGATACCGGACATAACCGTGCCGAACCGGAATCTTGTGCGGATTGCCGACATCACTGCCGCGGCGGATCAAACGTAGTCTTCAACCATCGCACCGCGCCAGCAGTTCGCGCGTCAGCTTCACGTAGATCTCGACGGCCTTCAAAAGCTCGGCTTTGGGAACTTTCTCGCCCTCGGTGTGAGCCACATGAATGCTTCCCGGACCGATCAGCAGCGGCCGTCCCCAATTCGTCAGCGAAGGGAGGTCAGTGGTGAAGGCCACCATTTGCGTCTCGTATCCTTCGAGGGCCTCCAACTTCAGCGGCGGGGTATCGCGAATGAGCGTCAATTTGCAGCGTCCTTCCAGCAGCCTCTCCACTCGCGTGCGCAGATTCGGAACATCTGGCGGCTCGGGTATGGTTCGAATAAGGATGTCAGCCTCGGCATGATCGGGAATCACGTTGGCAGCGCGGCCGCCGGAAATAAGGCCGATGTTGAGGGTGGAGGGGCCGAAGACGGGATCCTGAGGCAGCAGCAAACGGCGCACGTCGGCCAGGATATCGAGCAGTTTCTCGATGGCCGGGTCACCGAGCTCCGGATAAGCTGAGTGAGCCGCCCGGCCCTGCACCTCGATCCTGAACCACAAGTTGCCCTTCGAGCCGACGGCCAAACGATTGTCAGTAGGCTCGCCGTTGATAATGTATCGAGAGCCGCGCGGTGCGAGATTGGCTGCCTGCGCGCCCTCGCTGGTGGTCTCTTCACCAACCAAAAATAGAAGGCCGAAGTCGCTGCACCCCTCGCCCAGCAGCCGCCGGGCGGCGGCGACCTGGGCTGCGATGATACCCTTGGCGTCACAGGAGCCGCGCCCGTAGATAAATTCCGCGTCTTCGCGAGCCCCGAAGAACGGAGGTACCGTATCCATGTGAGTGCTCAGCACTACCTTCGGCTCGCCACGGGCCGCGAAAACATTGCAGCGTTCGCCGGCCACGGGTTGTGTTTCCACTTCAAGACCCAACCCGGGCAGATACTGGCTCAGAAACCGGGCGCACTCAGGTTCGCTGCCCGTTACGGAGTTGATGTTCACCAGTGTTCGAGTAAGTTCGAAGAGTTCCATGATTGTTGAGAGCTGTCGGGTCTTTCGCTCGGCATTTGTCCACCGTCGGTCCCCGCCTTCGCGGCGGATGACGTGGCTGGAAGTAGAGGCTCTTCTCCAACGCGGTCATTCCCGCGAACTTGTCCCCGCGAAAGCGGGGAGAGGGAATCCACGAGTCTTCACGCAGACTCAATACCGTCTTCTCTAAGTTACAGACTTCTGGGATGAGTTACCAGCGGACGCTGACGCGGGCTTGATCCAGAGTCCGGTGCGAATCGTCAAAGCTGCTGATTCTGCTGATTCCTGGCCGTCTTGACGTGTCATGATTTGTCATGATAGGCTTGTGTTAAATAAGAGCAGGGACAGTGTCATGGCTCAAACTCGTGAGAAATTCGCCACCCAGGTCAACCCAGAACTTGCGACAGCCTTGCGTTCACTTGCGCAAAGTGAAGGCCGGCAACTGCAAGCATTGGTGGATGAGGCCCTTACTGACTTGATCGAGAAGCACAACCGCATGAAGCCGCGCGCTCACGTCATGGGCGCTTATCTCGCCAGCCACGAAAGATTCGCCCCTCTGTACAAGAAGCTCGCCAAATGAGCGACTTTCTTACTTTGGCGGAGGTCCTGGCTATTCATGCCGACCAGATTGAACGCTACGGCGGTTCCCAAGGCGTTCGGGATCAGGGCCTGCTGGAAGCCGCCCTGTTTAGGCCACAGACTGGTTACTACGCTGGCCTGATCGAGGAAGCCGCAGCCTTGTGGGAAAGTCTCGCTCAAAACCACCCGTTCGTCGATGGCAATAAGCGCACCGCGTTTGCTGCCACCTATACTTTTCTTGCCATCAACGGCGCGCAGCTCACTGCCGACGCCGCGCAAACCTACGCCTTCATCGCGAATTTATACCGGGCAAATCGGTTCGACTTCGAAAGCCTACTTCCTTGGCTGCGCCGTCACGTCAGGCAGCGGTCTGAGGAATGATGTGTGTTCCAATCGCGTTTCGGCAGCCCCCCTCCGCAGCGGCGCCCTCTTCTATAGTTCGTCGGCAGCCGCGATTGGAACGGCTGCGTTTGATGCTTCGGAAGACTCGGCCGCCGGCACCTTCAGGCTTGCCGCCCAATTGGAAAGACGCTTGAGGCTGGGGTAGTCCGTGCGGTCAGCCTGGAGGGGGGTAATCGAGATTTCGTTGGCCACGATGGCCGAGTAGTCGGATTCGGGCTCAACGTTCTCAAAGGCTACCGACTCATCCTGCCAGTAATAGGGACGGCCGCGCGGGTCCTGTTTTTCGTGGATGATGTTCTGAGTGATCTTGCGGCTCTGGTGGGTGAAGCGCACTCCGCGCACTTCGCCGCGAGGAACGTTGACATTCAGCATCACGCCTGGCGGCAGCCCTTCCCGAATCACCTTGGCGGCGAGCTCGGCTGCGAACACCGCGGCCACCGAAAAATTGAGGTTCTTCCGCGAAGCCAGCGACACGGCCACGGCAGGAACTCCGTGCAAGGTGGCCTCAAGCGCTGCCGCCACGGTCCCCGAGTAGATGAGATTCTCGCCCAGATTCGCGCCCGCATTGATCCCCGACACCACCAAAGCCGGCGGCGTTTTCAGCAACTGGTGGAGTGCCAGAATCACCGCGTCCGCAGGCGTGCCGGAAACGGCGTAGCGCCGCTCGTCAAGCGCGTACACCCTCAAAGGAGAATGAATGGTGATGGACTGACTGGTGGCGCTGCGCTCCGAATCAGGCGCCACCACCAAAACCTCCCCAAGCGGAGCCAGAGCCTGCTCCAGCGCCTTGAGCCCGGGGGCGTGAATACCGTCGTCATTGGTAACTAGAATTCGGAACATAGGAACAGAGACAAGAGACGAGGCGTTAGTTGTCAGGTGCCAGGTGCTAGGTGCCAGGTGCCGGTAGTTCATTGTCGATTGGTCAGAAGCCATAATTCAAGAGATTAGTGAGCTTCGATACCTTGATATCGACACGGCGAACTGAATCTCGAGCTGAGGAACTCCCAACGACTGAAACCTGGCACGTGACACCTGACACCCAGCACCTGACACCCGGCACCTGACACCCGGCACCTGACACCCAGCACCTGACACGTGACACCCGACACCCGGCACCTGACACCCGGCAACTGACACCTCGCCTCTCGTCTCTGCAGTCTCAATTACGTGAGATGCTGCTATGCGGATCGATGACGAATTTCTTGGCGGCTCCTTTATCAAAATCTTTGTAGCCCTTGGGACCCTCGTCCAGGTTGATCACCGTGACGTTGGTGGCTTTGGCGATTTTGATTTTGTCGTAGAGAATGGCCATCATCAGCCCGCGGTTGTACTTCATCACGGGACATTGGCCGGTGGTGAAGTGGTGGGACTTCGCCCAACCGAGGCCAATGCGAATCACCAGATTGCCGCTCTTGGCGGCTTCATCGATGCCGCCGGGATCGTCGGTGACGTAAAGGCCCGGGATGCCGATGGCGCCGGCGGCGCGCGTAAGCTGCATCAACGAATTGAGAACCGTTGCCGGCGCCTCCTTGGCGGCTCCTGCCCCGTGCCCTCGGGCCTCGAATCCGACGCAATCCACCGCGCAGTCGACTTCTGGCACTCCCAGAATCTGATCGATCTGGTCAGCAATCGAAGCACTTTTGGAGACGTCGACGGTCTCGCAGCCGAAGCTCTTGGCCTGCGCAAGACGCTCCGGGATCATATCGCCGACGATCACGCAGGCCGCGCCCAGCAGGTGACAAGCGGCCGCGCAAGCGAGACCCACCGGTCCCGCGCCCGCCACATAGACCGTCGATCCGGTGGTAACGCCGGCCGTGACGGCGCCGTGGTAGCCGGTAGGCAGGATGTCCGAGAGGCACGTGAGGTCACGGATCTTTTCGAGCGCCTGTGCCTTATCCGGAAACTTGAGCAGGTTAAAATCAGCATACGGAACCATAACGTATTCCGCCTGCCCGCCCACCCATCCGCCCATATCGACGTAGCCGTAAGCGGCGCCGGGCCGGGCCGGATTCACGTTGAGGCAGACGCCTGTGCTGCGCTCTTTGCAGTTGCGGCAGCGGCCGCAAGCAATATTGAACGGGACTGAAACCAGATCACCAACGTTGAGGAATTCAACGTCGCGTCCCTTCTCAATAATTTCGCCTGTGATCTCATGGCCCAGGATTAAGCCCTTTGGCGCCGTGGTACGGCCCCGGACCATGTGCTGGTCGCTTCCGCAGATGTTAGTCGAGACGATCTTCAGTATTACGCCGTGCTCACACTTACGATTTCCCAGCGCCAGCTTCGGGTAGTCGATGCTCTGGACCTCGACCGCGCCCGGACCCATGTACGCCAAGCCACGATTGCTTGCCATGTCGTTCACCTCCTGATTGAATTATGGAACTTTCTCTCGTTCGTCAGCGGGCCGCGAAAGGCTCGAAGTCTGTCATTGCAGAGCGAGATTCCACGGCGCGGCTCGGAACCCAGTTAGGCTTCCAACCATGACGCGCCCATGACGCGCTCCCCACAAGATCCGCTCATCTTTCAGCTAGAACGCCGCCGCGCCAGCCTCAGCCACCGCATGATCCTGCTCGCCCGAGCCGCCGCTCACGCCGATCGCGCCCACCACTTTGCCGTCGCGCTTTAGCGGAATCCCGCCTGCAAAAATCATAATCTTGCCGTCGTTTGAAGCGTGAATGCCAAAGAACTGAGATCCGGACTGGCTGTGGGCGGCCAGGTCCTTGGTGGCGATATCGAAGGCTCGTGAGGTGTAGGCCTTCTTGATGGAAATATCAATGCTACCCAGCCAGGCGCCATCCATCCTCACGTGGGAGACAAGATTGCCGCCTCCGTCCGCCACCGCGATGTTCATGGGCTGGCCGATTTCGGCTGCTTTCTTCTCGGCGGCCGAAATCACCCTTCGTGCGTCGCTCAGAGTTACCATGTAATGCCTCCCGATTTTTCAAGTAGAAAAGCCAGTTGATAGTTGACAGTCGAAAGTTGAAAGCTCAACGACCCGACAGCCGGCCCACGCTAATCCAAGTGGAAGACCTCCTTGAGTGGCGCCATCCGCTCATCAGCGTGTCCGCCTTCGGAACCCTCAAAGAACTCGGCCATCTCCCGTTGCCAGCGGGCGTTTACAGGATAGCTCTGCATGTTGCGTACGGCTTCCTCAAAGTTGTCGGTCTCGAGGTAGCCCACCAGCAGGCCGTCAGGGCGCAGAAACAGCGAGTAATTGTGCCAACCTGTCTGGCGCAGCGCCTCAAGCATCTCGGGCCACACCGCTTGGTGACGGGCTTCATACTCTTGTACGCGATCCGGTTTCACCTTCAGCAAGAAGCAAATGCGTTCCATAGACCCCTTTTCAGAAGTTTCGATTTGCGATTTCTGATTTGCGATTTACAACTGATCGCCCGCTGCCAAACCTGTCGAGCCGAGCACTATTTTGGGGCCCGAACGTTCTCTGCGGTCTGCAGCGTTGCTCCCCTGATCCACTCCAGAATCGTCTTATATTGCCAGCTCGACTCGTTGCCTGGCCAGCGCTGGCCTCCGTTGTGGGTCGCCAGATAATCGGACACGTCGCCGCCGGAATCCGTGGGTCGCGTGGGCTTGATCAGCATCAGGCTGTGCCCCGGATCGCTGATATCCACCACCCGCATCGCGTACTTGTAGTTCTCCTCGCTATCCTGGTCTGAGAAGGCACCTTCCGAGTTGGGAGGCTGAAGCTTGAAAATCACGTGGCTGGCGTGGCAGAAAACACAAGCCTTGCCATCGGCTCCGGGCGTGGCCAGGATCGGCTCCACACGCTTGACGAAAAAGTTGAAATCAAGGACGGAGCCCGGCTGGACGTCTTGCAAGGCTTCCGATAGATTCTTACCTGCCAGCACCCTTTCAGCGATCAACTGCAGCCGGGGGTTGCGCTCCTGCTGCAGTTTCTCCAGCGCAGCCCGAAAATCCTGCCGTTGTTCTATCCCGTGCACCTTGCGTAGCACATCCAGGGCGGCGGCGCGAACGTTGGCGTCTCGGTCTTCCAGGCTGGCCAGCACGGTATTCAATACGCTGGGCTGAGCGAGAAAGTCCGGCGGGTGGTAGTAAGCGTTGTGGCCCAGGTAATAGGCCTGGTCCTGAGAGACAGCGCCGCCCGCGACCGCGAGATGCCGGCGCATGAACTTGGGATCGTTGACCTCCTCAATCAAAATGCCACGGCCGGAACTTCCCAGCCGCGGGAATTCTTGGGCCGCGCGCGCGGCGAACTGCGGATCGAACTGCGGATCGAGCAAGTGTTCCAGGCAGATCTGGATCGCTGCGCGCTGTACGTTCGGGTCGGGATCGCCCAAACCGGCGAGAATCTGGTCACGAACCACCGGTTCCCGCATCAGTGCGTTAAGACCAGACACAGCGTCGAGCACACTGGCGTAATTTGCCGGCCGGGGCTGCCTTTCCAGTGATGCCCGCAAGGCGTTCAGCACTTCGGGCTCGCGGCCCCACGGTGAGCCATACGGTATCGCGGCGAGCAGCGGCAGCACGACGGCCTGGCTATCCGGGTTTCCTTGCTGGATAATCTGGACCACGGTCTTCACCAGCGCCGGGTCAGGCGGTCCGGGGCTTGAGAGGTTCAGCAGGCCCCGCTGGCCGTTCTCATAGACGTATCGTACCGTCTTGCGCACCTCCTCGGTTGGATCGAGGCTGAGCTTCAAGGCGGCCAGTGCAAACTGTGCGTCTCCCGCTGTGCTCAGCGTACTGCCGGCCTTCAGCACCTCAATCTTCATGGCGTCGTCGGCCTTACCGCCTTTGAGACAATCGATCAGGGCCTGTTCAAGCTCGGGGCCGGAACTCTGGAAGAAGTGGATGAGCTCGCTGTCATTCCCGACGCGGGTTTGGAAGAAGCCGTTGTGCACGTCGTATTTGAAATCCACGGTCTCACGGTAAGGAGGATATTCGTAACCCGGCACGTGAAGATCAGGCACGCCCTCGACGTATTTGGTGAGCACGGCAGGCAGGCCGATTGACACCGTTCCCTCTTTCAGAGTTGGCAAGGCGTAATGCCGGACGTGAAAATCCCAAAGCGCCGTGAGGACTGCTTCGCGCCCCTGTGGGGAAGCCTTCTCCAGGACGCCGGCCAGGATGTGGGCCTGGTCACGGACGACAGCCTCATAACCGTCCTCGATGCGATCCTTGTCCTGTTGAGTTGCGGTCGTCTTGATCCAGGCGCCCATGTAGCCGGTGTTTTCGTCGAGTACGTCGTACACGCTTTCCTCAAGCCCGCGGCGGACCATCGCGTCCGGCTCAGTGCTTAGGTGAGTGGCTAGGGCCTCCAAAATGCCGTTGCGCGCCTCACGGGCATCAACCCGCCAGTAGTACCAGCGCCATAAACCCGAAGCAGCCTGAAAGCGCACAAACGGCACGGGGTCGCTCAGATCGGCCTCAAGCGCGGCCAGCAATTTGGGATCTTCCGTCAATGATTTGAAATGCTGGTTGAAGACACGCGTGGCACCCCACCGGGCGCGGGCATCGGGCGAGCGAAGGGCGGATGTAAGCAATTCACTCCCCTGCGCGGCTGCATCCGGGCGGCGCGAAACAATCATCCGAATCGCGTAAGCGGCAGCGCACTGCACCATCTTGGTGGGATCGGACAGCGCCTTGGTGAGCACCGGAAGCGCTCCCGGGTCCGCCATGTGGCCCAGAGCGCGAGCCGCAGCCTCGCGCGCCAAAGGTTGATCGCTCGAAGCCAACACGTGCCGAATCTGCTGCAGCACCGGCTGCGGCGCCAGATCCCAGAACTGGTCGAGCTGAGTCAGCAGCAGCGGCAGATTGTCCGTGGCTAGGTGGTCGGGCGGCGACGGATAGGCCGCGTCCCAATCCTTCGTCTTCGTAGCGCCCGGGTAGAGGGTGGACAGCGCCATTACCGCAAACTGAGTGGCGCGGAACGGCGTGTTGAAACCCTGATAGACCGGGTCGCCCTCCCAGCTTCCCTCGGGTCGCTGCGCCCGCAAGCAAGCCTCAACCGCACGTGCCAGGTGCTCGTCAGTCTCCGGACGCCGGCCCGCGAGTGCCAGGGCGAAGATCGCGTTGTAGGCGATGAAGTCCGCAGGTTTGGCCTTCTTGTCCAAGGGATACGGCCACATGCCGTCCGGAGTTTCGTAGCTGTAAAGCTGGTCGATCAGCTTGTCAAGTTGAGGCGCGTACTTCTCGCGATTGACCGTGGCCAGGAATTGGATTTTCCAGTTCAGATCAATCATGTTCTTGGGTTCATACGGGAGCGCCAGGCGCTCGACATTGTCGCGCTCGCTCATCCACTGCGCATCGTGAGTCTGTTGGTAGAGCAGGTTAAAAGTTTTCCAACTCTGGGTAGCAATCTCGAACGGGCTAATGTCAGGCTCGCAGCCGTCGGCTTCGTCGCCCGGCATCTCCTTGACGTCCTTGTAATGAATTTTGAGAAAATTGCCGTACGGAGCGTTGAAGCCGGCGCGCGGCGGATCGTGCGTTACGTTGGCCTCGTACATGTGCTCGATCACCGGCAATCGGCTGGCGACCGTGCGAGCGGAATAAATCACGCGCACCCAATTGGTGTCAGGCTCGCCGTACAGCGGCCGGCTGTTGTTATAAATGCGATCCGTGATGAACTCGAGAGCCTCGCGTTGGGTGGGAGGGTAGCCATTTTGGACGGCCGTGAGATAACCGCGCGCAGTAAATTGCGTGGGATGGCAAGCGATGCAGAGCTGCGTTTCCGAATGTGCCATGCTGGTGCGCAGCGCCACCGCACCGCGCCTCGGCTCGTTGGAAAGCCACGTGTCACCCATGTCGATGAGGAAATCCATGCCCGTGCGCACGGCCTGACTCGGGTCTGTATAAGGAGGCACGGGGTAATCGTAAGTCCGGAGCTGATAAGCAGGATGATTCGCCGCCACGCGCACGTAATACGTGTCGCCAGGCTTCAGGATTCGTGTCCGAAACTTGTAAAGACCCGGATAATTCTGTGTGGCCTCGATGCGGTATATGGATTCTCCGTCCCGGTAGGGCGCAACATCGGGTTGGCCGGCTGAATTCTTGGTCAGCGTAAAGATGTCGACGTCGAGTGGCACGTCGCGATCAGTTACAGTAAGCTCGAAGTAAACCAGCCGCGGCTCTGCCCCGTGGAATGTGAAGCGGAACCACTGAAAACCTTTGAGCATGCCCGCGTAGCCATCCTCCGCCGGTGAGGGGGCATACGGACGTTCGTCGTCGGCGCCGTAGATTGTTTGCCCAAACTCAACGGGCTGGGCCGTCTGCCAGGTCCCGTTGGGGGCTGCAGCAATCGCACCGACGCGGTCCTTGCCGTCGTCGGCGACACTCTCAGGCACACGTCTCATAGCCGTGTAAAGCGCGGGAATCTCGGCGCCGGGCCCAGCGTCGACGGCAGCGATCAGATCACCACCAGCACGCGGCTCGACCGTGAGGTAGAAATCAAGGTCGGCCGCGTGCAGCCACTTGTCGCTCAGCGGGCCCTTGGCGTCAGAAACGGTCACGTGAAACGCTTGTTTGCCCTGAATCTGGGTGGGGTCGGAGACTGAGATGGTGACGGCATACAGCGAGCCCGCCTGTACTTTTCCGAGCGCAATGCGGCGGACGGTGCGGTCGGCATCGGCGGCGCGGCTGGGGTGAGTTGAGCGAAGAAGCCACATCGTCAAGCCGAGGCCGGACAGGATTGCAACAATGTGAATCGTGGCTTGAACGGGTTTGTTGTCAGGCCGCATGGGACAGCTCCTGAAGTTTAGGACCGGTGGTCGCTCCGAGCGGCGGCACTCGGCTCGGGATCCGGATCCGGATCGCAATCACACGCCAAAAATAATACCTCATTGTGTCCACCGGCGTTTCGGATTATATTGACGCGGCTGGCGAGTCGACAGGAGGCATAACAGTGAAGTATGGCGTGAACACCATGGTCTGGACGACGCGCGTCGGTGAACAGCAGCAGCCGCTACTGGCCCGGATCAAAGATTGGGGTTTTGACGGCGTCGAGCTTTTCCTGTCGCCCGACGAGCCTGTGGACATTGCCGCCGTGCGAAAAATGCTCGACGAGCTTGGTCTTGAACGTACCACCTGCAGCGTTATCCCTCGCGAGGCCAATCTGGTGAGCGCGCAAGCTGATGTTCGCGCGCGCGGGGCCGAGGTGCTGAAGCGGTGCGTCGAGCGAACCGCCGAGCTCGGCGCTAGCCTCATTTGTGGTCCGCTCTACGCCGGCCTCGGCGTCATGACAGGGCGGCGGCGCACTGAAGACGAATGGAACTGGGCCGTCGACGCACTCCGGACGGCCGCGCGTCGAGGGCAGGAACTCGGCGTCACCCTTTGCATTGAACCCCTCAACCGCTTTGAGACGTATTTCCTCAACACCCAGGCGGACGCTGCGCTGCTGGTGCACGATGTCGGGGCGCCGAACGTGAAGGTTCACTTTGACACTTTCCATGCCAACATCGAGGAGCAGCATCCGGCCGACTCGCTGCGCACGATTGCGAAGGAGTTGGGCCACGTCCACATCTCCGAGAATGACCGCGGTATTCCCGGAACCGGACACAACGACTGGCGCGGAGTTCTCGAGGCGCTGCGCGATATCGGTTACAACGGCTGGCTCACGATCGAGTCTTTCGCCCAGCCGGAGCCTGGCTTGGCTGCAGCCGCTGCCATCTGGCGTGACTTGGCGCCTTCGGGTGACGACCTGGCGTTGCGCGGTCTGCAATTTATCAAGGGCCTGAGCAGGGAACTGGCGATTCAATAGGCGTCCCTCGTCCAAGGACCAATCAGACGTAGGGGCGACCCTTGTGGTCGCCCGCTTGTGATAGCACTCATGAGCGTGCACCGTAAGTCGGGCGCCCACAAGGGCCGCCCCGGCGTCTGAAAACTCACTGCGCAGGAGCCATTCATGAGCCGACCAAGAAGCGAAGCAAGGCGGCAGTTCTTGAAATCGATGAGCGCCGGGCTGCCCGCTGCCACGTTGCTTGGCGCCAGCTCAGGCGCCACGTTCGCTAGCGGGGCCGCGAAACCTGCGCCCTACTCGGAAAAGGCTCCCGAGCGTGGGCCCGTGATCGACCTGGGCTCTGACATTGCCGGTGATGATGCCATCTTGTTTCGCAAGCACACGCTCGATCTCGGGTGTTCAGAAACCGTGACCGTGACGGACGTGAACCGCGATGGCCGTCTCGACATCGTATGCGGCGAGAACTGGTACGAGCAAATCGAGCCTGAATCAGGCCGCGGCCTACGGTTTATCAAGCACAAGTTTAGGGACCTGGGATACACCGACTATTACCTCGAAGACCTCAGCGACCTGGCCATCGACGTGAACGGCGACGGATATCCTGACATCGTCAGTTGCTCCTATTGGTCAAAGCCGCTGACCTGGTGGGAGAACCCCGGCAATACCGGTGGGCCTTGGCGTGAGCACGAGATCGACAGCGGATCTCCCGTGGAATTCGTCTTCCTCGTCGACATTCTCAACACCGGCAAGCCCCTTCAATTGCTGCCGCAATTCGGCAAAACGGACTTCCCGTTGCGCTGGTATGAGCTTGCGGGCGCAGGCGCGACTGAGGCATGGATCAAGCACGAGGTAAGCCCGATGAGCTGGGGGCACGGCATCGGCGCCGGCGACGTGAACGGCGACGGCCGCGCTGACATCATCACGCCGCGCGGTTGGTTTGAAGCACCCGCTGATCCACGCCAGGGATCGTGGACCTTTCATCCCGAGTTCGACCTGGGGGCAACTGGATTCATCTTCGTCGAAGATGTAGATCGTGACGGAGTACCCGATCTCGTCACCACCCTGGGCCACGAGTACGGAATCTTCTGGTACCAACAGAGGAAAGACGCATCGGGAAATCGCACGTGGCAGAAACATCTCATTGACGATGGCTTCTCGCAAGCGCACGCCATGACGCTGGTGGACCTCAACGGAGACGGGCGGCGCGACCTGGTGACTGGAAAACGCTTTTACGCTCACGAACACGACCCCGGCGCCAACGAACCCCTGGGCCTCTACTGGTATGAACCCTTCGAGTCATCCGGACGTATGCAATGGCGGCGGCACATCATCGACTACAGCACGCGGACAGGAGCAGGCATGCAAATCCCAGTGGTTGATATCGACGGAGACGGTGACCTGGATATTGTGGTGGCCGGCAAAAGCGGGCTGTATCTTTTCGAGAATCTCAAAGTGTCACAATGACGCGTGCTCCGCTCGGTGGCCTCATCCGAAGCGACTTCCGGCGTAAGTGAACAATCAAAGTCACCAGTGTTCCTTGTGAGTGCAACCCGGAAACGCGGACAAGTAAGTGTTGCCCACGTATTGGAGGTCCTGGTGAATGCCAATTTCAGATGTGTAGTAGCCGTTGACGGTCATCTCCTTGAGGGCCCCAAAGAAACGGCCGAGTTCCGATGCCGGTTGACCGGCGAGCGCGGCGGCGTGTGTCAAGGCCTCAGCGACCGATGACTTGTCCGCCTCTACCTGCATCAAGGCCAATCCTTTTTTCCAATGGGCCTTCGTGGCCTCGTCACTCGTAGCCACCATCAAATCTGCGAACAGGCTCACGTGCGCTGCGTGGGCGCCGGGCGAGTGGCTATCCTCCGGGATAATCATTTCCATTAGGCCATCAAGCAGCTTGTTCTCAGCCTCGGTGAAGAATTCCAGTTTGTAGGCCTCAGGTGTCCAGGCAGTGCCCGATTCCATTGAGCCATGGGCAGCGGCCTTGGCGGCGCTAACCTTGGGAGCCAGCGCACTGAGAGCAACGATCTTGAGGGCCGTTCTTCTTTCCATGCTGTTCTACTGCGCAAGCGCCGTCATTCCCGCGAAGGCGGGAATCCATGGTCGAAAGCCTTGACAGCGGAAGCCAATCCGCGTGGATTCCCGCCTTCGCGGGAATGACGACTTCCGAAGTTAGGCTACTTGACTGGACCTATATTATATCTACAAGTCGCCTCGGCGCCGCTGCTCCTTGATGTAATCGGCGGCGCGGAGCGAAAGCGCCATAATCGTCAACGTGGGATTCTTCTCGCTTGACGTGGTAAAGGCGCTGCCGTCGGTCACGAACAGGTTCTTCACTTCGTGCGCCTGGCAGTAGCGGTTGAGCACGGATGTTTTGGGATCGTGTCCCATGCGCACCGTGCCCACCTCGTGACTGGCAAAGCCGCCTGGCTGCGACCCGGGTTCAAAGAACACTGTGCCTTTGATCTTGGAAAGGATCTCGGCGATGCTCTGATTCGAATCGTGCCATAGCTTGAGATCATTTTCGCCGAACCGGAAGTGAACCACCGCGATAGGAATGCCGCTCACGTCCTTGCGATTCGGGTCCACCGTCACGCGATTCTCAGGCCTCGCCACCACCTTGCCGAACGATCCCATCTGGAGAGAGCCCGACTGCATCTGGCGCACGCGAGCTTTGAAATCGGCGCCGTAGCCGGCAAGCATCGTTGCCTGATGCGGGAACATGTAAGAAGAGAAATTTACCTGAAAGTCCCAGCCGCCCGCATAGTCCCGCTTGCCGAAGAGATAGTTGTAGCGTGGAATAAAGGCATGATCGGTGGCGCCGTCCTGATTCGACGGCTTCATCCCTTCCAATTCCTCGATGTACATCTGCACGCCCGTGCCCAAGTGACCGGCGAGGTAGCGGCCCACCGCGTCATTCGAATTGGCAAGCCCATTGGGATGCTGCGGCGACCGCGAGTTTAGCAGCAGGCGCGCGGTTTCGATGGTGGCGCAGCACACCGCCACGATACGCGCATGAACAGTCTCCTCTTTCCGGGTGGTCTGGTCCACAAATGAAACGCCGGTTGCACGACCTTCGCGATCCACCAGAATTTCGCGCGCCAGCGCATTCTGGCGTAGAGTGAGGTTGCCGGTAGCCAGCGCCTTGGGAAGCAGCGCCGTGGCGCTGCAAAAAACGGCCGCAACGTCGCAGCCGTCCATGCAGTGGCCGCAGTAATGGCAGGGCGGGCGATTGTCATAGGGCTTGGTAAGTACAGCCTTGCGGACCGGAATCATGGGAATGCCCATGCCCTGCAAAGTTCGGTGCAGGATGTGCTCGCTGCAGCGCCACGGAATAGGCGGCAGGTAGTGCTTGCCGGCCGGCAGGATCTCGAGGCCGTCGTCGTTACCGCACACCCCGATCATCTGCTCGATGCGTTCGTAGTACGGGGCCAGCTCGTCGTAGCTGAGCGGCCAGTCATCCTCAATGCCAGCCAGCGACCGCTCGCGAAAATCCCGCGCGGCATAGCGCAAGGCGACCGCGTTCCAGTGGATGGTACGTCCGCCCAGCACCCGGATGCGATCTACTCCTACGTCGTCCGAATCGTCATAGCGGACGGACTCCTTGACGTCGCCCTGATAGTACGGCTCCTGCTTTTCGCCTCGCAGTCCGCGGTAAGGTAGCTCGTAGGGCCACTTGTGAGCCAGCATCTGGCTCGACTCCACCCGCTTGCCACCCTCCAGCAGGACCACCTTGGCGCCGCCTTCCGCGAGTTCGGTGGCCATCACGCCGCCTGCGGCGCCCGAGCCGACGACGCAGACATCGAATTGGCCACTTCCGCTACTCATATGGAGATGAGAGCCGTGCTTATCAACAAGTTGACGGGTTCCTCAGAATAAGCCGTGCCCTTTCAGCAGGTTGACGGGTTTCAAAAAATGGGGGCTTTGTTTTCAGCAAGTTGACGGGTTTGTTCGTAAAGCTTTGCATTTTGACTTTTGGAACGCTGTCCGTCCTCTGGCAAAAACTAAACTGCAGTGCCGAAGACCCGCGAAAGCTCGGCCATCATTTCGTCTTTCATGGTACAAGTCATTGAAACAAAAGCAAAAAGTTGAATTGGGTTCGTACCCCCCGAAAGTTTCTAAAAAGAGAGCATTTTTAGCCTTTAAGTCATTCTTTCTAATTGCTATAACTGCAATGGGTTCGATTGCGCCGCCCGCGCCCGTCCCTCGACCCGAGCAACACGCCCCGTTCGGGCCTCCCTAGGTTTAGCACATCAAGTCCCACGCCGTCAGCAAATATAATAAACAGCCTATTTTCATTTATATGCTGGGGTTCAAGAACTAAAGCACTTGATTTCAATAACATGCTGGGTTATCCAAGACTCGGCTGTTTGTTTTCAACAACGTGCTGGGTTTGTTCGTAACATTTTTCATTTTCAGCGGCCGGTCCCCGCAGCCAGAATCTTGCGGTGGGAGGTGAATGCCGGGTAGCATCCCAAGGAATCTTCCACCACCCCTGAACACGCGCATGGCGAATACTCCCCCTCTGACTCCATCACAAAGCGCGCACGGGAGTAAGGTTTAGAACATCACGAACATTACGAACGTTAGGAATAAACGGAACAATGTTTACAGAAACAGGCAGGAGGGCAAAATCGTGCAACACGGCAACCTCCTCCTGGGTGCAGCCCAGTTGAGGAGGTAGCACCCACAACCTCTGGCTCCTGCTAGAATCTGGTTTCAATGAGCCTCTTCCAGTTTAATTGGCGTATCGTGCTGGTGCGGCCGCGCAATCCGCTTAATATCGGGGCGGCGGCGCGCGCCATGGCCAACTTTGGCTTCAACGATCTGGTGGTGGTTGATCCCTATGAGGCGGCGTGGCAGGAGACGCGTTCAGCGGTGGGGGCCGAAGAGATCGTGAAGTCGGCCCAAGCCGTGCCCACGCTGGTGGATGCGGCAGGGGACACGTCTCTGGTAGTGGGTACCACGTCGGGTTCGCGGCGCAGCCTTTGCCGCGAACTGATTTCGCTCAACGATTTTCGCTCTTGGCTCGAGAGCTGGATGGAACAGCGCTCGGCGGGAAGGGAAGCGAGAGCCACCGCAGGATCGGGTGCGACAAAGCGCGCCGCCGGGAGCGCTGCCCGCGTTCAGCGCGCAGCGTTACTATTTGGCTCCGAAAAGACCGGGCTTTCGAACGCGGAGATGAGCTATTGCCACGCGCTGGTGCGCATTCCGACATCATCTGATTGTCCGTCGATGAACTTGGGACAGGCGGTGGCGGTGTGCTGCTACGAGCTCACGCGGCTGGGCCTCGCCTCAACCCGATCGCCCCTGGCGCGCATCCACAAGTCGGACCCGGCCACGCTGCAGTTGCTCGAGCACTTGTTCGATCGGGCGGCGCGCGTGCTGGATGACGTTGGTTACCTGCAGCCCAAAAGCCGGCAGGCGACGCTGCTGAAGCTGCGGCAATTCCTAGTAGAGCTGGGCCTGACCAACTACGACGCGAGGATTGTGGGTGGCATTCTGGCGCAGATCGAGTGGAAGTTGGGACTTGAAAAGCAGTGACGAGAGACGAGAAGCCAGAAGTAAGAAGTAAGAAGTAAGAAGTAAGAAGCCCGACGAAACCAATCCAAAAGAGTCAGTGACAGGAGACAGGAGACGAAAGGCGAGTGCCAAGCCGGTCGGGTGATCGGGGTGAGAGCCATTGAGGCGTGATTCATTGACTCATCGAATCAATGAGTCAGTTGTTCTGCTTCGTGGTTTGGTTTCTTGCTTCTGGCTTCTTGCGTCTCGTCGCTAGTCGATTCCTTGAGCCTCAACAGGATCAGGCGTTGCGGCGTTCGAGGGAGGGACCGTCAGCGACGCGAGCGGAACGAAAGCTTCGAGCTTCTGCGGGGAGCGCCAATTATCGAGCATCGCCACTTGTTGCACGCAAGAGACCGTGCAGCGCGGCGCGCATGTCTTGCGCGTGTGGTATTCATATTTCACGTGGGCGCGGGTGTATTTCTCGAGCGGGATTCCGGGGTAGCCACGCTGCTGCGAGCAGTAATGGACCAGACCGTTTTCGCAAATGTATAAGTAGCGGCTGCCAGCCCTGCAGCGCCACTCGTGCTCGCGGCCTTCGGCGATGTCATGCTGAAAGCGGTTCAGACGCGCGTAGGAGCCCTTGCCGTAACTCATGATCTGCTCGAAGATGCGCTGCTGTTCCCCGGACAGCGGTTGGAGCTGGCCGGACGCGTCGTGCAGGATGCCGACCGTGCTGGTGAGGCCGAGCTCAAGGGCGCGGCGCGCCACCGTCAAAGCGTCTTCAGGGTTGCGCACCGGGCTGCCCAGCACGGAGTTGATGTTGACGTGAAATTCAGCGTACTGGGAAAGCATCTGGAGCTTCTTGTCGAGCACCTTCAGGCTTTTCTTCGAGACTTCATCGGGCATGACGTTGTCGATACTGATCTGCAAGTGATCGAGCCCGGCGCGGTTCAGGCGTTCGATCCGCTCCGGCACCAGCAGATAACCGTTGGTAATCATCCCTGCGAGCAGGCCGCGCCGGCGGATGCGACGGATGATCAGATCGAGATCAGGGTGCAACAACGGTTCCCCGCCGGAGATGGTGATGATCGACGTGCCGAGATCAGCCAGCATGTCCACGCGGCGCAGCACTTCCTCGGTGGGCACGGGCTTAGAAAAATCGTCGAACTCGCTGCAGTAAGTACAGGAAAGATTGCAGCGGCGCACGGGAATGAGGTGCGCGTCGACGGGATGATTCCTGGAGAGAAGCGCCCAGGCGATCATGCGCCACTCACGCAGCCGCCGTCCTAGGGCGCGGATTTCCCGCCGGATTCGAATCGACTTGATCAATGGCCGCTTCACGTCAGCAGACTACGCGGGCCCGTGGGCGCCGCGACCCGTACCCGAAGAGTTTCCGAACCGTATCTCTTAAACCGTAGAACCGAAAGAGGATTTCGCGCAACCCCGCCGTTCCGAATAGCGAAAATGGAGGGTTGAACGGAGAAAGCTCACAGGTGGCGTCCGATCAATCGGGTGCTGTCACTCCTTCTTGACGCGTTGCACGCCCTTCGCCGCATTGATCTCAAACGTGGAGGAAGGCAACGTTCGGTTAATCTTCACTCCGGTGTAGCGGGCGATGAGGTAGTCACCGCTCGGCTCGAAGAACTGCTGCTGGGCTGGCGTCCAGGAATCCTCGCTGACCCACATTTGAATTTTAGTGAGCTGGCCGGCAATCGCGGGATCTTTGGGGGTAAGCTCCAGCACGGCAGTGTCCTCACCTTCCAACTGCTCTTCGCCCACCAGTGTCACATTGTAAGCGCTCTTCAGACTCGCCTCATCGGTGCCGAAGCCCAACAGCAGCAAATGTTGGACAAGCCCGCTGTGGCTGGCAAGATCGTACTGTTCAATCCGATTCATCTTGGGATAGTAGATTTCGGCCGAATTCTTCCGAAAGAGGATGGTCTTGGGATCCGGCTTTTCGAACTCGATCAGCATTTCGGGGCTCTTCGGGTTGCGCAGATAAAACTGTCCGGTCTCGGTACTTCGATCGTTTACGAGGACGGTAACCGTTGTATAGTCCAGGTCCGCCGTGACCGTCCTGAGGCGTTTGGCGGCGTCGTTCATCCGGTGGAGAATCTCTTGGAGATCGGTCTTGGCCCTGTGGATTCGTGGTCTGACGAATGCTGGCCCGAGAAAGACGGACATCAGGCTGAACGCCACCGGGGCGATCAGGGTCTGGCACTGCCCTCGAGGTGACGGGAACCTCACGGCGACACCACGACGGTGTAGCCGAGCATAACGTTGTTCCGGTCGAGCACCGGGTCAAGCGACTTGACCGTGACCGGATGGTTGAGGCGCCCTTGCAGAATCACCCGGACGGCCTCTTCAGGCTTGAGCGGTTCGTACGATTCAACCAGGCGCGAGTCCACCAGGTACTCGGCGCCCGCCCGAGTGCGGCCGATTTCGATCACGCCTTGGCGGTGCCGGAGGTCGCTGAGTTCCAGCGTGGGCCGGTCATGAAACCAGGAACGCGGTGTGAGAAAGATGAACGCCAGGATGACGGCGCAGATGATGTCATACTGCCAGCTCCCGCGCTCGTAGGACCAGAAGACGGCCCTCGAAACCACAAGCTTTGCCTTCGCCCAAGCCCCCTCAAGTGGAGGATCGGCCGCGAGGGGGGGCGAAATTAAGTGTTCACGAATCGGTTCAATTCGGGCCATGGCTCCACAATGCAGGACCTTTAAAGCACCTTAACCTGTAAGCCTGGGTAGAATCAAGCGGAAACCACCCGCCCGTCGCGCATACGCACCACACGATCCGTCACGGCCGCCGCCTCGGGATTGTGAGTAATCATCAAAATGGTCTGCCGAAAGGATTTGTTCAGGCTCCTCAGCATGTTGAGCACAAGCTCGGAGTTTTCGGTGTCAAGGTTTCCGGTGGGTTCGTCCGCGAACAGAATCTTGGGCTCGCAAATCACCGCGCGGGCAATGGCCACCCGTTGCTGCTCGCCGCCCGATAAGGCGTAAGGGCGGTTCCCCAGCCGGTGGCGGATGCCCAGCATTTCCGTTATTTGCTCGAATCGATGAGGGTTGAAGCCGTTGCCCTGGATGGACTGCGCCAGCGCGATATTGTCGTGGGCGCTGAGCGTGGGCAGCAGGTTGAAGCGCTGGAATACGAAACCGATCTTGTGGCGCCTGAAGCGCGTTCGGTCCGCATCCGTCATGCAGCAAAAGTCGTTGCCATCCACCAGTACGCGGCCGCTGCTGGGTCCGGTGAGCCCTCCGAGTATATGGAGCAAGGTTGACTTGCCGCACCCAGACGGGCCAACCACCGCCAGAAACTCGCCCTCTTCAACGACGAGATTGACGCCCCGCAGCGCAGGCACATCGACTTTGCCGACCCGGTAGACCTTCTTCAGATCCTCGGTCAGTATGATAGGTTCCACTTAAGTTCCAAAGGCGATGCAGCAGGCACCGCTATTCATAAGCCAGCGCGTCAATAGGATCCAACTGGGCGGCGCGAAAGGCGGGGTAAAAGGAGCCTAGCAGTGCGCCCAACAGGGCCAGAGCGGCCGCCTTCGCCGCCCAGCCTAGCGTCAATTCCACATAAAGCGTGGGAAAAGACACGTTGATGAACTTTCTTGCCAGTAGGCTTCCGCCATAGCCCGCTACAATTCCCGCAGCGCAGAGGAAGCCGGCCTCGCGCAGGATGATTGCCAGAACATACTGCTTTGACGCACCCAGAGACTTCAAAATCCCAATTTCCCGCGTCCGCTCCGTGATGGTAGTGTACATCGAAAGGAAAATCACCAGGAAGCCGATGCACACAGCCACGGCGACCAGGACCATCACAAACTCGTTCAGCGCCGGCAGATTGTTGGAGGTCATCTGGGACATGTAATCCGTGATCGAGTGAATGGAGTATCCGGGAAGCTTGCGACGGATCAGGCTGACCGTATCATCCGTGTAACCCGGTTCCGTGCATTTCACGAAAAAGATTGACGCCTTGTCACGCGATTCCGAGAGGTCTTGCGCCGTTTTTAACGGGATGAAAAGCCGCGAGCCCTTGCCGTGCAGCACGATACCGCTGACGTGAAAATCCCGGTTCAGCAGGTTCAGCGTCTGGCCTACCTTCACGTGATTGGCTTTGGCGTACCAATCGTCCACGAGGACATCATCCGGTCCCTGGAAGGGCCCTCCTTCTAGGTAGACGAATCCGCCGCTCACCCGGTTCCAGCTCTCCATGTCGATCCCGAAGATCACGCCCAACCCTCCGCTCCCGCTAAGGGTGTTGGACTGAAACAGCACCGGCGCCACCGACAGCACGTGCGGAATCTGTAACAGAAGATCGCCAAACTTTATGGACATCGGGGCCGAGCTCAGGCCGAACATAAACGAGGCGTTCGGAGGCTGCACCATAATGTCCGCACCGATACCCTGGGTGCGGCGCGCGGCATCATCTAGCAGGCCTCGAGTGAGTCCCACCACCAGCATCACCATGGTGACCTCGATGGCCACGGCCAGGACGCTGACGGCCGTCCGGATGGGGCGGTGCAGGATATTGGCCAGGATCATTTTATTGCCCACCCTGACCCTCCTCCCCAGAGTCTGCACCCAAGCGGATCTCTTCCGCACCCGCTGGCTTGTCGAGAACAAATTTCTCGGGCGGGACCGGCTGATTGAAGGTGGCTCGCGTCATGGTCATTCCCAGGCTGTAGTCGTCACCTGGACGGTCAAGCTGAATATGGGAGGGAAACTGCACGCCCTGGTAGTCCTGATAAGCCGAATACTTCACGTCCTCGACCACAGCGCCCTGTGCGTCGTAATACTCCACACGCGAGAGTTCGAGGGTGGAGGCGTCAAACCAGGCGCGCCGCAACAGCTCAAGCGTCTCGCCGGTATGGCGGCTCACAATGTTCAGCACGTAGTAGATGTGCGCGTCTTGTCTCTCCTGATTAAGAAAGCATTGCTCGCGGGCGGAGTCGAAACCCGGCACCAAAAGGGCGTCCAGGATGTGCTGCGGCCGTAGGTTCTCTAACGAGTTTTTGGCTGGGCGTGTCAATTGGGTGCTGCCCACAATGAACTTGTGTTTGGAGGGAATCCAAACCTTGAATTCCTTGCCGTCTGAGACCATATCAAAAATCGAGGTGCGCACCACCGGCGCCTGGCCCTGCATACGAATCTGCTCCGGACTCTGGAGCACAACCGCGGCCCGCACGTCATGATACTGGCTAATCACCCCGGAATAGACAGATCCCGCGGTAGGCTCCAGTTCCATGATCGCCGTCATCGTGCGAACAGCGTCACGCTGCTTCTGAAGTTTATCAGCTAACTCGGCTGCCGACGCTGCCACCGGGGGAGGGGGAACCGCGGAGGCCGCGACCCGCGTCCTGTGCTTTACGGCACAACCGGCGCATAACAGAAGAGCCGCCGCGCTTACGGTGGCCATCGTGCCAGCCACCCTTCTCACGCTGAGAGAACCCACCGCCGTTAACCCTCCATCGTTAGGACAACTACCGGCCGGTGATAGCTCTCTTCAGCTCAACGTGTTATGTCTCCCGTAGGGGTCCGGCCTAACCATACTCTGTTTGTATGATGCGACGATTGGTAAATCAGGTTCAATCGCACACCTGGGCGTACCAATACTTGCTCGCACCCTTCAATGCGCCGTTCACCTCAATCCCAGAGTTCCTCGGTAATCCGGCCTAAGAGACAGCCTTCTTCTTCCAAGCCCCCAAGATGGCGCCCATCAGGAGCATCCCCACCAGCGGATAACCAGCGATGACGGCAAAAGCCTCCAGCGACTGCGCCTCAAAAACGAGCGCGGTGGCCATCGTGGTGGCGGTGAATCCGAGCCACAACAACGCGGCAAGTCCCATCCCACATGCAACACCGGTTTTGCCAAGAGCAATCATGAGGCGCGCCAGGACCGACGCAATAATTAGGTTAGCGCCAAACGCAACCACATAGGCGAGGGTGGCGTTGCCTTGCTGCCTAAGTTCGGCCAACGTCTTGCCCACCGAGGCCAGCCAGGGTCTTTGCAGCACGGTAAACCAGATTGACCCGAGCACGAAGTGCACCACGGCTGCCAGAATAACGGCGGGATAGTTCACCCTCTCACCGCTCACATATCACCTCAGAAGCTGTCGAAAGCCCGACTCGCGGGCTGTGGAGGCGGTCTGGGACCGCCGGTCGGAGGCCTGGTACCCTGAGACTGAGTTTATCAGGCAGGATTCTCACAATTCTCATGCCAAACCATTTTCCTTTATTTTCAACAACATGATGGGATCATCCGTCAATTTGCCATATTCCAGCTTGCGGGGGGCCCGCGCATCAGCTCTCTGCGTGCAGGTGCACCCACCGACCCTGACCTGCGGAGGTATATTTCTAACCCATTATACATCAATAACATTCCGGCTTCGCTCGCAAGAGCCAAGCTTAGTAGGTCGCGGTATCGCCGAAAACGCCAAGGACTGCGGCGCCCCGAATGGCGTCGTTCTTCAAAGCGTTCAAGGCCCGATTCGCTTCGCCCAGCCCGAACGTTTCCACCTCAGTGTGGATCGGGATTTCAGCGGCCACTCGCAGGAACTCCTCGCCGTCCTCGCGGGTGTTGTTGGCCACGCTGCGTACTACGCGCTCGTGATAGAGCAGACCGTAGTCGAGGGGCGGTGTCGGGCTCATATGAATGCCAGCAAGCGTTAGCGTGCCGCCCTTCTTCAGCGCCTTGAGAGCCGCGGGCACAATCTCGCCTGCGGGAGCGAACACTATGGCGGCGTCCAGACCCACGGGTGGCTGGTCAAGAGTGGCGCCCACCCAGCGCGCGCCCAACTCAAGCGCTAGGCTACGGTGCCGCTGGTCACGCGTGGAGACGTACACTTCCACGTTCCAATGCCGCGCTACCTGGATGGCCAGGTGCGCCGCGGCCCCGAAACCGTAAAAGCCAAGCCGCCCGCCGGGCTGAATGCCGGAAAGACGCAGGGAGCGGAACCCGATGATGCCCGCGCACAGCAGCGGCGCGGCGTGCTCATCGGCGAAACCCTGGGGCAGGGCATAGACGAATTGCTCATTCGCCGCGATATATTCGGCGTACCCTCCGTCCACTGTGTAGCCGGTAAAGTTGGCGTTGTCACACAGGTTTTCCCGGCCGGCGCGGCAGTACTCACACGTTCGGTCGGTACTCTGCAGCCAGGCCACCCCGACGCGTGCACCCGGCTTGAACCGGGAGACTCCGGCGCCCACCCTTTCGATCACGCCCACCACCTGGTGGCCGGGGATCACGGGCGACTTGCGCGGCGGGAGCTCTCCTTCCACCACGTGTAGGTCCGTGCGGCACACGCCGCACACGTGCACGCGCACCAGAACCTGATCGCTACCAAGTTCGGGACGCGGCACCTCGCGCAATCGGAGCGGGTTCGTCTCAACTGCTCCTGGCGAATCAAGCACACAGGCTTTCATGGTACCGGCGCACCGCAATGATGCTAAAACGGAAATGGGCGAAATATGATCAAAAGCTGAGGTAAAGAGTATACCTCGAATGCGAGCGAGATTGGGTGGTGGTGCAGTTTGACGTAGGGGCGGCCCTTGTGGCCGCCCATTTCGAATCTGTTCTGTCGTTTGGGCGGCCACAAGGGCCGCCCCCACGTCAAACCGCACCACCACTCGAGATTGAGCCCTGTTGACGCAGTTTCACCGATGGCGTGAAGACTTCACCGATGCGCACAATTCGTGACAACCCTTTGACACCAATTTAACGGCGCGGCTTGGAGCCGCGCATCCAAGTCATCTGAATGTCGAGCCGTGAAGCCTGCGCCGGAGGATTTATAATGAAGAGCTCCGGAGCCGTTTTCACGAGTCAACAACGAGATTGGCCACCATGCGTCGCGTAACATCGATAGAACTTCTGGACCAAGGTGCAGGCTCCCTCGAGGAGATTCAAGGAAATCTGGCTGACCTGTGGCGAGTGAATCGCTACCTGGGCGGCGTCTTCAACAACCTGCGATTGCTACGACAGTTTTTCCGCCAGACCGAAAAGCGTCGCGTGCGAGTGCTGGAGGTCGGCGCTGGAGACGGTCGGCTGGCCGCACGCCTGCGCCGGGAACTGAGCAAGCAGGGCATCGATGCGGATTTCTTTGTGCTTGATTGCCAATTGAGCCACCTTCTCATGGGCCGGCCCGACACGCAGGAGGTGCATCCCGTGGTTGCGGACGCGCTGGCGCTGCCCTTCGCGCCGTCCAGCTTTGATATCGTCACCTGCAACTTGTTTCTTCACCATTTCTCGGGTGCTCGAGCGCTCCAGTTGCTTAAGGCTCTCGCCTCCATGGCGCGGGAGGCGGTACTCATCAATGATCTTCGGCGCCACTGGCTTCCGTACTGGTTTGTACGCTTGACCCCGTGGCTGTGGCGCGTGGAGATGTCGCGGCTTGACGGGATGGCCAGCGCGCGGCAAGCTTACACTCGCGCCGAAGTCGTCGCACTCGCCAGCGCTGCCAGTTTGGGTGATTTCGAGGTCCATCGGCTTGCGCCTTTCCGCCTCGGCCTCGTACTCTGGATGCGTCAGCATGCTGGCGGCTAGCCGACGGCGCGGATGGCCAGGTAGTGGGCCAGTTTGACGTGGCACGGGCGTCTCGCCCGTGGAGACTCACGGCCAAGATGGCCGTGCCACCTCAAACTGGCCCACTACCAACGGACAATCATTTCTCTGTGAGGTGCAACATGACTCAACGTCGACGAACGATCGCAGTGACCGCTCTCGTGCTTGCGCAGAGTGCCTTCGCACTTGCGCTCGCGGCCCAGGAAAGCGCGCCGGCCGCCGCCGGCGCCGACACCATCCAGGTGACGGCCAAAAAATACGAGTTCAATCCCTCGGTGATCACCGTGAAACAGGGCCAGCAGGTGAAACTCGTGATTACTGCCACCGACCACGATCACGGGTTCAAGCTCGACGCGTACAACATTAACCAGAAGCTTAAAAAAGGCGTCGCGACGCCGGTGGAATTCACCGCCGATAAGGCCGGCACCTTTCCGTTTGAATGTTCGGTATATTGCGGCCTTGGGCATGGCCACATGAAAGGCAAGTTGGTGGTGGAACCGGCAGCGGGCGCGGCATCTCCCTAATGCGACGATTCGGCGACGTGTATTGCGCTCGCCAGTTGGGCTGGTCCATTTCGGAAATCACCCGCCTTACGCGCCTGCGAGACCGCGTGTCACTGTTTCCGACCAGGCCGATAGACCAGCGAACACAATTGCGATCACTTTCCGTCCTGCGTGAGCGCCAGAAGTACATTACCTGCCATGCCGGCATTGACGGAATACCCGGAGGTGGTAAAGAGCATTCCTCCCGCCACCACCGTGCCGGCATAGTTGATCGACCCGCCGTGCGCTTGCACTCCGTTCACGGTCGCGAAGTCGCGCACGGTATCGAAATCCCACAGCACTTTGCCATCGAGTTCGTCGTAGGCGCGGAGATGCCCATCGAGAGACCCGGCAAAGACCGCGCCCGGAATCGCCGTTGCCGGCGCTTGTTGCGAAGCGCCGCATCCCGGCTGACTGAGGCACGCTGGCTCGGTGGGTGCCGTCGACCAGATCTTCTTTCCCGTGGTGATATCGAGCGCGAACATGCCGCCTCCAGCTTTGGGGTCGGGTGTCCAATCCGATAACGGGAAAAATACGCGCAGGCCGCTCGCAGCTCCGCCGAACTCGATACCGCCGAGCATACCGCCCTTGCCGATGCGCGACTCCCAAACCATGGCGCCCTGGGCATCGGGATCGAGTCCGTAGGCGACCCCCGATTTCTGCCCAACGATCAGCAGACCCTTCCCGTTCGCGAGCTTACTTAGAATTGGCGGAGCGCCGATATCAAAGTCGCCGCCAGGGTTTTCGGGCAGCTCGATTTGTCCTCAGCGTCGCAGCCGATGTTAAAGCGGTCATTCGCGGTTAGCTGCTTCACCCACAAAATTTTGCCATCTTCCAGGTTGAGCGCAAGGACGGCGTCGCTGGTTTCGCTGGCCGGATCCGAGTAGTTATCCCCGGTGCCCACATAGAGCGCATGACGCTCGGGGTCGATCGTGGGAGAACTCCACACTCCTGCCCCTGAAGGGCCGAACATCTGCGTGCCGGCCGCATTCAGCGCGGTCGCCTTCGCCTCGTTCGCAATCGTGTGAGTCTTCCACAGCACGGCTCCGGTTTTAGCGTCCAGCGCGTTGACGCTCCCTCGAAACGTGCAGCACGGGTATTTCGGGTTCGCGCCTCCCAGCTCCTCCGCAAAAGACACCGGCACATAGAGCCGCTCACCATACAACTTGGGAGCGCCCGTGATCATGGCGAAGGGATGTGAATCGACATCTGCCTTCCACACAAGCGCGCCGGTCGCGGTACTCACCGCATAGACGTGGGCTTGCATGTCGCCGAAAAACGCGGTCGTGCCGTCGGCGCTTATCGTGATGGCCGTGCGGGCGAGCGCACTCGGCGAGAATCTCCAATACTCGCAGCCTGAGTCCATGTCGAGCGAGTGGACTGACCCATCGCCGCCCGCGACAAAGACACGGCCGCCTACAATCGTTGGTGGCCCGCCGGCGATAGTCGCGCCGGCGTAACCGAATGCCCACTTCACGCCGAGATGCGGGATTTGCAACTTGGTGAGTCCTGCTAATTCTGCCGGCTGAAAACGGCTGTTCGACAGGTCCACTCCCCATCCGTTCCACAGAACTGAGTTTCCCATCGGCGGCGCGCTCGCTCCACAGGCATTCACTTGAGCGGCTTGCTCCTGCTTGGCGGGACGCCCGATATAGGTCGCCACCGCCAACCGCTGTTCATGCGACATCGCCGAACCCAGACTCCTCATCTTCCCGGTTTCTAGGGCAGCCACGATCATCGGCTGCAGCATGAGCCTGAGGTTCTGTGGCCACGGAGCAAGCACGGGATTGAATGGCGTGTGACAGGAGGTGCACCGCGAGTGAAACAGATAAGAACCGTCCCTGTCGAAACTTGGGCTTTGTGCGATACGTTCCAGTGTGAGTGCAGCGGTCTCATTGTCTTGCTTCCATTCGCCACTCAATCGCTGATCCGCGGTCAGACTGCCGTTAAACGAAACCCTTGGATTGGCAAGCTCGAAAGAGACGGAGCGGTTGCCGGCTTTGAAGGACTCGACGAGAACGCCCAACTTGCCAGTGTCAGGACTGTCGAGCGTCGCCGCCGATCCGCCGGCGATGTGCAGCACAATTCGATAATCCTCGGCTCCCAGGCGAAACCTTCCTTGCCAAATGCCGCTGACCTCACCACTCGGTGCCGCGGCAAGCGCTCCTAAGCACAGTCCAAGCGCGACCCAAAGCAGACCAGAGACTGGACGCGGCATTGCCGACCTCCTAGAACAAAGCTGGAATTTTTGCGGGGCCCTGGCGAGTTGGCGGCCAACAGCGTCGGATTTACATCAAGCGAAACCATACCGAACCTCCAGGGGACGCATTCAGACTGGGGACAGCTTACCGCCTACGCTCCCCGCCCCGCAAGACACTTGCAAGAAACCGTAGCGAGTGATGCTAAAGGGCGAATCGGTCTGCAATCATCTTCATTGTGTTTGCCGGCGCATGAAACTCTCGGAGAAGCCCGGGCCTCAGCTTCGCGAGAGCCCAGAAATGGCCTTCGGGGTCCACTTGCAGCGCCGTCGCGTAGTTTTAGCTGGTGGTTCTTGCTTCTTTTCAGCATAGGCGTTGTCATATTTCGGGGAACGATGTCGAAATCGCCCAGGCTGGAGCGACATCTCTCTAGACCGATGATCGAGAAGGTTGCGAACGGGGTCTATTTGGCACTACATTGCGTAATACTCCCCTAGGAGGGAAAATGGCGACCTACACCACTGACAAGTCGGAAAGCGAGACGGAGGCGATCACCCTCCTGGCCAACTACGTGACAGGGCTACTGGGCGACCTCAGGATTGCGATCCGTTCACTCGGTCGGGTCCCGGCACTTTGGATCGCGGTGGCTCTTACGCTGGCGCTCGGGATTGGCATGAATGCGGCCATCTTCAGTGTCGTCCGGGGCGTGCTGCTGCGCCCGCTGGTGAATCGCGATGAAAATCGCCTGATCTACATCCAGCAGAGCGAGCCGGGCTTACAGATCGAAGACACCACCTTCTCGGTTCCGGAGATCAATGACATCGGCGCCCACCTGAAGACCATCAGCGCGCTCGGCACCTTCTCCACTGTCGACTTTACGGAGGACGGATTGACCGAAACGCGTGAAATTCACGCGGGCGTAGTTGACGGCGCCTACTTTGAGGTGATGGGATTGCACCCTGTGCTCGGCCGCCTGCTCAACGCGAACGACGACGGTCCAAGCGCCGCCGGCGCCGTAGTCCTCACCTATCGCTTCTGGGTAAACTCCTTGCACGCTGATCGAAACGTACTTGGCAAGGTGGTCCGTTTGGGGAGTGTGGGCCAAAGCCGCTCTGCCGTCGTGGTCGGAGTTCTCGAACCCTCAATTCCTTACCCTGCCGAAACCGAGATGATCGCTAACATCGTCACCAGCCCGCACCACCTCTCGGCCACCATGGTCCAGGGGCGCGAGCATCGCATGACCGAAGTGTTCGGACGGCTCGCGCCCGGGGCCAGTCTCAAGTCCGCGCGCGCCGAGCTTGGTACGGTATATGCTGCCATGTTGTCGGCGCACCCCGACGTCTACAAACCGCAGTATCACTTTCATATCAGCGCCAGACCGTTGCGCGACGAGATTAATGCCAACGCCTGGACCATTCTCTGGCTGCTGTTTGGCGCATCCGGGCTGCTGTTCCTGATTGCCTGCTCGAACGTCGCGAACCTCATCCTTGCTCGAACGGTCCGGCGTGAATCGGAGTTAGCCACCCGCGTTGCGCTGGGAGCAACCCCGGCCACCATCCGGCGGTCGTTGCTGGCAGAAGGGCTGGTCCTCTGCGGCAGTGGCGCCCTGGCCGGTGTGCTGGTGGCCATACCGATGGTGATGGTGCTGGCGCGGTACGCGTTGCGCTTCTCAGTGAGGGCGGCCGATCTTAGGCCGGATTTCACCGTATTGTGGATGGGACTGGGTCTGGCACTCGCGGCCGCAGTCTTTCTCGCATTTGTTCCCCGCATTCCGTCGGCCGACACTGCGCAGGGCCTCGGACTCACCAGCGGTGCCAGCCGGGTCACCAAGAGCCGTCGAGGCATTCGGATCTTTACCGTTATCCAGGTGGCCGCATCGTTCGTCCTGCTCGCTGGCGCGGGCGCGCTGGTGGCGACCTTGCTGACGCTGCAGAAGGCGCAGCCGGCATTTGAAACCGGACATGTTCTCATTGCGAACATGCCCTTGATTTCCGACGGCCGCACGCCGCAGCAGACGTCCGAATTCTACCAGGAAGTCCAGCGCCGCGTGAGCGCGTTGCCGGGAGTGGAAAGCGCCGGAACGGGGATGACCGCTCCGTGGCGCGACGGCCTTTTTCTGAGCTTCACCCTGCAATTCGGGGTCGAGGGCCGGAAGCGCGAGAACGGAGACGACCTGCGGACGCGGTTCCGCTTTGTTTCCCCGAACTATTTCGCCACGCTGGGGATTCCGCTTGTCGAGGGGCGTGACTTCAACGAGGGTGATCGCATAGGTGCCGAACCCGTGGTGATCGTCAGCAAGAGTATCGCCCAGCAGTTATTTCCCGGGCAAGACGCCCTGAACCGTCATATCATGTGGACCGATCCGCTGATCAAGTTCATTGGTATGTTTCCCGAGCCTCGCCGCATCGTGGGTGTACTGGCCGACGTCGACGACGCGAACATCGTTCCCCAGCCCAATATGACGGTGTATCAGCCGCTCTGGCAGGGCCCCATCTTCCAGGCCCGGTTGTTCGTACGCACGAACGCCGACCCTTACGCGCTCGTGCCGACCATCACGCGCACCATTAAAGCTGTGGCCGCCACTCAACCCGTGGAGCACGCTAGCACGCTGCAAGACGTCCGCACTGAGCTTCTGGCGAACAATCGCGTGAATGCCGTCGTGTTCGGGGGATTCGCCGCCCTCGCCTTGGCGATTTCGATAGTCGGAGTTGCCGGTGTGCTGGCTTTTGCGGTGAGCTGGCGCACCCGCGAGTTTGGAATCCGGCTCGCTCTGGGCGCACAGCCTCGCCAGATCCTGGCCGGCGTGCTCGTCGACGGAGCGACGATGGCTGCGATTGGCGTTGCGGCAGGCGCCTTGGTGGGTTGGGGCTTGTCGCGCCTGGCCGGCAATTTCATCCCGGCGCTGCGGCTTCCCGGGGCGCTTCCGTTGCTGGCGTCGGCGGTAGTCATCCTCATGGCGGCGATTTTGGCCTCGCTGGTGCCGGCGGCCCGCGCTGCTCGAGTCGATACCGTCCAGGCGCTTCGCGCTGAGTAAGACAGCGAAGCGACGTCACTGTCGCTGGCGTGCGCGGCTCGAGGGTGACTACACAGACTTGCAGTGCTTACTGTTCGCGGATGAGGGCTGCCGCATAAACTTCTGAGCTCTTACCTCGGGCAATGGATCGCGCCTGAACTGACCTCCTCGACCCGTCGGCTGTGGTATCAGTGGTTGTGGGCACACCGCCAGCGAACCGAAAGTGACACCGCGCTCCGCATCGTTTTTGTTTCACGAAAAACCCTTCTTTCGAAGTCGCGCCAAAAACGATCACACCCCTTGTAACCGATGGATGTTTTCGATATAGTTCGCGGCGGGTCGAAAACGCCCGGGGGTGAATGGCAGCAGGTTCGGAGCCGGACCGCCCCGTACTGCCCGGTTCTTGCACCGCTGTTCCAACCCCTCATTCTGGGGGTGATCATGAAAAGTCGTCTTACCGCGGCGCCTCGACAGATGGCGCGGGCCGGCGCAGCGCCGAGAAATATCCCGGTCCATCCGAATAACATCTCTTCTCGACACAGGCACTCCAACCTCTGCTGCCTCATCTTGTTTGGCCTCGCACTCGCTCTGATGGCGGGTTGCTCTTCCTCAGGGCCGAAACTCACCGGCCCGGGCATAACGTACCAGAACGCCAAGGATTACTTTTCGCGGGGCCACAGCGCCAACTATGACCACGCTCTCGACGCCCTTGCCACGCTGAGCGATGCTGATCCACCGAACGACTACACGGACCGCGCCCGCGTGCTGCGCGCCATCATCCTGAGCGGCCAGTTCGAGGGCTACAAGAGCCTTGCCGAAGCCTACAAGAAGGGCTCCGACAAGACCACGGAGTCTGGTCTCAAGTCCGAATACGACGAACTGTACCGCGATACCTTGCGGCGGGCCGGCGAGATTTCGCTCACCTTTGCAGAGGCCGCGATGCAGTTGACCAAGGGAGGCCAGATCCCCAAGAGTCTCGCGCTCGATGCCCCTTATCCCGTCACGTTGGCATCCGTTTCGAGTGCGACCCTGGACAAGGTCGAAAGCGGAGAAAAAATCGGAGAGGATGAGCAATCGGACGCCGCGCTCGGCGCTCCGGGTATGGGCATTGCCAAGATGTTATCCGAGGTCGTCGGCGGGGACGCCGAAGCCGTGAAATCGAAAATGAACGCCGGTGCCGTTCCGCTCGACAGCGCCAAGTTTGGCCTCTTTTTGGCCAACGAGCTGGCAAGCAGCGCTTCCCTGTTTGACAAGAAGCACATCTACGATCCCGAGAAATACAAGCAGTTGGCAAACATCGCGCAGAACGCGGGACAGGCCGTGGCCGCCACCCTTGAAGTAAGCCCGGACCCCGACACTGAGAAGCATCTCAAGGAGCTGGAGGACCAGCTCAAGGCCGGCTTGAAGGCCTCGCAGGCGGCTGTGAATGATTGAGTCTGGATGAGGTTCTATCCTGAAGCCGCTGACCACAAGACGAGGTTGGCTTGCCGGAGCAATGCTTGCGACGTGTGTCGCGGCCGCCTCCGCCCCTCAGCAAGGTGAGACGGGGAAAATGCCCGGTATGCCGCACATGGCCATGAAAAAGGCCGCCGGCATAACGGTGACCGTGACAAACGACTCAACCCGGCATGAGATCACCCTCCGCCTTGGACCCTGGAACCTGCCGGGCCGCTCGGGAATGAACGTGGCCCAGGCGCCTGACCTTCACTGGACCGTCCCTTTTGACGGCTGGTTCACGACGTATCATCCCCGGCTCGTGGACGCATCCGGTAACCCCCTGCCCGGCCGCCTGCTCCATCATGTGGCGGTTTACGATACCGATCACGCCAATTTTCTTTGTCGGGGCGAGCCTGAGCACATCTTCGGCGCGGGTGGCGAGTTGGCAGACTGGCCGGCAATTCCTGGCCTTGGGTATCGCGTGCGCCAAGGCGAGAAAATTCTGATCTCGACCATGTTCCACAATGACACTGCCATCTGCTACCCGCAGACCTATCTCGAGATCGAGATCGAATACCAGCCGCTCACCACCGTGGGTCCCGAGCTGCTGGGCGTGCGCCCGGTGTGGTTTGACGTGAAGGAATGCGGCAACTCCAGCTACGACTTGAAGCCGGGGCGCAACGTCACCAGCGGCGAGTTTACGCTTGACTCGAGCGGACGGCTGATGGGCCTGGGAGGGCACCTGCATGACTACGGCGAGGAGTTGACGCTCGAAGACGACACCACCCACCGGCAGATCGCCCATCTTGAGGCCAAGCTTGACGCCGAAGGCCACCTGATTTCAATCCCGGTCGTGCAATTTACGCAGGAACGTGGCCTACCGTTGGCGAAGGGCGACGTAATGAAAGTTACGGCCGTTTATGACAATCCCACCCGCAAGTAC
Source organism: Terriglobia bacterium (assembly GCA_035578005.1). Lineage (GTDB taxonomy): Bacteria > Acidobacteriota > Terriglobia > UBA7540 > UBA7540 > Gp13-AA77. The sequence goes on from DATJYK010000046.1 coordinate 36,156, forward strand.
CTGCCCGATAGCGCCATGGGAATTATGGTCGGCTACTTCCTGCCCTTCGGCGAGGGCGACTACGGCACTCCCAGCCGGCCCAAGATGCGACCGTAGAGACGATTTCCCCAAAGCCACGCCAAAGCCAGGAAGTCTTGTGTAATCAACGCACCCATACCATGGAGAAGTTACACAAGGCCACACAAACCGCAGACGGCTTAAACCGTAAGCCACTGCCAGGGAACGCCGAAAGAAGCGTATACTCCGCGCCTTTTGAGCGTCGCCGCTGATTCTCCCACGCGGGCGAGTTGCCGCCTACTATCCCAAAAGAGACAAGCCGAGCGGATTGGATATTCTAGCCCACTGACTAACAAAAGCTCCGATAGGTCCAAATGACAGACGCCGGGTGACTTATAGTGGCCAGGCTGATCTTAGCGGAAAGGCATTTGACGTGCTCTGCCACTCGACGGATCTGAAGGACCAAAACGGACCTGCAGGACCAAATACGTCCAGCGGCTCAAACACAGCCGTAATCAACAGTTGGGATTACAGTCATGCGGCGAACGAAGGCTCAGATTCACTTCACGCATAGAAAGACTTCAGTAAAGTTTAAGAACTTCTTAATTACTGCACGATGAATCTTGAATCACCTTAGAAGCATCTAAGGTTGCAACGGCGCAGTCTTCCTTAGGAACACAAGGATACGAGGGTGTCGAAAGGCCTTTTGAAGTTGTTTTATGAGCCGTCTGCCCGGCTATTGACAGTGTGACACACCCGAGCATCGTGATGAATTTCGTGGCCACAAGGGGTGCGCTGGCCAGTGTAACACCGGAGATTTGGAGTTTTACTCCAAAAAAGGGGAGAAAAGAAATGAAGGTTTTCAAATTTCTTCTGTTGGCGAGCGCCGTTGGTCTATTCGCGGGTTCAGCCCGAGCCGACACCATTGCGTACGACGTTGTGGTGAATGGAGCTAACGAGCTGATCGTTTTGAACCCGGCGGCTTACGAGTCAGAAAACGTCCTGGACCCACAGCTTGTGGTACGCCGCCTTAAAACGGGAAGTGTATGGTTCACCGGGTTCACCTTCAGCTTCAGTGATGATACTGGAACCGGATTCTTTGATTTTTACAACGATAACCCGGCTTCCCTCACGGACCTCAGCATTACCGTCACGCCCGGCGGGCCGGCCAGTGACCTTGATTCAATCTTTGCGTGCGGCATTGAGTCCCAGCTTGATGTGCTGCCCTTTTCGAACTGCATGATCAACGAATTCGGCACAGACCAGACTTCCAGTGTCCTAACTTTCTTTGGCGAACCTGGCTTGCCCCCTTTTAGCCACTTCGCGTTTGAATTGATTGGCTTCCCTGCGGGCGGAACTGTGACCGTCTCAGCGACCCCTCAGGCCGCGGCGGAACCAGGGAGCCTGACTCTGATCCTAACGGGCGGCATCCTCTTGAGTGCAGCGGGCTGGCTAAGGCGCCGCCGGAACCCTGCACGCCATTGAAACGCAGAGTTAGAGGAAGCCTGTCGCGCCGTCTCCCACCATCAGGATGCACCGGGCGCGTTTGGCCCGTATCTCTCGATGAGCTTGGCGAACTCGGGGAGGCCCTGGAGGCTTCTGAGTTCGGGGTCATTGGCAGCTTGTCGCGTGGAATAACCCTTGGAAAGCGCCAGTTTCAGGCTCGCGAGCGCCGCCTCCTGCTTTCCGGCGAGAGCATTGACGGTCGCACTTGTATACATGAGCTCGACATCAGAAGGATTGATTGCCCGGGCGCGGCGCACCAGGGTAAGAGCCTGGCCGATGTCACTCGTCTTCGCATAGTAAAGGGCCAGGCTACCCATGGCGCTCGCGTCACGAGGGTTAACCCGCAGTTGGCGGTTCGTCAGCTCGATGGCACGCTCGTAGGTGGCGGTGGCTTTGTCCTTTTGGCCTGACCATCGGTAAGCGTCGGCGAGATTCCCTTCAACCACGGTCGCGGTGGGATTCATCTCAACGGCCTTTTCAAACATCCTCACGGCGTCGTCGTACTGTTTCAGATAGAAATACGCCAAGCCCAGGTTTGAGTAAGTATCCCAGTCGGGATGGAGTTGCAAAGCCTTTTGGAATTCGGGGATGCACGCGCTCCACTGGTCGCTTTGGAAGTACGCCGCGCCCATTCCGCCATGGCCGGCGGCGTTGCCGGGGTCGAGCTCCATCACTCGGCGATACGCTCCGAGGGCTTTCAGGTTCTCGCCGATTTCCAAGTACGCGTCTCCCAACATCTGGTAGTTGTCGGGATAGTACGGGCTCAACTCGATTGCCTTCTGGTAGGCGGTGAGGGCCTCATCCGTGCGGCCCGAGGCGAGTAAAGCGCTGCCCAGGCGGCGGTAACCCTCTTCGGATTTAGGCTGAAGTTCGATCGCTCGCTTGAGCTCAGCCACGGCCTGCTCAACGTCACCTGTCGCGGCATACACGCTTCCCAAAGCCAGACGCGCGTCTGGCAGGCGCGGATTTAAGGCAATGGCTTGCTGGGCGGAGTGCAGCGCTTTCTCCACCCAGAAGGTCTCGCTCTTCTGTCCGTACATCTCAAGGCATGCATCCGCCAGCCCGGAGTAGGCCGAAGCGAATTGAGGATTTCGTCTCAGGGCCTCCTCGTAGAGATCAATCGCAGCTTGAATATCTTTGGCATCTTTGAAACCCCTCATGGTATCGCGGCCGCGCAGGTAGAGATCATAGGCATCGCCGCTCCCGTTCGGCGACGGTTGTTGCCCGGCCACTTGTGCGCTGGTCGCCTTAGTTCCCAAGGCCGACAACACACTGGAGAAGGCTTGCTCCTGGATGGAGAGTAAGTCACCGCGCGTGCCGGTGTAGGTGTGTGTCCACAATTGTCTGCGGTCGGCCAAGTCTCGCAGTGTCACCCCAATTCGGAGCTGATCCCCTTTCTCCTGCACCTCTCCGGTCATCAGCAGATTCATACCCAGTTCTCTCGCGACCTCGTCGCGCGACTTGCCGGAAGCCACTCTCTCAAGGCTGGCGCGCGGAATCACGCTGATGGACGTCTCCTGGCTGAACCTTGTAGAAAGTGCGTCTGTGAGACCCTGCGCGATGTAGCCTAAGGATGCCGCATCGCCCGTGACACGAAACGGGACGACGCCCAGCACCTTTTGTTCAGAGAGCGAAGGCACTCCTCTCAGGTCTGCCGCCGAAGTTTTCAGGAAGAGTTGACGGCGCGCCGCCGGGATTCCCAAAGCGATCAAGACTGCGATTGACACAATGCCTGCGGCTGGGGCCCACAGGCCTCGATGAAGTCCTTGCCTACGAGGGCGCGCGCCCTGCGCCGATAACCCAGGGATTCGGAGGTCATGGCACACATCTGCGGCACGCTGGTACCGCCGAGCGGGGTCCTTTTCAAGACAGCGTTCTACCACCGGCCGCACCACCGGCGGCACCTGAGCCGGAATCAGCACGCGCGAGTCAACCATGATGCCCATGCTGATTTCAAAGGCGGTGTCGCCCTTGAACGGCAAGTCTCCCGTCGCCATCTCGTAAAGCACTACGCCCAAACTCCAAAGGTCCGTGCGCACACTGGCAGCCTTTCCACGCAACTGCTCGGGCGCGAGATAGGGCAGTGTGCCGGCGATAGGGCCGATTTCTCCAAGCGACTCATGGGAAACTGTCAATTTGGAAAGATCGTCTTGCGGGAGGCGTTGCGCCAGGCCAAAATCCAACACTTTGACCTGGCCCTGCGCAGTCACCACGATATTGGCGCTCTTCACGTCACCGTGGACGATGCCGCGCTCGTGGGCGTGTTGCAGGGCTTCGGCCACTTGCGCGCCTAAGCTGGCAATGGACTCGGCGGGCAGCCCGTCCGGCGCGACCGCGACATGGAGCGGCTTGCCGTCCACGTATTCCATCGAGATGTAGCCCTGGCCATCTTCCTCTCCGACTTCGTACACCGTGCAAATGTTGGGATGATTGAGCGAGCAGGTGATGCGAGCCTCGGCGAGCAGTTGACTCCATGCGTTCGGGTTCTCATGGAGCTGCTCGTGAAGCAGCTTGAGCGCGACCGCCCGGCCAAGCCGAAGGTCGTGCGCGCGGTAAACCACACCCGTTGCGCCTTCGCCCAGGCGGCACTCGATTCGATATCGATCGAGCGTCTTGCCGATCATAACCAGACCGTTTATGACCGAATAGAATATCGCAAATATTCCGTTCGTGGGCGTCCGGTGCGAGGAAAGACAAGCCGCAGATCAGGTCCCAGAGGCGGCTCAACGCAGGACGCAGAACAAGCGGGGTACTCTCTTGATGTCGACGCGTTCGCTGGCGCGGCGCGTTTGCCCACAGATCTACAAAGCCCGGCCGAACGGCGAAGGACTCAAGACTTCTTCGGGCTCCACGTGCACAAGAACCTCAGCAACTTGAGGCAATGACCTAACCACTTCGTCTTCGACTTGATGGGAGAGCCGATGCCCTTCGCGCACGGTCATCTCGCCCTCCACCACAATGTGAAGGTCCACGTAGAAGCTGAATCCCATCTTGCGCACGTAACACTTGTCGAGACCCATGACACCTGGCACGCGAGCAGCGATGTCTCTCACTTGGGCTTCGAGGCTTGCGTCCGGAGCAATGTCGGCGATTTCAAGCACTGCAGGCCGCAATTGCCTCCAGGCGTTGTAAAGGATCAAAGCCGCGGCGCAGAGTGCGGCCCATCCGTCAGCCGTTTGCCACCCTGGCCCTCCTAGCAGCGCGATGGAAATGCCAACAAAGGCGAACGCCGACGTGAGGGCGTCACTTCGGTGATGCCAGGCGTCGGTCTTCACCGCGGTGCTGCCGATGGCTCGGCCCACCGAGGCAACGTGGCGGAAAAGCAGTTCCTTGATGATGAGCACGCCCGCCAGCACCACCAGCGTGTAAGGCGCGGGCGCGCGGTGCGGGGCCGTAATTTCACGAACGGCTTGATAAATGATGCCGAGCGCCGCCAGCATGAGCGCGAGGCTCACCACGATGGCGGCAATAGGTTCGGCCTTCCCGTGACCGTAGGGGTGGTCGGCGTCCGGAGGCTTGACCGCGATTTTCAACCCAAAGAAGACAACCAAACCACTGAACACGTCCGTGAGCGACTCCACGCCGTCCGCAACCAGTGCGAATGAGTGCCCCAGCAAACCCGCCGAGCACTTAGCTGTGCCCAGTCCCAAGTTCACACTGATGCCCAGGACCGTGGACTTCATGCCTCGGTCTGCAGCATTTCCTGCCGGATTCGCGATGTGATTCATGGGGACCGGAGGGTATTATATCTCCCACCGGCCGGCGACGCGCCGAAGGGGACTATTCCGTTACTGCTGACCACGGCGCGATACACCAACCCCCAGCCACCGGGCAGTGGTGCAGTTTGGCGCAGGGGCGGCCCTTGTGGTCGCCCATTTCGAATCTGTTCTGTCATTTGGGCGGCCACAAGGGCCGCCCCTACGCCAAACTGCACCACTACTAACCAGCGATACGCCTTGACCGGCCCGCGCCTCCGGGCTACACTCACCATCAAGAGCGCCTGTAGCTCAGATGGATAGAGCGTTTGCCTCCGGAGCAAAAGGTCGCAGGTTCGAATCCTGCCAGGCGTACCACCATTCAGCGCGACGCCTAAATTAGACCAAAAGGGCGACCGCCTGTGAGGCGGTCACACTCACTAAGCCACCCGCTCTGCGGGGGGTGTCTGACTGCGTCAGGCACCTACGCTCACTTAACCCTCTTCACTTCGACGCTAACACCTCAGCACACTCTTCGCGGGCAGGGAACCGACTTGATAAAGCGAAAGGTGCGCTCCTGCTATCCCTTCGTGCACTCACGAATAGCCTGGCGCACGTCCGGAAACATGGCTCCATATTGCGATTTCGGTGCCTTGGCCAAGAACATTTCAAAGTAGTGAACGGCCTGGCGGTTGTCACCGGCCTTCTTATAGAGGAGCCCGAGATTCAGCAGCGGCTCGACCTCACCGGGGCCAACTTCCAGCGCCTTCTCAAAGTCACCACGGGCTGAGTCCCCATCGTTACGCTGAATCGCCACCAACCCCAGGCCGTTCCAGGCCGCGGCATAAGAACTGTTCTGGACCGTGATGGCCTTGAACGCCTTTTCGGCATCGTCGATGCGGCCCATCTGGAGATAAGCGGTTCCGAGGTTACGCAGATTGTCCAGATCCGTGGGATTGATCTGATTGGCGCGAACCATGGCATCGACGGCCTTTGGGAGCTGATGCAGGCGCAACTCGTCCCTCCCCAACCGGGAATACATTTGGTCGGTGCCAAGATTACTCTCGATGGCGCTTTGATAGACCTGGACGGCGCGAGGGAAGTTTTGCATTTTCTCGTAGGCGGTGGCGAGAAAAAGGTGGGACGTAGGATTTTGCGGGTCGCGCCTCAATCCTTCTTCCATCAATTGTGCCGCGGGCCCGTAGGCTTTCTTGTTGAGGAGTTCCTGAACTTGATATTGAATTTTCAAAATATCCACACGATCCTTGGGATCGGGAGCTTGGGTGCCGAGCTGAATTTCTCGCGGCGTCCCGGCGCTCACATATCCGAGAGATTCGAGCTCTTCTCGGGTCTGCGGATCAACCGCGCTGGACATGACCTTTTCCCGCTTGTTTTGTTCTCCGGCCACCTCCCAAATCTTGTTTTGCAACTGGCTCGCTTCCGCGGGGTGTTGTGCCACCAGGTTATTCGTTTCCTGCGGGTCGGTTTGCAGATTGTAGAGTTCCGGGTGCGGCGCTATGATCAGTTTCCACTCATCAGTGCGCATGGCGCGCAATTCTGACCAACCCATGTAGGTGCGTGGATAAAGTGTTTCAAGATAAGCGTAATTCGATCTGACGTGGCGGCCTTCCCGGATGAGGGGCCACAGGCTCACGCCCTGCACCTCGGCCCCGGGCGACAAATGTAAAAACTCAATGACCGTCGGCATCACGTCAATTGATCGCACCTGATCGCTGATCACCTTACCGGCAGGCACATCGGGCCCGGCCATGATGAGCGGCACATGCGTGGTGGAGCCATAGAGGAACACTCCGTGGGTCATCTCGCCGTGTTCGCCCAGGCTCTCCCCGTGGTCGCCGATCGCGACGATGAGGGTGCGGGGGCTCAACCCAGCCTGGTCAATCCAATCGAGCAGCCGGCCTACCTGTTCGTCCATGTAGGCGATCTCGCCCGAGTAGAGGTCTCTGGCATAGGTCTGCCTGTAGGGTTGGGGCGGGTCGTAGGGAGCGTGCGGGTCGTAATAATGGGCCCAGAGAAAAAACCTCCTCTGGCCGTTTTGTTTCAACCATTCGATGGCGTGGTCGGTCACCACCGAAGCGCGGCGCTCCGGGTAATTTCCCGGCAAATCTTCCTCGGCCTGGCCACTCATGTCGTCATCGTAGGTCGCGAAGCCGTTTGATATCCCGAAATGCTTGCTCAAGATTCGCGACCCGACAAAGCCCGCAGTTTCAAAACCAGCGGCTTGCGCAATGGAGGCGATGGTGGGGTGACTTTTCGCGAGGGTAAAGCCACCCATGTCCCGCAGACCATGCACCGGCGGATAAGCACCCGTCATAATGCAGGCGTGGGAAGGCAGGGTGAGAGGTACCTGCGCGGTGGCATGAGCGAAACGCACACCTCGCGCGGCCAACGCGTCAAGGTGAGGGGTCTTGGCGCCGCGCGGACTGTAGCAACTCAGGTGATCCGCACGCGTCGTGTCCAGGGTGATGAGGAGGACGTTAGCGACTCGCGGGGTTTGCGCAGCGGGACTCCGAATCTCGTTTCGCCGGCAGGAAGTGCCCAGCATCGCAACAAGGGACAGAACGCAGGCAATCGTAGAATGCAATGCGCGGGAGGGGAAAACTCGAGAGTCTGAAAAATCTAACGTCACCGGGTTTAGCTTACACCAGTTGCCCGATTCAAACCCTGGTGTTCGATCGCCGAAAAACGTGCGGTCCGCCGGAGCGCGCCGCAGCCTGAGGGATTAGGGGTCACGGGTCACGTCGTGCCCTTCGGTTAGAAGTTAACTCGCAATGCGAACTGGATCACCCGAGGGCCGTTCATGGGCGAAGTGACCAGTCCAAAGGTGCCGCCTTGAGATGGTAGCCCGTCACCCAAGGCGGTGTCGGGGTCGCCGAGTCCCGTACGGTTGAAAACGTTGAACATGTCGCACCGAATCTGGGCGGTGAACCTTTCGTTGATTCGTGTGTTCTTGATGATTCCAAAGTCCTCGTTTAGTTGGAACGGTCCGCGGGTCTGCGGCAGGAACCGCGGCCCGGTTCCTATTCGCAATGGGTAATTGCCGTTCGGAGAGGCAGGCGGATCACCAAAGGCCGCGGGGTTTAGCCATGCGCTCCCGTTCGTTATCGCGCCGGTATTCGGATCGGTAACCAGGACGGCATTTAATCCTTGCGGCTTCATCTCTTGGGGCGCGCCCGAAAGGACGTCGGCATGGATGCCAGGGACGACAGCCACCCCACTCGCCAGGAAGTTGTTTAGCGAAGAGGACACATACAACGGATCGCCCGAGAGGTACTGTTGGATGGCCGAAATCTGCCACCCGGAAAACAACCGATCCAATGCTCCGCCGGAATTCAGCCATTTCTGGCCGCGCCCAATGGGGAGCGCGTATATCCATGTGAGCTTCAAACTTTGAGGGTGATCAAAAGAAGCAATGGACTTTTCCAGCTTGCGGTTGTAGAAGTCCTGCACCGCGTAGCTGGGATAATAGAGGGCGGTGTCCGTGTCGTCAATCGTCTTCGAAAACGTATAGGCCCCGATGAACGTCAACCCGTGAGCGGAGTTCTTGCGCGCCGTGACTTGCAAGGCGTGATAGCTGGAACTGCCCATGGTTGGGTAGTTGTTGGTCAGGCTGAAGAACTGAGGATAAGGCATGGTACCGGTGGAAACGCTGGTGTCCCAGTTGTTGTTTTCAAAATCTGGATAGGGCAACTTGGTGATCCCGTAACTTGCCAGGATGGGTCCATTGACAGGATCGGCCAAATCGGTCGCCAAGTCATCGTCCAACATGTCGCCCAAACCCAGGAATTTCGAATTGATTGGGTTAAAATCCTGCGCGAAGTTGCTGTCCAGCAGACGTGTTCCCTTCGATCCCACATAGTTCGCTTCAATCATCACGTCGTGCGGAAGCAGATACTGGAATCCCGCGCTCCAGTTTTGCACGTAGGGCTGGGCCAGAGAGTTTCGAGTGTAGAAGTCGAGAGTGTTGCCATTGGCCGATGACGGATCGCGATCGGGAAGCGTGCCCGTGAAGGCCGGCAGACCAATCTGGGCGTTCGCCGGCAGTGGCGCACTCTTCAACGCCGACAGATAGGCGACCGGATCAATGCTGGAAGTGCCGGTCTTGCGGTGAACCACCACGGAGCTGTTGAAACCGAAAATGTTCTGGCTGCCGAAGTTATTCAAGATGGGAGGGCCGTAAGAGATTCCGTATCCGCCCCGCAAGATCAGGTTATTCCGGAGCGCGTAGGCTAAGCCGAAACGCGGCCCGAACTCCTTGTAGTACCAATCCTGGAAGGAAGTCCGGTTGATGCATCCCGTGCAGTTGCCCAAAAAGACCAGCGCGCCCGGAATGTTATCTGCGCCAGGATTCGGCACCGTGGAATCGAATCCGGATTGGCGATTGAACGCTTCCGTCTTGGGGAGAGGCAGCTCCCAGCGCAGGCCAATATTGAGCGTCAGCTTGGGTGTGGTTTTCCAGTCATCCTGGACAAAAAGAGCGAGCACGCCGGAGCGGTAGCCGGGGCCCGTTGCGTAGACGCTCCTGTTCGCCCCATCTGCGGCGCCCATCATCCAGCTCGCGAAGGGATGGCCTGTAGAAGTTGGAAAGCCGGGGAGCGAGGTTTCCTTACTGTTGAACGAGAAGGAGCCCGACTCGGGGCCTGGTTCATCGGTATTGTAACGATAGCGGGTGAAGTCACCACCGAATTTCAAGCTGTGCTTGCCGCGAGTTGTGGTGAAAGTGTCTTGCCCGATGTAGCTCTCCGAAGGATCGATGTTGGCGCACCCCACGCCTAACGCCGACATAAACTGGATATGCTTGTTGCTGCCGACGCTGAAGCTGGTGCGCGGAAAACAGTTGTTGGGAATGCCCGGAATACCCAATTGAGGGGTATATTTGGCGTTGTTAGTGAGATTGTTCGCGTTATTGGTGCGGTTGTAGGCCAGCGTGGCCACGTTTACCGAATGGTCGTTAACGGTCCAACTCCACGTCAGGCGCGCCTGCGGTCCGATTACATCTTGGTTCTTGTAAGTGGTGATGGGCTGCCCCGGGAAGGGCGGATAGGCGGAATCCGATGTATTCCGTTTCCACAGGACGCGGCTGTAATAGCCGAACATCTCAGTGAGTCTGTGATTGGAGCTGAGCACCTCGTCCATTTTCACGTTATAGGCGTTCCGGTCTAAGACAGGCGTCGAGGGCGCGATCCGCGGAGTGTTTCTTAAGTCGCCGCTGAATAGAGGATCTGGAAATAGCGGAAGAAGAACGGAGTTGGCTTGGCTGAATCCCGTTGACGGAATGATGTTGCCCGGGAAGGGGTCGCGGATGCTGGTGCTCTCCGTAGCCGTTAGGCCGGTTACAGGGTCGACTTGTCCAGCCGTCACGTTTCGAGTGGTTGTGGGATCGTAAATCTCGTTCGTGTAGACGGGACGCCCCAGAGCATCCGTTCCAACCTGCGCTCCCAGAAAAGAACTGAAGTCCCCTCCCCGCATGGCAGGCGTCGGGATGGTGGTAAGGCTGCCATAGGAGAAGTTGGTGAACCGGTCTCCCTCGTAACTGAAAAAGAAGAATACTTTGTCTTTGCGGATGGGGCCGCCGATGGTGCCGCCGAAGTTGTTTTCCTTCTCATTGTTCTTCGTCGAGCCCGGAAACGCGTTCACCAGCAATCCCGCGGCATTAAAAACAGGGTTCTTGTTGTACTCAAAGGCGGTGCCGTGAAATTGATTGGTGCCCGACTTCATTTGGAAGTTAACGATGGCGCCGCCCGTGTCTCCATACTCAGCAGAATAGTTGCTCATCTGCACTTTAAACTCGCCAATGGCGTCCGTGCCGGGGTGGTACTCATCCATGGATCCGCCGCTCATGTCGTAGCGGCCGATCGTAACTCCGTCAATGAGGATATTGTGGCTGAATTGCTGTCCTCCGTTGATGGAGCCTTGATAGGGGTCCCCCACTGCACCGGGAAGGCTTCTGAAGATGAAGCTCTGTGCCTGCCGGCCGCCGTCATCGAGAGGAATGGGCAGCGTTTGGAATTCTTGCGGAGTGATGCTGGACGATACCTCCGCCGTGGAAGGCGTCAGCAACGTAGCCGCAGCCGTCACCTCAACCCTCTGCGTCTGGCTGCCGACTTGCAGCGTTATGTCGACCGTCACCGGTTGGGCCACCGGTACCACGATGTGATCGGCCACTTCGCTTTTGAAGCCCTCTTTCAGAGCTTGCAGGCGATACGTCCCCGGGGGCACGGGCACACGATAGTAGCCGGCGCTACTTGACTTGGCGGTCCAGACCACGCCGGTGTCGACGTTTGTGATGGTTAGAGCGGCGTCGGGAATCACCCCGCCGCCGGTGTCCTGAATGGTGCCGGTGATGGCGCCCAGATTACCCTGCCCCAAAGCGTAGCCGGACCACAGAAGGACAGCGCAGCCGAGTAGGAGGATTCCAACCTGCTTCCGCATAGAGCCCCCTCGATGACTCTAGCAACATGCGAACAGAAACAAACTTCAGCCTTGCGCGCGGCGGTTACAAGCCAAGCCGACTACCGTACCCAAATACCACCCGCGACCCTTTCTGTCAAGAAAATTCGTCGTGTGGAGCACCCGAAGGACAAGGGCCCGGCGCGCTGTCCATCCGCGCCGGGTCTTTCACCTGCTGGTGGAGAATCTGCTTGACAGTGCGTGCCGAATGAAACTAAAAGCAAGTCTGCGGAAGCGAAACAATGTGCAGGAGTAGGGCACTGCGCACTCTTAACGCGTTTCAAGGGCGAGCTCAGTTGGTAGTGCTGGCCTCCGTCGTTCTGGCGCTTACAGCGGCAGCGCAGAATGGGAGCCACGGTGAGACGGTGGTGGTGCGGCCGGCCGAGATTCACGACGTATTGGTGAATCCCGGCATGGGCATCACCACCTTCCAGCGATTTAACGGCGATCCGCTGAACCCTGGCCTCGGGTGGTCTGAGGAGGGACCGATCGCGCCCAGCACTGCGGCGCAAGCGCCGCCTGATTTCCCCGACACTTCCATTGCTTACTGCCGCTGGTTCTGGGATGTGATTGAGCCTGAGCCCGGCAGATTCCGCTGGGACATCATCGACAATGCCGTTTCCCAGGCGCGCGCGCACCACCAGAAGTTGGCCATGCGCCTGATGCCCTATGATCCCAAGCATCCGCTGCCCGCTTGGTACCGAAATTCGGGCGCGCGCCGTGCCAACCAACCGACGGACAAAGACGGCAACATCTGGCAGCCTGATTTTACCGACCCGCTGTATCTGAAATATTGGGGGGAATTGGTGGCTGCAGCGGGGGAGCGCTACGACGGACTTCCGGGCATCGATACGGTCGATATCTCTTCGGTCGGCTACTGGGGCGAGGGATGGAGTCCGTACATGCCGCCCTTCCCTTACCAGAAGGCCTTGATCGACATCTGGCTTGACGCCTTCAAACGTACGCCGCTGCTGATGAATTTCGATGAACAGCAAGCCCTCAGCTACGGTACCGAGAACGGAGCAGGCTGGCGACTCGACTGCCTGGGAGATATGCGGCTGACGTCCGACAACAAGGATTTCCGGGCAGAGATGCTCACGGTGTATCCTCAGCAGGTTGTGCGCGCGGGGATTCAGGATGTCTGGCAGCATCGTCCGGTGTCGCTCGAATCCTGCTGGGTGCCGGGCTACTGGCTGAAGCAAGGCTGGGACGTCAACTATATCCTCGATCAGGCTCTGCGCTGGCACGTTTCCTCCGTCAACATCAAGTCTTCTGCCATACCGTCCCAGTGGAAGCCGGAATTCGACGAGTTTGAGAAAAAGATGGGCTATCGATTTATTCTGAGGCGCGTGGAGTATCCGAAGTCGGCTGGCACCGGCGCCATGATGCCGATTCACATGTGGTGGCTGAACGCAGGCGTCGCTCCGGTCTATGAGGAATACTGGCTCGCCCTGCGGCTGAAGGCCGAAGACGGTTCGGGCGCCGCGGTCATCCGGGTTCCTGTTGACGTCAGGAAGTGGCTGCCTGGCGACGCGGTTTTTGACGGCACCATCTATATTCCCGAAAGCCTCAAACCGGGACCCTACACCCTCGAAGCCGGAATGCTGGACCCTTTGACCTGGCCGGCCGGTCCGCCAGCCATCCGCTTTGCCATCGAGGGCAGACAGTCCGACGGCTGGTACCGCCTGGGCACAATTACGATCCGCTAGTCTAGCGCCCTGCCACGCGTCATCGATCACCACCGCGCCGAAGCAAGGTTTTATCCCTGCAGCAGATCCGGGAAAAATGTTACAAAACGCACGCTTTTGGGGCCAACTAACTGAAGATTAAAAACTTACAGAATTGGGTTCGCCCCCCTCGAAAAATGCCAAAACAGCCTCTTTTTTCGCCTGTAACCTACTCTATCTAAAGGGCCAGCCCACCATTGGGTTCGATGCGACTCCGAAGTGGCTCCTGACAGGATTCGAGTACGTGACTGGTTCGGGACCCGCAAGGCCGCCAACCTCCGGCACCGCCCCCGAGGCCGCTGCCGGACCAGACTCCCGACATAAGCTCTCAAGCCCTCTGGTATCAGCAAGATTCCGGCTTGGCTCGCCGGGCATCCGTTCCTCAGGTGCACGCGTGTTTACGTAAACACGCCGCCCGTTTACGTAAACACGCTCCATCGGCCGACCCAAAGCTCGCCGCAGCAGAAGAACCGACCGTGACTGGCCCCGATCTCGAGTCAAATTCTTAACTCCTTACGGCTGAAACAGATTCCGGCTTCGTTCACCGCCATCTGAGGCCCCGCAAAGACGTGGGGCTCACCATCGACCGGCCGCCCGTACCCGCCGCGCCCGCGTGACGTTTCTGTAATGCCAGGCGTCCGGCAGAGTTCGCTGATTCGCGGGTTCGAATTCGGGCGACAAAGACGCATCGTGGCAGCTCACCCTTGTATAGCACGAGAGTGGAGATGTGTCAAGTCATTTGTGCAGCGGATGTTATTTGTCACTATAGCGTGCAACAGTAGGCTACATTTCCGGCACAGCCGCGCCAGGCGAAGGGCCTTGCAGCGCACCCTTTTCTCAGGGCCCCGCTGGGAAAATGGCGACTCGCGCCGCCACCCCGGGTCGAGGCCAGTCATACCGCGCGAGCATCAGATTTTGTGGGCCAGGCTGCTGTCCATCCTAGACCCGATCCGGTTTCATCCATCTGTGGGATCGTCGAAAACGAACTTCACACACACGTTGGCCTGTGCCAACATTGTTGATACGTCGTTGTTGATACGTCGCGATAGGCCGACGCCACCATGGATGCGCTACAATGTTTACGATTGTCTGAATGGTGGTACAGCGTTAGTAGCATTGCGATCCCGCAGCCAGGTGCTGGCCTTGTGAGCTGTCGACCCTTAGGTTTCCGTTGGCAGTTCACCGACGGTCCTCGCACCGTGCTGTGCATCTGCTTTACCCTTTTTCCCGTCCCGCGTCTTTGGCCTGCTCAACGTCCGGAAGCGGCCGCGCCGCGCGTCGATGCGCCCTTCACCACCCAGGTTGAGAGCCCTCATGTCCCCTGGGGCAAGCCTTACCCGGGACCGCCCATCCACGCCTTCGTAGTGCCGAGCGTCAGCGAAGGCCGCACCCTAGTCGAGCTTGCCGAACGCATGAACCTGACTTTCGACACGGTGACGATCGATGACGCCTGGGATGTGAACACCTGGACGGTTGGCACCGATGAGAACTACGAGGCGCGCAACTACAAGCTGCTGTACCGGTATCTCGCCGAGGATCTCACCAGTTCCAAGGCGTACGATGTGATCGTCCTGCCCAGCATACATGGCTGGAACCGTCTGCCCGCTGAGGCCAAGGCGGCCATACGGCAGCGCGTGCAGCAGGGGGCGGGACTGGTGCTGATTCATCCCACCACCGGTCTTCTTGCGCCCGACGATCCGAAAGTCCAGGGCCCGCTGAACGATTTCATCGATTCCTACGATGTTCCCACCGGCGACGAGCTTTGGGAAATCTCACCGCTGGTGGGCGCTTTGTCCGACCGTTTGGACGCGCGTGGATTTCGCGAGATTCGATCGGACGCTGTCGCGGGTGGACCCTGGAAGGCGGCCGTCGGCCACTACATCACTGACAACGTGCCCTTCGAGGCTTTTCCAGCGGACTACGTTAAGCACTACAAATACCGGCTCGGGAAGGACTCGACGGCGCTTGCGCGGGGCGCGGATGGCGAGCCGATTGTCGCGGTCAAGACGTACGGACGGGGAAGGGTGGTGGCGCTGGGATATTTGAATGCCGGTCTCTCACCCGACATCGACTGGAAAATCCTGGGCCAACAGGATGACCACTGGTGGGAATACTTCTATTCGATGTTGTGTCGATCCATCATCTGGGCTGCACGTCGCGAGCCGCCGCTGACGCTGGGGTCAATGGCCGCCGAGGCGCCGGACGCGACGCCCGGACGCGAGGCCGGGAGGCTGTCGGTTCAAGTCAGCAATTCCTCCGGCCTTCCGAGCGCAGAGATTGCGGTCACCGTGGTCAACGAATGGGGCCAGACGGCGAATCGATTCACCCTGCCCGTCACCCTTAGGCGGGGCGCCAACACGTTCTCCTTGCCGCTGCCTTGGGATTCGTACGACGGCCGGCACTTTGTCGATGTCATCCTAAGCGCCGCTGGAAGCCACTACGACTGGGGCTCCGCTTCATACAGTATTTCCGGCTCCGGGAAGATCGTGTCAGTGTCGCCGGACCGACAGTGGTACGCGCAGGGTGACACGGCGCAGGTGAGCGTCGCGACCACGGCCGGAGAGCACGACAAGCTACTTGTGGAATTGCTCGACAATCGTGGCCGGCTCATGGGCTCCTCGACAGCAGGGGCTGGCGGCGGTGAGACTGTGTCGGTGGACGTGGGCCGCTACACTACCAATATCGGTTGGGTACGTGCGTCGTTGATTGATCTATCCGGCCGAACCCTCGATCGCAAGCAGGTGCGCGTGAACTTCGCGAGCGTGGACCGGCACTTCGGCGCGTACGAAGTGATCCTCCCATGGTACGGTCCGCCCACTTATCAACCCTGGACGCCAACTTTGGACGAACAATTCCGTAAGGCCGGCGTGACCGTGGTCTCAACGCCAGAGCGCAATTTCAGACTCATTCAGGAAGTTCACGCGCCCGGATTCGGGGTCTACTGGCACTATCGGGAACCCTACCTGCAGCAAAAAGACAAGTTTCTGGAGACGCGAGACAAGAAGTACCTGGTGCGGGAGCCCGACCTTTCGAGCGATACGTGGCTTGGACAATTACCTGAGGTCATTCGCGACCACATGAAGGCCGAAGAGCAGTTTCGCCCGCTGGCCACCTACCTGGCCGATGAGTCTTCCCTGACGGCCTACGGCGACCCGCTCGACTTCTCCTGGTCGCCCGCGACTCTGATGAAGTTCCGCGAGTGGCTCAAAAGCGAGTATGCAAGCCTCGATGCTTTGAACCGGGAGTGGGGCAGCCAGTTTCAGTATTGGGAGAACGTCACTCCGCTGACCACTTCGGAGGCGCAGGCAAAGGGCGACTATGCCGGCTGGATGGACCACCGCACCTTCATGGAGCAGGTATTTGCGAACGCCCTTCGAGTGGCGGCAAGCGCGGTGAAACAGGAGGACCGCGGATCGCGACCCAGCATTTCCGGAACGCAAGCGCCCGGTGCTTCCAACGCCGTCAACTGGTATCTGCTGGATTCGATCGTGGACTATCTTCAGCCTTACTCCGAAGACGACCAGGATGAACTGCATCGCTCGATGCGGCCCGGACTCATCCTTACCGGTTTCACGGGATATGGGAGCCACGGCGCAGAGTTGCGCTACGAGCTCTGGCATCGGATGCTTCACGGGCAAACCGGGGCGTCCGTGTTCTGGCAATACACCATGCTCAATGCGGACCTTACCTTGACCGAGCAAGGCCGCGACCTGCAGGCCGTGACCCATGAACTTCGCGATGATGGTTTGGCCTTGCTTCTTCGCGGCGCCCGGCGCGAGAACTGCGGCATTGCCGTCCACTATTCTTTGCCGAGCGTTCGTGGGCAGTGGATCACTGACGGTCATATTCAAGCTCATGAAGTTTCTAACGGCGACCGGACCTCGCAGCACCTCAAGCGTTTTCATGAAAACCGTCACGCCTGGCTGCAGGCGCTCGAAGACGCTCAATACCAATACGACTTCCTCACCACGGAACAGATCGAAGCCGGGCAACTTCCGAAGTATCGGGTGTTGATCCTTCCCGACTCAATCGCCCTCTCGGATGCGGAAGTAGGAGAGATCCGCGCATTCGTTCGGAAAGGTGGCCTGTTGATCGCGGACGCGGAAACCGGGTTGATGGACGGGCACGCGCGCTGGCAAGAAAGAGGACGCATCGATGACGTATTGGGCGTCGAGCACAGAGATATGCGCTCCGCGAAAACCGGACTCGCCCCTATCCAGATCAAAAAAGGGATCGAAGGCAATCCCACAGAGATTGAGGTGGTTCCGGCTGACCCCACGCTGCGGCCGCTCAATGCCAGCCAGACAAGCGTCAGCAAGGGTGCAGGGAAACTGATGATTGAGAATCGATACGGAGCTGGACGCGCAGTGACACTGAATTTCTGGATGACCGATTATGAGAAACTGCGCCAGGCCGACGCTACGGCAGGGCGGTTAGCCCTCATTCAGAAGTACCTCGTTTCAAGGGATGCTCGCCCGCTGGCGGATATTCTCACGCCTTCGGGCCGCCGGCTGGAATGCTCCGAGGTCGTTGCCTACGATACCGGCGGTGGCGAGTACCTGGCGATTCTTCCCGAGCCGAAGTGTCGCGACGCGGGCGCCATCACGCTTCGGTTGCCGGCGCCCAGGTTTGTTTACAACCTTCGCGCGCATCGCTTTCTCGGCCGCACCTCGCACCTCAGCGGGAATCTCGTGCCCGGTGAGCCTTTGGTCTACGCGCTCAGGGATGCTCCTGCCGCGCGCCCCGCCATCCTCCCAGCCCTGGGTGGGAAGGGGATTCGGAAGGTAGCCCAGGGAAACACAGTGAAGTTCGCCATCCGGCTTAAGCCTCCGGGCGGCGAGCGCACGCCTTCGAGCGCCGTGCATGTTGAGGTTCGCGACCCACGGGGAAAGATTGTGGACTATTACGGCACCGACTTGCCGCTGGGAAACGACACGATCGAATTCTCCATTCCGCTCGCCCTCAACGACCCGTCCGGGACTTGGCATGTGACCGCCAGAGAACCCTTTGCCCACGAGGCTTCGACCGCCGAATTTGTGGTTACCCCTTCTCCCGAACGAAGGCAGCCCTAACACTTTAGAGGGTGTGAAAAAATCCCTGGGAGCGCGGGGTCTCGCCCGCCACCCGGCCGTGAAAACGGCTTGAAAGAGCGGGCGAGACGCCCGCGCTCCCAGGAATTGTTTCACACCTTCTTTGTCTGGGAACTATCAGGACGAAGCGGGGAACCACTTCGATCCCCGCATCCACGGGACGCGGATCAAACACACCATGAGCCCGGTCAGCTTGAAGATGTACGACAGGTTCGGCCTCATCCTGAGGATCGAGACCGTCAATGACGTCTTCTTTTTCCCGCACTACCGCTATGGCGCGGCGGTCGCTTGAATCCGCCGATTTGTTGCGGCGTCTATCCGATCGATGTGTGCCACAGTCGGGACACGCTCGAAAAGCAGCCGTTCAGTGGCGAGGACCAGCGGCTCTTCGTGGAAAAGGCGTTGAAATAGCCCTTTGGATAGAACGTTGGCGAGTGAGAGTAGGCTCATTCCCTGGTGGTGCGCCATCCAGCAACGAATGAGTTCAACCGGCGCGCGCTTGGCTTTCTGGCCGAAGTCAGCCGATTCATAGAAGCCGTACTCACCGACCCATCCCATGGCATTCATCTTTCGAAGATTGTTGATGGCGCCGTCCCGGTCGACGCAAAGTGCGAGAAAGGTCGCGTAGGGAGCAATCACAAGGCGATCCTGCACATCCGGATTAAGCGCGAGGCCAGGAACTCCAAAGGCCCTGTAGCCGTATTGGGCCCCGGCGCTTCGTTCGCTAAACGACGCCTCCGAAATTCCCCAAGGCGTGGCATGGCGGTGCACGGCCGACTGTTGGCAGGCCACCGCTGCACGCGCAGTCTCATCAAGAGTGGTTCCGGGCGCGGTCTTCATCCAGAGCATGGGTAGGAGATACTCGAACATGGTGCCGGTCCAGGAAACTAAAGCGCGCCTTCCCCCGCAACGGGTGTAGGACCTGCCTAGTCGAAACCAACTGTCCTGAGGAATGTCACCCTTGGCGATGGCGACAAAAGTGGCGCTGCGTGCCTCCGAAGCAAGCAGATCGTAGCACCAGTCCTCCAAACGCTGACGATCAACGTCGTACCCGATCGAAAGCGCCTTTCGTCGCGGGTGCATCAGGAATCGGAAATCCATCTCGTCAACGAGTGAGTCCCCTTCGCTGGCCAGGGTGGTGAGGCGATCCCGGAGACGCTCTGCCTGAGTGATACAAGCCGGCAGAAGCGAGCCGAGGGCCATTGCCGCAGACTGGACCTCTGGGTCGGAGGCTTCGTCCCTCACCAACTCTTCGAGTTTCGTCTGGAAGCTAGCAATCGCCTCCGGAAGCGCCTTCAGACTCACAGGCTTGATAGACCGCGGATCAAGCCCAGGTTCAAGCCAACCGAGCAGCGAGGCATATTCGGGCAGGTACCAGGGAGCCATCGTCTCAACCATCTCCCGAAGATCCCCGAGTCTCGACCGGCATTCAGAGAGCCACCATCGCGCGACTTGAAGTCCCTCTGCAGGCCCCGCGCTCAGCGCGTCCTCAAGTTCCGGCGTCAAGCGCTCCAGCCGGGGCAGCGCCTTCACCCAGGCGAGAGTGTCTTCGCCGAGAAAGGCCACGCGTGAGCGAAGACTCTCGAATTGGCTTTTCCGCTCGGCATCCAAGCCGGCTGAGGATGCGATTTCGGCAGCCACCTCGTAATGATCCCGGATGCCACGAAGGGCGGCTTTGCTGACCTGGGGCTGGTCGAGCGCAGCGAGGCACCCTTGTTTCAAAGCCCAGAGGCAGCAAGCCAGATTTCCGCTATCAACACTCGACACGAAGCGCGGTTCAAGTGCCGCAAGGCTCCGGGTGTCATACCAGTTCAGGAAGTGGCCCCGATACCGTGGCAGGCGCTTGGCTGCGGCAACGGTGCTCTCCGCCATGTCAAGAAACTGGGGCAGCGTGACAAAGCCGAGATCATAGGCCGCATACTGGGCGTTCAGCAGCAGACCCAGGTTTGAGGGGGAAAGGCGATGGTCCACCGCGCCATCTTCCCGCACATTGTCCGGGATCAATCCGTGATCTCGTCTGCTGCAGAACACCCGGAAATAGCGCCACGTACGCAGGGCGAGCCCGCGCAGGAACAATTCCTCCTCCCGGGTTAAGGCGGGGGGGCCGGCGCGGAAGGGCCGGTCAAGCCATCGTGAAAAGGGTCTGGCGAAAAACCACAGCGCCAGAATGGGCGCTGCGGAAGGCAGGGCGTGCGGCCGATAAACTGCCAGTGCCGCGGCAATCAGAATCGCCAAGTACGGCGTCCATTTAAGGTACACATCAACGGGAGTCCTTTTGGCGCTTTCGATTTCCGACTCGGCGGCCGTCTCCCATTCCAGAAGCCTCCTGTGGCTGACGGTGAGACGGAACAGTGTGCGGAATACCGCGTCGAGGGTGAGCAGGGCCTGGTGGGCGAGAAGGGCGAAAACGAGCAGAACACTGATCTGCTCGCTGATGAAAGTTTCCGCCGCCTGCTTGAGGACCCCCACCGAATCGTCACCCTGCCACAGCCTGGGCATCGTCAGCAGAAGTTCAACGTAGCTCGGAATTACCAGAAGCGCCACAATCGCGGTCGTCCAGTACACCGGCGAACCGGGCAAGAAGAACCAGGCAGCCATCAACAAGACGAAGGTGGCGGCTTCGATAACGCTACGGCGCAGGTTGTCGAAGATCTTCCAACGCGAAATCAGGTTCAGCGGGTTCTTCACCCGGGCGCCATCGTGATGCGGCACGCGCGGAAACAACCAGCGCATAATCTGCCAGTCCCCGCGCACCCAACGGTGCTTTCGCCGGCTGTGGGCACTGAAGTGCGAGGGGTAATCATCGATGACTTCAACATCCGTTACCAAGCCTGCGCGCGCGTAGGCGCCTTCGATCAGATCATGACTGAGAATCGCATTGTTGGGGAACCTTTCACCCAAAACCCGCTGAAACACGTCAACTTCGTAAATGCCCTTGCCCGTGAAGATTCCTTCGCCGAAGAGGTCCTGATATACGTCGGAGACCGCCCGCGTGTACGGGTCAAGACCGGTTTGCCCGGAATAGATATTTGCCAGCCGCGAGCGATTGGCGGAGCGCACGCTAATGCCCACCCTAGGTTGCAGGACGCCGTACCCCTCCACCACAGTATTGGTCGCAGGATTGATCACGGCGCGGTTCAGCGGATGTGCCATGGCGCCAATCAGCCGGTGCGCAGTGCCTCTTGGTAGTTGGGTGTCGGAGTCAAGGGTGATCACGAAGCGGACATTCGGCAAGATCGAAAGATCGCCGATTTTCACGGGAAAGCTGTCGTATTTGCCACGCAGAAGATTATTCAAGTCCAGGAGCTTGCCCCGCTTGCGTTCCCATCCCATCCAGGCGCCTTCGGATTCGTTGAACACCGGATGACGGTGGAAGAGCAAAAACCCGCCCTTGCCTTGGTGGCGGTAGCGCTCATTAAGCTCACGAACCAGCCGGGAGCAGAGCTCCAGCAAGTGCGCCTTCTCGCTTCGGGGCTGCTCGGAGTCCGGCTCATCGGTGAGCAGAACGAAGTGCAGGTGGGCGTCGCGATTGCCGAGATAACGGATTTCAAGGTCGCGGACCAGTTGCCGCACCTGGTCTTCGCTAATCAACAGAGTTGGGATTGCAACAAGCGTCGTACAGTCCGCGGGAATGCCTTCGGAGAAATCGAGCTTGGGAATAAGCCGCACCGGCACCAGGAAGGCGGTCAGTCGATTGATCACGCCGATGGCCGCCTCGCTCGCCGGCAATAGAAGAAGCAGCAGAGCGGCAACGAGCGGCACTCCTACCCGGAGACCGCTGAGGGCGAAGGCCATGATGCCAAAAGCTACAAGTTCGATTCCGACCAGGAAAAAAGCCTCGGGCGTCTCCAGGATGGTGTCGCTTACCTGCTTCAGAGCCGGTGCGCGGTACTTGACGAGAGATTCGAGAGTTTTTCGGCCCTCATCCACTAGATAGTAGCCCACGTGGCTGCGGCGCTGCGCCCCCCGGAATCCTGGCCTGGACTTGCCGTGGGCTGCGACGGCAAGTGACACAGCCAGTTGGGCGACTTCGGTTTCTTCGGCTCGCGAGTGGGCCGCCAGTTCCTGCACGGCATCGCAGTAATATTCGCGGCTGTAAACCTCCATGGTGGCGTACGCGTCGGCGGGATCCTTGCTTAGAATCCAGTGCGTCCTGCTCAGCCGTTCGAAGAAGTCCTTGCCCTCACTCCGATTGATGTCAATTAAGCTGAGCATCAGCACCTTCAGGCTGGCGTCGGAGATTTCGGGCTGCGTGTGGCTTCGGAGGGCGGCGGTCAGCGAGCGCGCCCCTTCTGCGATCTGTTCCAATAAAACCATCTCCACCATGGAATTCAGGGCCCAGATCTCACCGATCTCAAACGGACTCGCTTCCTGGGCAGCATCCATGTAAATGAAGAAGTCCGTTTCCGAAAACTCGAAGGAGACGACCTGAAGGAAATCGGCCGCCGCCAGGTAAGGCAGAGGCAGACTCGTCTCCCCTTGCACCCGAGACCTTACGCTTCGTGGCGGGTATTTTGTGCGCAAAGTGTTATGCGCATGGCGAGCAGCCCCGCGAACCAGACTCATGTGATCCGTCAACCATCGAACCGAATTCGGCAGAGGAATGGGTCGTTCCAGAGCACGCACAATTTCCCGAAGTGCTTCTTCAATATCGGCCGTTGCCTGGCGCAGCCTGCGGGCCAGGGACTTCGCCGGTCGTCTCCGCGTGCCCTTGGGGCTCAGCTTCCAGCCTCTCGCTCGCTTCTGCGCTTCCTCGCGCAGCCAGGCCGCGCGCGCGTGTGATGGGCTAAACGAGTCTCTTGCCTTTTCGTCGGGCAGAAAGGGCGGCACCGCCGCAGGCGCTTGGATAGCCGAATGTATATCGAAGGTGGGCTGGTCCATCGTATGGATTCAGGTGGCCTTGGTTTTCATCTTGAATGAGTCCCGTTTAGCCCTTCGTTGAGGCCTTGTCACCACTCTCGTTTGACGTCCTTCAACGGTAGCTTGATGCCTGCAATTCGAACATCTCGGAGTACCGTCCCCCCATCGCAACGAGATCATCATGGGGGCCGTCTTCCGTAATCCGGCCCTTTTCGAGTACCACAATCCGGTCCGCCATCTTGACGGTCGAAAACCGGTGTGAGATCAGCAGCGCCATCTTTCCGGCCGTCAACTCGGCAAATCGCTCGAACACCTCATGCTCGGAACGCGCGTCCAGCGCGGCGGTGGGCTCGTCAAGGATCAGAACCTGAGCATGCCGAAGGTAGGCGCGCGCCAACGCTACCTTCTGCCACTCGCCGCCCGAAAGGTCGGTGCCACCCTCGAAGCGGCGTCCCAGCATCTGGTCGTAGCCATAGGGAAGCTTTCGGATAATGCTATCTGCCAGGCTCTTGCGCGCCGCCCTCCGGATGCTCTCCGAGTCGCTTCCCTGCGCAATATCCCCCATGGCGATGTTCTCGCGCGCGCTCAGATCGTAACGCATGAAATCCTGGAAGATGACGGCCATCTGCGCGCACAGGTCATCCAGGTTGTACTCCCGGAGGTCGATGCCATCTAGCAGAATGGCGCCCGAGGTGGGATCGTAGAGCCGGGTCATGAGCTTCACGAGAGTCGTTTTGCCCTCGCCGTTTTCACCAATCAGCGCGACCCGCTCCCCGGGTTCCAGCCGGAAGTCGAGGCCGTCCAGCACCAGTTTGGAGGTTCCCGGATAAGCGAACTTAACGTTGCAAAACTCGAAGCCCTGCCGGATGGGCCGCGGCGCCGCCAGCGCATGCGGCTTCGACTGCACCGTGGGCTTCACCGCTAGAAACTCGATGAGGTCGGTGAGAAAGAGGGCCTGATCCGCAATCGCTGCAAAGGTGGAAAAGATCGCTTGAAGGTTGCTGCTGGCGGTTGCGATGGCTCCGGTGAGGAAGGTAAGGGTGCCCACGCTCATCTTGCCGGAGACGGTTTCGAAAATCACGTACGCGTAGCCGCCATAGTAACCGGCGGTGCTAACCAGTGAGAGCAGTGCGCCCGCCAGCAGCCGCCGCTTGGCCAAGGCGACGTTTTGGCTGTAAACCCCGTCGGCGAGCTGGGTGAAACGGCCGGTGAGAAAGGAGCTCAGCCCAAACAGCTTCAGCTCCTTCGCGCTCTCCTTGCTGGAGCCGAGAACGCGCAGGTAATCCATTTCGCGCTTGCTCGGAGTCTGGCGGAATGCCAGCGCATATCCCAACAAGGCGAAGTGACTCTCGGCGAGGAATGCCGGCACAACCGAAACCAGCAAAAGCAGCAGCAACCAGGGGCAAAACAAAAGAATACTGGCGGCCAGCGAGGCCGTCGTGATCACGAGCTGCAGCAGCCGCCCGATTTGCTGGATGGTTCCCAGCCTGTCGGTGGCCTGAACCCGCGCTCTCTCAAGCTTGTCGTGGAACACCGGATCTTCGTAGGAGGAAAGGTCCAGACGGGAAGCATGCGACATGATGCGGATGCTGATGTGGCGGGTAAACTCGTCTGCCAGCAAGGTGTCGCAGTAGTCGATGGCGCGGCTCAGCAGCGCGCCCAGCGCCGCCAGCCCAAATTCGAGCGCCACCAGCCACCAAAATCCGGGACGTAGCGGAGAGTGTTTCGAGACGTGGGCTACGACAGCATCGATAATCAAGCGCGTGACGGTGAGGGCAGCCAGCGGGATGAGAGCTAAGACGACACGCAGCGCGAGACCCGTGCCCACAACCGCCGGACCTGAGTCCCATACCATGCGCAGTACGGGAGGGACGTTCTTCAGCGCGTGCAGGCGCTTGGCCCAGCCATCATGAAGGTTCTGGCGGCCCGCATGGACGTTTGGGTTCAGCAAGGCAAACGTTTCCTTTCTATCTGTGGCGTTGCAGGCGAGACGAGGTTTGGACCGGGTTCCGAAAGACAGGCGGGGAGGTCGCTTTGACAACCCGGCGCGCAAGCCCTACATCTCGCCGACCGGGCGATCAGGCGCGAAAGCGCGTCAGGGCGCCCACGGTTGCGGTCACAGCAAAGACGATTGCTGCCGCAGGGAAGAAACTGCGCGCAACATCGGCGCAAAAGTCCGCCGCACCGGTGAGGCAAAACAAGGCCACCATCAGTCCGATAGCGATCAAAGAGGCTGCCTTCAAGACCGTCATCGAATATCCCCTTCTACGTCGATGTCTGAGAACCCACTTCAGAAACAGTGCACGCCAGAGTCCAGAAGCAACGACCTTTATAAATCTTATAGTTATGCCGTCAACATAACCTGCGACCTGTGAAAATTATTTTAGCAGCAAGTAAAGGTTGCGCATTGACGCGACCGCTACCGGATTCCTGACCACCCCGTTTTGAGCGTTTTGCACGCATGCACTTGACGAAAGTCGTACCTAGGGTGCGAAATCACGTCGCGCTCACTTTTGGCTTGGGGGGGCCGCAGGCTTAGCCGGTAACTAGCTGGCCACACGTGAGTTGGCATCAGCCGGGTGCCTTCGGCACATTTCTTGCACGTCTTTATGTGGGGGTAGGTCTTCGGTTGCTTACGTCTTCGGGCGGGCTAATTGGCCCGACAAAATGACCTGGAAGGACTGTCTTATTAATGAGATCGACTCGCGCTGTCTCGAGCCTGACGCTGTCTACGGAATTTACCTGATTGCGGGGAGAAATAGCTCAACTCAAGCTACTCGTCTAGCAGGCTGCGGGAAAAGGGAATCTCTCATGCTGAGCGCAGCGAAGCATCTGCTGTATCTTATTGAACCACAAATAAAGCAGATCCTTCGCGGAGTTTACCCTGAGCCCCTTTGCTCCGCTCAGGGCCGTTCGCAGAAGAAAGGCGAACGGGCTCAGGATGACATGTCCCGAAGGCTTTCTCCGCAGCCTGTTAGATTAGAAGATGTGATCCTTAAGGTGGGGGGTGACATCCTCGGATCGCTAAAGCCCAAAGCGCCCACAAAAATGTACACAAGTCTCCCAATCTCGTAACTTCGTTCAGCGCCCAGCTTGCCCGGCTTTGCGCGCCTGGCTTTAAGGTAAAATTGGTGGTGGAGTTTTCACGCCATCGTGCAGGCTGGGCCGCTTTTGCCTTCCTACTTGCTGCTACGTTTAGCACTCCCTCAGATTCGCAGTCGGCGCCTTTTGGCATGCAGAGCCTCGCAACTCGGGGAACCCACAGCCCCGAACTCTGTCTGGTGACCCTCCTCCATGCGCCGTGTCCGCCTCTAGCCAAACGAGCAGCGCCGCCCTTGATCACCAGCCGCTGGGAGTGGCCAGCTAGCCCGGTAGGGGGCCGCCCGACGGCTGGCGATTTCTTGGCGACAACCGCGCCGGCCGGAACCCGGGGCGCTCTCGGGAAGGCGAACCTGTGGTTCCCTGGGAAGAGTCGCTGGGAACTCCCCAGCCTCTGTCCAGACTGCGACTTCGATCAAGATCAACCGCGGGGTGGAACGGCCCAGGCTTCCGACAATAAGGGTTCACCGCGGCATATCTACTGGGTGATCCCAGCCTTTAATGTAACCTATCTGAAGCATGTGAAGCCGCTTACTCCGCGCCAGAAGTTCACCCAGTGGGCGCGCGGAGCCTATGACCCCGTGGGCCTTGCTCTCGGCGCGGCCGAGGCGGCGCTGGAGCATTCCCCGGAAGACGGTTTCTGCGGCTATGGCCATCACTGGGAGGCCTATGCAAAGTGCTTCGGCGCCTCACAGCTTGACTCCGACATTTCGGGTTTCTTCGGTGATTTTCTTTTCCCCGTGATCATGCATCATGACCCGCGCTATTTCGGTCTCGGACCCGGCTCCGCCGGCACAGTGCCTCGGTTTCTCTATGCTGCTTCGCGCGCTTTCGTAAGACGTACGGATTCAGGCGGCACGGCGCCCAACTTTTCGGCGCTTTCTGGCACGGTGATAGCCGCTGCCGCTTCTAACCTCTATTACCCGCGTCCCTATCGCGGCTTTGACCGCAGCTTGACCCGGGCCGGATGGGATCTGGCCAACACGCTTCTCTACAACGTGGCGGCGGAGTTCTGGCCTGACATCAGGCGCAAAGTGTATCGAAACTGAGATTATTGACCGCTCCGCCGCGTGCCAGCGAATCTGCGTCATTCGGCCTGAACCCACTTGGCCGATCACTCGTAGCGCAGCGCCACGATGGGATTGACCTTGGTCGCGCGGCGCGCGGGAATGTAGGTAGCGGCCGCCGCGACGGCCAGCAGAAGCGCGCTGACGATCACGAATGTTGGCGGATCGTTGGGGCTAACGCCAAAGAGCAGGCGGTCTGTGGCCTCTCCCCATAACGCTCAAAGCCGCTGACCTCTGAGCCGCGAGGTCCGCCCGACCCGCTCGTTTCACAGTAGGCTACACATCGAGTATAGATAACAGCATAACATTTGTCTTGACAGAGGCTTAAAGCCATGGTACGGTGGCCTGGATCGCCCTTTCCAGGTGAGACATGGCTTGCCACCTTCCAATGGCCGGACAGACCCGCCGCTACGACTTTAGCACGGCTCACGGAGTTGAGATGACATTGCTGCTCAAGAGTCGGGTAACCCCCAAACTCGAGACCCATCAAGCCACGCGCCGCTACTGTCACCCCAGCCGCGCTCACTACCCGGCATCTCCCCGGTCAACTTGCCGAGCGGGGGCACGGGTGTCATTTGCTGGGCGGACCCTCCAGGGCGCAGTCATTCCCGCGGAGGCGGGAATCCACACTTTCTTGATGCCTTTTCTTCAAAGGACTTCCGCAATGGATTCCCGCCCCTCGCCTTCGCGGGGGCAGGCTCTTCGCGGGAATGACTGCGATCGGGGCGTTCAAGATGACACCAGCACCCAGCCGACTCGAACGTCGCAAAATTGGCACCCCTACGAACGAACCCAGCATGTTATTGAAAATAAAGCTCAGGAAATTTCAGAACCCAGCATGTTAATGAAAATACTATATTTAACCCTTCTAACCCAGCAAGTTTATGATGGCAGGCGTGTTATCCCTAAATCGGAGCTCAAAAATGAATAGACTTGTACGCAAACGTACCGGCCCAGGCGACAGCTTTGGCCAGCGGCAGAACGGCCGCGAGTCCCAGGGTCCCGTCAGCGAGCAGGGGTCGCCACGGTAAAGTCCTCTCACATGACGATATTACTTACGAGTTACTAAATTGAGCACTGAAAATTACGAAACGAAACCGTCAGGTGTATGAAAACAAAGGACCGAGGTTTTCGAAGCCGTCAAGTTACTCAAAGCATGGGTGTTATTCGTACAAAGCCGTCAACTGATTGAAAAGAAATGATGTTGTTTCCACGATAAAGATGATATTTAGCCCGATGAGACACGCGTCGGTAATGGCGGTGTTCGTGCCTTGGGAGCCCTCACGATGGTACGCTGAGGCGATGAGGTATAGGGCCCAAGCGGTCACACTGCCGCATCCCGGTGCCGACAGGCTTGGGCTCAGTGGCATCCTACTACTTAGGGGTCAGATTGGGTCGAACATATGCGGCAGATTTTCAGAGGCTTACGCATAAACGGCCGAACGAACTCAGCCCTGGGCGATGCCCAAGCTGATGGCGCATCGGCCTCGGAGCCAACCCGATTTCTGGTGTGCCGTTCGTTTGTCGCCTGCCTATGCTTGGTCCTCTTCGGAAGTTCAATGACCAACGGATATGCAGCCCAAACTCCGGGACCGCCGCCGGTGGGCGCTCAGGTTTTATCTCCGCTCGATATCGACTTGCTCGACGACATCGAGCGGCGCTCTTTCCGTTATTTCTGGGACCAAGCCGACCCTCATACCGGCTTGGTGCTTGACCGGGTGAGGACTGACGGCAAGCCGGATGACCCCTGGCATCAAAATGTGGCCAGCATAGCCGCCACCGGCTTTGGTTTGACGGCACTTTGTATTGCGGCGCAACATCGCTGGATTAGCCGCGACAGCGCCCGGGCACGCATTCTCACCACTCTACGCTTCTTCGCCAGCCAGGCTCCGCAGGTTCACGGGTGGTTTTACCACTTCATGGATACTGCCAGCGGTCAGCGGGTGTGGAACAGCGAAGTCTCCTCCATCGACACGGCCCTGTTGCTCTCAGGCATCCTCACCGCGCGCCGCGCCTTTAGCGATGACCCCGAAATTTTGACACTGGCCACGCTGATTTATAATCGCGTCAATTTTCAGTGGATGCTCGACGGCAGCCGCGAGGTGCTGCGTCATGGCTGGAGGCCGGAGACCGGTTTCCTCAAGTACGACTGGGACAGTTACAGTGAATTGATGATCCTTTACGTGCTGGCCATTGGCTCGCCCACGCACCCCATCTCTCCCAGTTCCTGGTACAACTGGAAGCTGCCGGTGGTACAGCAGGACAACTACACTTATGTGGGCGGGGGTCCCCTTTTCACGCAGCAATACTCGCAGGCTTATGTGGACCTGCGCGACCGCGTCCAAGTGCAACTGGCGCCCACGAGCACGTACGTTCCCAGTGTCAACTACTTCGCCAACGCGGTGGCGGCCACGCGCGCCCAGCAAGCCATGGCCGTGGCGCTCTCGCGCAGGTTCCCGGGTTATTCGTCGGAAATCTGGGGAATCACGGCTTCGGAAAGCGTGAGGGGCTACCTGGCCTGGGGTGGGTCGCCGAACGACCCGCGAATTGACGGTACGGTGGTGCCGAGCGCGGCTGGGGGCTCTTTGATGTTCGCGCCCGACATCTGCATTCCGGCGTTGCGATCCATGCTGGTGAAGTATGGCAAGCAGATTTACGGACCTTACGGTTTCGCTGACGCTTTCAACCCCACGACGGGATGGGTAAGCCCGTGGGTGCTGGGCATCGACGCCGGAATTACGCTGCTGAGCGCCGAGAACCTGCGGACGGGTTCGGTTTGGCGTTGGTTTATGGCGAACCCTGACGTGGACCGGGCGCTGGACCTGGTGGGCCTGCTTCCGCAGCCGTCCTCTTCGCCCGAGCAGCCTGCAGTCAAACAGATCGCGCGAGCCAGCCGGCGCTCCAGGATGCCGGGCGCTGACGACGCGCCGAAGCCGCCGGGCTCACCCGACAATCCCATTATCCTGGATCTCACCCCGCCGCCCCCCAACCCAGCCTGGGCCCTACCCCAATACACTCTTCAGGGAGCGGGCGGGCCGCAGCCTTAGATTGGGCGATAGTGGCTCATCGCGTATACTAGTCAAATAGCCTCGTGGCTGGAGATGTTATGGCCTACTTGCCGATCGAACAGCACGGACTCATCGGGGATTTGCACACGGCGGCTTTGGTGGGCTTGGACGGATCGATTGACTGGCTGTGTTTGCCCCGTTTCGATTCACCCAGCGTTTTTGGCGCTATTCTGGACGACAAGATCGGTGGAATGTTTAGGCTCGCACCCACGGCTGAGCCTGTGGCGCGCCGGCAGTTTTATTGGCCGGGCACCAACGTTTTGGTGACCACTTTTCTGTCGCCGGACGGCGCCGGCGAAATCACCGATTTTATGTCCGTCTTCAACGGCTGTAGCCAACTGGTGCGGCGTGTTCGCGTACCTCGGGGCTGTATGGCTTTCCGCATGGAATGCCGGCCGGCTTTTAATTACGCGCGCAGCCGGCACGAGACCCAGCTTTTACCTCAGGGAGCGTCTTTTATTTCGGACGGCCTCCATCTGGGCCTCGCGGGCAGTCACCCGCTTTGCCGTGAGGGCAGCGGGGTGGTGAGCAGCTTCGTACTGGAAGAAGGCCAGACCGCCAGTTTCGCTTTGCGCGTCAGCGACAGTGGGGAAACGATTCCCGCGGCAATTTCAACCGCAGAATGCGCGGAACTCGAGCAGGCTACCATTGATTACTGGCACGCCTGGATTTCTCGCTGCAACTATCGCGGCCGCTGGCGCGAAATGGTTGAGCGATCGGC
This sequence comes from Terriglobia bacterium, assembly GCA_035578005.1. Lineage (GTDB taxonomy): Bacteria > Acidobacteriota > Terriglobia > UBA7540 > UBA7540 > Gp13-AA77. The sequence continues at coordinate 67,457 of DATJYK010000046.1, forward strand.
TTTGGCTCTCGAGCTTCTCACCTACGAGCCCACGGGCGCAATCGTGGCGGCCCCGACCTGCAGCCTGCCCGAACGCATCGGAGGCGTTCGGAATTGGGACTACCGTTACAATTGGATTCGCGACTCCGCCTTCACCCTGTACGGCCTCTTGCGCATCGGATTAACCGACGAGGCTATCCGGTTCATGGGCTGGCTGGAACAACGCTGCGGCGAGTTGGATCCCGAGGGAGCGCTGCAGACAGTCTACGGCATCGACGGCCGGCACCGGCTCGACGAGGAGACCTTGAGTCATCTTGAGGGTTACAAGGGATCCGGACCGGTTCGCGTCGGCAACTCAGCGTACCTTCAGACCCAACTCGATATTTACGGGGCTTTGCTCGATGCCGTGTACCTCTTCAACAAGTATGGTCACCCCATTTCGGCTGAACTTTGGAAAGACTTGCGGCGTCTGGTGGATTGGGTATGCAGCCACTGGCAAAGCGTCGACTGCGGCATCTGGGAAGTGCGCGGACCGCAGACGCATTTCGTGTACTCGAAGCTCATGTGCTGGGTCGCGGTGGACCGCGCTCTCCGTCTGGCGCTTCAGCGTTCATTCCCGGCCGATCGCAACCGCTGGTTGCAGTGCCGGGATGAAATCTATCAAGCCATTCTGGATGAAGGCTGGAATCCTGAGCGCCGATCGTTTGTCCAGAGCTATGGCTCGACTGCCTTGGACGCCGCCTGTCTCGTCATGCCTCTGGTGTTCTTCATGTCACCAAGCGATCCCATGATGCTCGACACGATCAGCGCCGCGGCCCGGCCGCTTAACCAGGGAGGGCTCCTGAGCGGCCAAGGGATCTATCGTTACGCCCCTGAACATACCGACGACGGACTCCCGGGAGACGAAGGCACGTTCAACATGTGTACCTTTTGGCTGGTGGAAGCCCTAACGCGTGCTGGCCGCGCTGATCCTTCCCGCTTGCAGGAAGCAAGGCTGTTGTTTGAGAAAACGCTCGGACTGTCCAATCACTTGGGCCTGTATTCCGAGGAGTCCGGCGCATGTGGGGAGGCCCTCGGGAACTTTCCCCAGGCATTCACTCACATGGGCTTGATTAGCGCCGCCTTCAATCTTGATCGAGCACTTGCAGACGCGCCCGCTTAATGACCCAGGCGGCTTCGGCGGACTTAAGCTCTGTAAATCTTACATGTCGAGAAAGCCGACATTGAACGTTTCAGCTCGTACCAATTCCGGGAACTTCAGTTTCCCATGGCTGTTCCATCGGTTACCGGCGCGCTTCTGACCCTCAGCGTTGGCACCCTTCGGGTGCGATCTGCTCTGTCGCAGGCCGTAAACACGGGTTCGCTTAGCGTCGCGGACCCCAAGAGTTTCAGTGAGTTACTTTCAGTTCGTAAAGGTCAATTGCTGGTAGGCCTCGGCTGCATTCTGCTGGGTGATCATGGTGGAGTGCAAGGTGTATACCTTGTCCGGCTTGAAGCTTGGATCGCGCAGCATGCGATTTCCGACCTCCACGGCCTTGTCCACACACAGGGGATACACGAAGGTGGCAGCCAGAATGCCGTCCATCACTTTCTTGATGCCGCCGTTCGGTCCACCCAGCCCGTCGACGCCCACGAAGATCATTTCCTTCTCCCGGCCCAGATCGTGGGCGGCCAGATAGGCGCCGACCGCCATGGGGTCATTGTGTGCGTAAACCACATCGATGTGAGGATTGGCGCGCAGCGCTTCCGTCATCCGATCCTTGGCTTTCGCTTGGATCCAGTCCGCCACGGCGTCATTCACGATCTTGATGCCGGGGTAGCGGGCGAACACGTCGTGAGCGCCGTCATTGCGCGCGATCTCCGCCTCGACTCCCAGGAGTCCCCTGATTTGGACAATGTTACCTTGAGGCCGGCCGTACTTCTTCGAGAGATAGTCGACAATAAATTGCCCTGCCATCCGCCCGATATCCCGATTGTCAGCGCTGATGTACGTTGTATAGTTTGGCTCCAGAATGTCTCGCTCAAGACAGATGACTGGAATCCCGGACTGCACGGCCCGGCCCATCACGGCGGTGAGAGGAGCTCTTTCATTCGGCGCCACAATTAGAAGGTCAGGCTTCTCCCGGATGAAGGTTTCGATCTGGGCGATCTGCTTGTTATCGTCCTGTCCGGCGTCCGCGATCACCAACTTGACGTCTGGATACTGGGCCCACAGTTTCGTCATTAGCGCGTTCTGGGCGGCGCGATAGGGTTCAGCGTTGTTGCACTGGCTGAAAGCCGCAAAAAGCTGTTTCTCACCCGACTGGATGCCAGGAGCTGGCGAATGACAAGCAGTCAGCATCAGGAACTGCACGCAAAGCAAAGGAGCTAGTACGCGGTTCGCCATCGTCCTCTACCTCAACATCGAAGATTCTTCCCGCCTGGATGCGCCGCTTCTACTATCGCACTTTCTACTCAGACTTGCGCCTCGACATCACTGCGACTGCCAGCAGGATGATCACAGCCTTCACCATCATTTCGACGTTGCTGTCTACGTTGTTCAGCCGCAGAACGTTGGTGAGAATTCCCAAAATCAAAGTGCCGACTCCTGTTCCAGAGACGGATCCCTTGCCTCCCATCAGGCTGGTTCCGCCAATCACAACAGCGGCAATGGCATCAAGTTCGTAAGCGATTCCCGCGTTCGGATTGCCCTGATGATTCTCGGCCGCGTAAATCACACCCGCCAGCGCGGAAAGGAGCCCGGAAAGCGTGTATACCCAGATCTTGACGCGGGCAATCGGTAAGCCCGTGTAACGCGCCGCCCGTTCGTTATCGCCCACGGCGCGCACGTAGCGGCCGAAGACAGTCAGATCAAGAACAAGCCAAAAGACCGCCGCCATCACCAGCAGGGATCCGATGACGACAACTTTCCGGCTGATAAAAGCGGCGAAGACCGCTGCCACGTCCTGACCAAAGCCGATATCGATGTTGGCGTTGTCGGTGAGCCACTTGGCGAGGCCTCGAACCCCAATCATGGTTGCCAAGGTTACGACGAAAGGCTGAATCTTAGCCCCCGCCACCACCGCTCCATTGAGTGCGCCTACCGCCGCACCCGCAGCAAGTGCCGCAATAATAGCCAGCGCGATGCGACCGACATCCCCTAACGGAACCGACCATCGCGTGAGCCCTATGGCCACCACCGATGTGCCGAGCGCCAAGATGCTTCCAACGCTCAGGTCGATGCCGGCCGTCAGAATGACAAAGGTCATGGCCACGGCGATGATCCCGGTCACGGCCACCTGCCGCAGAATGTCGGTGAGATTTCCCGCTTCCAAAAAGATGTTCGATCCGTCTGCAGCGCGAGGGCTCAGAACAATGGCGAGGACAATGACGCCGGCGAGAGCAACCAGTGCTTGCAGACGATACAGGACTCGCATGGCGCCAAAGCGACCGGCCCGGATGTTCCAACCGGTGGGCAGCCGGCCGGCTGCACGCGGGGGGCGTTCACTGTGACGGGTCTTCATTCGGACGTCGAGGTCGTCCTATTCGGGTCCATCATGCAGGTAAGGCCGCGGGCCGGTCGCCCGGGCGGTAGCCGTGGCGAGCACCATGATTGATTCCTGAGTAGCCTGTGCGCCTTCCAGGATTCCCGCGTTGCGCCCTTCGTGCAACACCATGATGCGGTCGCAACATTGCAACAGCTCCGGCAGCTCGGAACTTACGAAAATGATCCCCATCCCGCGGCTGGCGGCCGCATGGATGATTTCATAGACGTCAGCTTTGGCGGCCACATCGATTCCACGTGTCGGGTCATCCAGGAATAGGACGCCGGGCTCCATCAGCAGCCATTTTGCCAGCAGGACTTTTTGCTGGTTTCCGCCGCTCAAGGTGCTAACCGGAACGTCCGGCGAGGAGGCCTTTAACGCAGTCCGCTGATGGACGGTCTCCATAGCCGCGAGTTCTTTCTTGCGCCTGATGATGCCCCACGACTGATAGCGGCGAAGCACGGCCATGGTGCTGTTCTCGAGGACACTCATTTGCATCATTAGACCCTGAAGCTTGCGATCCTCAGGTAACATGCCCACCCCGGCTCCAATTGCTGCGCGCGGCGACGAGATCCTCACCGGCCGGCCACTGATCTGAATTTCACCCCTGATCAACTGGCGGAATCCGAATAAGGCAGCCCCGAGCTCACTTCGACCGGCGCCCACCAAACCGGCCACACCCAGCACTTCTCCGCGCCGGAGGCTGAAAGAGATATTCTGGATTCTATCGGTTGTGAGTTGTGAAACGGACAGCAGCACGTCATTCGACACTTCGCGCTGCACGGAGGGCCGATCCTTGAGTGGGCGTCCCGCCATCATGGTTACAATCTCGTTGGCGTCTGTGCTCTGAGTCGTCCGCGTACCGATCGTGCTCCCGTCGCGCAGTACGGTGATTGTGTCGCAAATCCGAAAGATCTCTTTGAGCTTGTGGGAAACAAACACAACCGACACGCCGCCTTGCTTGAGCCTGTTAACGGTCGAGAAAAGGCGTTCGACAGAGTCGTCTGATAATGAACTTGTGGGTTCGTCCATCAAGATGAGTCTGGCATCGAGACTCAAGGCGCGGGCGATTGCCACCAGTTGCATCCGGGCGATCGGCAGGTTGGCAAGTGCCGTGCGAGGATTGTCGGCGACGCCTACCTGGTCGAGAAAGGGTTGGCACCAACGGTCGAGTTCTTTGCGACTTACGAACGCGTGACGTTCCAGCTTTAGGTTGCCGATGACGATGTTCTCCGCGATCGTGAGGTGCGGGAAAAGATCGAGTTCCTGAAAGATGATTGCGATACCGAGCCGTTGAGCGTCTAACGGACTCGCGATGGAAACCTCATTCTCCTCGAAGAATATCCTGCCGCCGTCGGCCCGCGTCGCTCCCGCAATGATTCGTGCGAGTGTGCTCTTCCCGGCTCCGTTCTCACCTACCAGGGCGTGCACCTCTCCTTTGGCAACCGAGAAGTTGGCGCCCTGAAGAGCAGCGATTCCGTCGTAGTGCTTACTGATACTTTCTGCTCGAAGCAATTGGTTGGTTGTCATGATCGCAAGGAGCTTCAGGTAGACCCGAGTTTCCGCGGCTCTGCCAGTGGGTTCCCGTTCTAGTTGACCTCCAAATAATCCTTGTCCGGCAACTTAGGAAATGGCGCGTGGGGTTCGGTCTGGTACCAGTATGCCACCGACGAGATGTCATCCTGAAGCGGAAGGTAACGCCACCCCTCCCGCCAGCCCAAAGCCTGGATCGTCACCTTGATGTCCTGCTCAAACCGGATGGGGTCCATGATGTGCCACCGATAAAGCCCGAACCGCTCCTGGGAGTCGTAATGTCCGTCCGGGCGGATCACTTGAGCTAGACCCGTGTATGGAGTGGTGAACTCGGTGTAATGATAGCCCGTAAGCGGCGGAGGGGTTCCAGGCAGAAGGTTGTAAGGGAAAGTGACCGGCGGACCCGAATCAAAGTCGTATGAGCCGCAGAAATAGTCTTCCGTTCCAGTGCCGTTGATGGTCGGAAACTTGGAATCACCGTCGAGGAAAAACTTAATTTCGCCTTCGCCCCACCAACCCGTGTTATGGACGCCCCAGGCAAGGTAGGTGCCCACGTACTGGCCCCAGCCTTTTACTCCGTCGAGTATCACGTGATCCGTCTTCAGAGGTAGTGGGTTCGATCGCCTGAACTGTGCGTGAAAGTATGCCGCGTCGGCGGGAACCTCAGTCAGCGTATAGTCAATCTGGTAGTAGATCGTCATCGGCTTGTCATCGATGTTCTCTAAGGTCATCTTGCAAGATTTCCGAAACGGCATTTGCCAATAGGAGTTGAGCCCGCTGCCGGGGTTGACGCAAACCGCCAGCGAAGACACCTGTGCGTAGCGGCCCCAGCCGCACGCAAAGAAATCGCCAACTGGAACTTCCACCGAGGGGTCACTCTCACCGTCCCAATAAAACCGGAGAATGGAAAATCTGAAATTACCGGTTGGCGTCATCCAGATATGTTGAATGGCGCCCGGACCTTGAATCTGCGCTAAGGTGAGGGTCTTTTTCGGGCCCACCGAAAACGAAGGAGAGATTTTCCATCCCTGTCCGAGGTCGCGGGCGGCCTCAGCGCCCGTCCCGGTGGTTGCCATTCCCCCTTTGCCTTTTTCTCCGGTCGGGTTCTCGGGGCTGATCGACCTCGTCTGAGCGTGAGACAGCCGCGGCAGGTTCCCCAAGCTCAAGCCGAGTCCGTCGTAGGAAGACGTTTGCGCCGTGCCGAGTTGACCCGTGAGTGCGCAAGCTGCCGCTAGAACGGCGAGCCACCGAAAGATTCGCATTGTCCCTTCCTCCCCTGTCTGTGTGATGTGGAGCGACGTTACTCTTTGCCAATTCCTGATCAGGCGTAAACGTGATAGTCAATATTCAGAAGTTTCGAAACGTTTATAAGCTCCTGCACCCAATCCCCATAACAGCCGTGGGTGTGGTTGGAATCGTAAGTCGCCAAAAACTCGTCCGCTGAGACCTTCAGGCGTGCGAAAGCGTGTGGCCATTCCTTTGTAGTAGCCTCCGCCTTCTTCCAGTTGGTCTCTTCGTTAAACAAAACGAACTCGGCCGGCATGATGGCCATCCAGTACTTTCCATTCTTGCGGGTCAACCTCGCCAACGTTACGGCACCAGGCTGAGCAAAGTGCATCACCGAGGCTCCGCCGGCCGGGAAGTAGAATATTTCCGGCCACAAATGAACCTTGGGCAAGTTGTCTTCGGGACGCCTGGACCGCCCGGCGAAGAAGGTGGCGTGCGCCCCCGAATTGCAGAGGTCGAAGAAGTCATCCTCGGCGTCGTAGTGCCGGACGTCGGCGAATAGCACCGGCTCAGCCGTGACATGCTTGAAGATCTCCATGGTGAGAGCCCCATCCATGTCCGCCTCGGTCGCGCAGACGACGGGTTCTTTCGGGCCGTCGAAATCGTACGGATCGTTGGCGAAGGCGTCGACGATATCCTCCGTCGTGTAATTATCGGTCAGCTCCGGCTGCGCTTTGATTCCAAAGAAGTCGATGGACTTTTCCCGATTAATCTCAAGGCATGCGTAGTAAGTGCGGATCTGGCGCTTCAACAGGTCGGGCGTCAATTTCTTTCCGTCATAGTGGATGTTATTCCCCATCAAGTTCCCGAGCCAGTTGAACGCGTGTTCCACCCGGTCCTTTTCGATCAATTCGGAACGCCGCACCAGTTCATACTGGTCAATATGCTCAACGTCGATGCCGAAGTCTCGCTTCCACTGGTCGGCGTCGGCAACTGCCGTGTACATGCCCATGGGCCTGCCGCCATACAAGCCAAAGCTTTCGCCTTTCAATCGACTGACGGCAACCGCGGAGCGGAGAAACTTCTGCACCTTCACGAAAACCTTCTCGTCGCCGATATCGCCCTGCACGCGGTGGTGCGACCTGCCGACTTGATCCATACCGCCCGCGGCTGCCAGCATTCCAACCATGCCTGGGTACGCGGGATTGATATTCGAAAACATCAGATAGGGTCCGGGCGCGAACTCGGTAGCGATAAGCGTGAGATGCGGAAAGCACCACACAGCATAGTTGAGAATCGTGGCCTCAACACCGGCCTCTCGCAGCCGGCGTCCCTCGTTCTTGGCGACTTCCGGATGCCATACGATCTCCTGGCCGGCCACGACTTCGTACTCGCCGGTCGACTCCAGTCGCGAGCGAAATCTGTTCTGAAAATCCAGGTTCATGTCGCTCAGCATTTCGTGCGCGAACTTTCGACCGTCAGAAAAAGTCAGTAGACCCACTTTTCTCTTTCGCACCTTGTACCTCACCGATTTGAGCGCTCAGGCCTAATACCTGTTGGGCTGTGGCCGCGGCCGGTGTACCATCTCGCAATATCCGACGTGTCAGAAACCAGTCTTTTTGCTGCGCTCAAAATGGCAATCCGAAACGTTTCGCGCAACTCAAGACTCCTGTTCAGCTTCTCACCGACTTGACCTTTTCACAGTGCTGACCTTTCGCGAATCCCTTTTTTCACGGGCTGCAGGATAAGGTGGTGCAGTCGAGTCTCGGACTCGCAGCTCGCATTTAAGGGTTACAATCATGTCGTGATCTGTACCCTCGCTTCCTTTTTCGACCCGCAGCTTGTTGAGAAGCAACTCGACGGCCTTCTTACCCACCTGGTAGCTCGGTTGGGCCACGGTTGTCAGTCGCGGGCTAAAGTTCACCGCCCAGTCGAAGTCGTCAAACCCAAGCACGCTGACGCGTTCTGGGCAGGGTATCCGCAGGTCTCCGAGCGCTCGCATCAGCCCCAAGGTCATTTTGTTGTTACAACAAAATACCGCGGTGGGAGGCTCGGCGAGCCGCATCAGATCGAGGCCGCACTCATGAGCGGTTTCCAACTGAAATTCACCACATCGCAGGTATGCTTCCGGAAAAGGAAGATTGGCCTCCTGCAAGCCCCGGCGGAACCCCTCCAGGCGTTGCAACCCGTTCGAGAGGTTCAACCTTCCAGTAATGATGGCGATACGGCGATGACCGAGGCCGATCAAATGCCGGGCAGCCTGGCGCGAGGCCTCGAAGTTGTCGGTTACCACGGCAGTTCCCGCGAAATCTGTGGGAATACGATCAAAGAAGACCAGCGGAAACCGCCGATTGATCAAGCGATCTTGCGCCACGCGAGAATCCGTCGGAGCCAGCAGAACTCCATCCACCCGGCGAGAAAAAAGCATGCTAAGCTGACGGCGCTCCAGTTCCGGATCCTCGTCGGCGTTACAGAAGATCACGGAATAGTTGTTTCGCCTTGCTTCACCTTCCACGCCATGCATCACGTCAGCAAAGAACGGATTCGTAACGTCCGGGATCATCATCCCGATCGTGTTGGTTTGACGCACCTTCAGGCTGCGCGCCACATGATTCGGATGATAGTCCAGCGCTTCCATCGCCCGTTGGACGCGCTGCACAAGTTTGTCGCTAACTCCGCTCTTGCCGTTGATGACGGCCGAAACCGTGGCGACGGAAACGTCCGCCAGTCTCGCTACATCCCGAATGGTAAGCAAAACTCAGCCTTTCTTGATTTCATGCGATCCGCCGACTTCGCCCTCTGACTCCACAAACCACGAAAGTGCCGTGCTTGTGAAACGTATCTAAGACGGCTCTCCCCCTCGCGGGTCTAGAAGGCCAAGAGATTCTACCCCAGTGCATTCAGCAGCGCAACAGCGGGATCAAAGGCAACTTCTGGCTTGATCTCCTGCCATCCTTGGGACAGTGTTTGAAACGATTAAATTTTTCTTGACAAGCCATAATTGGCCGTCGCATAGTGTTTGCCACGTCCAATTCGGACGATGGCTTCAGAGAGGAGAGATGGGGCATGAAAGGCGTCCTGGCGTTAATTTGTGGAGGGTTCGTGGCGATGTCCCTGTGCGCTCGCAATTCCTCGGCTCAGGCGACTTGGGGTGCAATCAGCGGCTTCGTAAACGACGCGAGCGGCGCTGCCATCGCGGGAGCAAGCGTCACCGTGACGGAGGTCAAAACAGGTGTGGTGACCAAGGGCTCGACCGACACCTCCGGGCTATACAATGTTACGCACCTGCTTCCGGGGGAGTACAGGGTTTCGGTCGAAGCCCAGGGATTCAAACGTTTCACTCAGGAACACGTAACCCTTCAGGTGGATTCCACCGTTCGTGTCGATTGTGTGCTTCAACTCGGCGCCGTGAGCCAGGAAGTGACCGTGACGGCTGCGACACCGCAGTTGAAAACAGAGAAGACGGACGTTTCCAGGGACCTCAATCAACAGACCGTTGAAGCCCTGCCGGTCGTAGCGCACAACCTCACCAAGCTTTTCGACCTCGTGCCGGGCGCGATCGAGAACTTTCTTCAAATCGGCGAAGGCGAAACCCCCAGCGGGGCGACGTCGATTACGGTGAACGGCATGTGGTTCGGCGCCAACGATTACTTGATTGATGGAATCACGGACTTGGCCTGTTGTTTCAGTAATCAGATTGTCTTTGCCCCGAACCAGGATTCGGTGTCTGAGGTCAAGATGTCTGCTAGCAATTACGATCCCGAGTTCGGTAATTCGGCGGGCCTCATCGCCCAGTACGTGACAAAGTCGGGAACCAATGAAATCCATGGGTCCGCCTGGTGGACCAATATGAACAAGGCGACCTTCGCGGCCAACCCCTTCACTGAGAAGATCGCGGGTACCGGACCCAACGGCAAAGGCCTTGGCCCGGCGCCCTTCAATCAGAACCAAGGCGCGTTTAGTCTTGGGGGTCCTATCAAGAAAAACAAAATGTTCATATTCGGGGACTACCAACTTCTGCGCCGCGAGGAGACGGACGCCATCACAGCGACGGTACCCGTGGCCGCCTGGCGTGCTGGAGACTTTAGCGGGCTTGCCAAGACGAATCCGATTTTTGACCCGAATACGGGTAACGCCGATGGTTCGGGACGGACACAGTTTGCTTGCGGCGGCGTCGCCAACGTCATCTGTCCAGACCGAATCAGCACGGTGGCTACAAATCTCGTGAATCTGTTGCCGCTCCCCAACATCGGCCAGGATAGCGCCAACCCCTATGACGTTAACTACGTGGGTAGCGGAAAGACGTCGTTCCGCACAGACCAGTTTGACGTGCGGTGGGATTACAACATCACCGACAAGGACAAGATATTTATACGAAATACCTACATGTACTCGGATCTGTTGACGCCCGGGCTATTCGGCACTGTGGCCGGCGGACCGCCGACCGGTGGGCTTGCGGCGGAGGCCGTTCCCACGCATAACGATCAGTTGGCCATAAACTACACTCGCACCTTCAGCGGCAACCTGTTGGCGGAGTTCCGTGGCGGCCTGCTCCGTTGGCACCTCCAGGGTTATACGCCTGATGCGAATCTGGAGACCAACAACACGGTGGGAATTTCCGGTCTTAACCTCGGCGGTCCCATAACCGGTGGTCTTGCCGGGTTTACAATCGGCGGGCCGTTTGGCAGCTTTATCGAAGGCCCGGGCCCGAACAACGTGGCGCTGCCTCGGCTCGATATCATTGATGTCTTTCAATTCGTGAACAACTGGACGATGATGCACGGGAACCACCAACTCCGGTGGGGTGTGGACATCCACCGCAATATGGAAGACTTGTTTACTGTCAACGCCCATACCTCCGGATATTTCGACTTCAATCAGCTCACCAGTGCGAGCCCGAGCGTAGCTAATTCCGGACTCGGTGCTGCGAGCTTTATGCTGGGCCTTCCTGACCAGTTTCAGCGAGGCGTCTTTGTCTTCATCCCCCATGAAAGGCAGTGGAGGAATGCGCTCTACATTCAGGATGTCTGGCGAGTGTCTCCCAAATTGACGGCGAATTATGGCTTGCGCTGGGACTATTTTGGTCCGGATACTACCCCTTTGAAGGCGGGCCTTTCCAACTTTGATCCCGCCACCGGCGACGTCAATTTGGCAAACCTGGGAGGTATTTCGAGTTCAACCAACGTCGACGGCTATCATAAGGGCTGGGCGCCGCGCATCGGGTTGGCCTACAAGCTGACGAATAAGACCGTCATTCGGGCCGGCCTGGGGCGCAGCTATTTTGCCACCAACTACTCCAGTACCTTCCAACAGCTCTCTATTGTGTTTCCTATCTCGGGTGCCCAGGTCGTGTCCCAACCCAACATCTATACTCCGGTGTTTCCGCTGGACCAGGGCTTTGTACCTCCCGCGGCCCCCTTCAGCGCTCCGGCCTCCGGCCATTTGAAGGTGCCGGATGGCGCCAGCGTTTACTACAACCCGCCGTATACCCCGACTGAGCATGTCGATCAGTGGAACTTCACCGTGGAGCGTCAGCTTACCAACAATTTTAACCTGTCTCTCGGCTACGTGGGAACCAAGGGGAGCGACTTGGCCTGGGATCCCAACCTTAATGCGGCCAATGTTGACCCGACGAACTCCACCAGCATTCTCAGCCGGCGCCCCTATTACGTGCTCTATGGCTTGAGCCAGGGTATTGGCGTTCGGAACAACGGCGCCAACTCGAGTTACAATGCCCTGCAGTTCGTCGTGGATAAGCGTTTCTCGCAGGGCTACTCGATCACTTCCAATTTCACGTGGTCCAAAGCTCTCGATACCGAGGTCGCTGGGTTCGCCTGGGGAGACCAGGGCACCAACCCGTACGACCGCGAGGGTTCGTACGGCGTCGGCACCAACCAGGATCGGGCGGCCGTGTGGACCTTGAGCCACAATTGGCAGTTGCCTTATGGTCCAGGAATGCATTGGGGTTCTGATGCCACCGGAATCAAGAAGTGGGTGCTGGGCGGCTGGCAATTCAATGGCGTAACTGTCCTCGAGGATGGCTTCGCTCTATCTCCGGGGTTGGCGAGCGGCGCCACGCTGAATGCCGATTGGGGACAAAGGCCTGACCGTATCGCCGGGGTTCCTCTCTACCCTTCGAATAAGAGCACATCCGAATGGTTTAATCCGGCGGCTTTCGAGGCGCCTCAGTTTCCGGGACAGTCAGTGCAGTGCTGCCGTTGGGGCAATGCGGCGCGAGGCAGCTTCCGCGGACCCGGCCTGTTCGGGACTGATTGGGCTCTCTGGAAAGACTTCAAGTTCGGTTCGCCTCTCAATCGGGAGGATACCCACGTCCAAATCCGGTGGGAGAACTTTAACGCCCTGAACCATGCTCCGTTGGGAGAGCCGGACACGACCGTCGACGATGCTACGGCGGGCCGGATCACTAGCCTGCAAGGCACGTTTCTGAAAGCCAACTCTACGACGATGCGACGGATGATGTTTACTTTGCGACTGCAATTCTGAGGACAACCACTGTGGTGCTCCGCCCTCCGGTCTTCCGTGCACGGTGGGCACCCAGGGGCCGGGAATTGGCATTTCTAGCTGAGAAAGTGTCGGGTGTTGTACTCGAACGTAAGCGACGAAGGGTGGGGCGCCAGGCCCACCGCTAGGAGAACCGGAAGTAAGCGGCCGGTGGCTGCTGAAATCCGCCTGGGGTGCTCCGGTGCTCTGACAGTAAACCACCGCGGTGGGACTGCAGCCCCGCCCTTAGTCGCCTTTATTGAAGGCTTTTACGGCGCAAGTTAGCAGGCGTAGACAAGGCTTTCCCCAGCTAACCATAAAGACGCGTGAAACGCCCACAATCTTGGTTGCGGGTGCTGGCCTAATTTGAACGCAGCGCCGCCATCTTGGCGGCTATCTGCCGGCTGGAAGCCGGCGTTACGGGTCAAATGAGGACAGTACCTGGTTGCGGCGCGTTGTGATAAATCGGCAGTCCCCCTTAGACCACACCTCGTGCAAAGAATCACCAGAGCGGGTTTTCTGAAGCTCCTACTTGGTGCTTCGAGTGCCCCCGGACTGATTCTTTCCTCTGGCGGCTCAAGTGACTCACTAGCGACCCAAGCCGGCGACGGCCAGGAGGCCGGCCTACCGTACGGCCGCTCAACTCGTAACCTGAAGACGTTTGGAACCGCCGGAAAGGAGGAGTTGCTACATCCCGGCCAAGAGCTTACTCTGTTTTCGCGCGACGGCCAAGGCTGTTTGACGCACATGTGGTTCGGCGGCGACTGGCCCGGCTATGGTGACACTCGCATTCGATTTTATGTTGACGGGGAAGAAAGACCCTCCATCGATATGCAACTCTTCGCCGGCCATGGCATTGGCTGGGATGACCCCTCAGCCCCTTGGGGTTCGCAGCGCCTGGGGAAAACGGGGCAGCCCAGCGGTCTTTACAATACCTATCGCCTTCCCTTCGGAAAAGGGGTTCGTGTTACCGGCCAACTCGCGAAAACCGTTACCAGACCTCAACCGTTCTGGTGGATTTTTCGGGGAGTCGAGAATTTTCCGGTGCAGCTCGGCCAGGTGCAACTCCCTGACACAGCGAGGCTGCGGCTTCAGGTCCGTGAGGACGTCACCCTTGAACCGTTTCAGATGCACGCGGCTGGCGAATCGGCAGCGGCCGGTGCGCTTTATCAAGTGATGCTGGCAGTTCAGAGCAAGAATTTCAGCTATCTTGAAGGCATGGTGAGAGCCTACATCGACGGCGCTCGAGATCCTCTCATGTTGTCTTCGGGAACGGAGGACTACTTCCTGGGAACGTACTATTTCAACCGGGGCATGTATCACCTTCCTCTCGCCGGCCTCACCCACAAAGCGCAAGATGCCCAGGGTAACTGCAGCTTCTCCGCCTATCGCTTTCACGAAGAGGACCCGATCTTCTTTCAAAACGGGTTTCGGCTGCTGTGGCGGAACGGCGAAAAGAAGGACGGGAAAGTTTACGGTGATGCTCCGCCCCAGCAAAGCCGCGTGACGAGCTACGTGTGGATCTACGAATGGTAGTTCGGCACGTCCCTGACCTGCTCCCAAGAATCGCGATTGATCAGGCGTGCGGAGCGGCAAGGAGGACAATGGCCCAGCGTAGGGCAGGGCCTTGGCAGAGCCTGATTGCTCTCCAATGCGGCGCTCCCTCCGAGCTGGGAAGCCGCACAATGTTGGATTCGCGTGCCGGGCAAAGGGAGGTGAAATAGTAGGCTACATTCACGTTACCAGCCCTTCGTCCAATCGCGATTTCGGGGCTTTCTGCCGGCAGGTTGCCCGTTGAGTGTGCGCCGAACCGGGGCTTGCTGGACAATCGACACACGAGGGTAAATTCCACTATGGGAAAAATCACTAGGAACCAGTTTTTGGGCTCGGCGCTCGGTGCTTTGGCGGTGCCTTTGGGGAAATCTGCAGGTGCTTACCAGGCGCCTCAAGCAGCCCCGTTTGGCGGAATGCCCGGCGGTCTGGGAAGCTTACCCTTCCTGAATCGCGCGGAGACGCGGTCTGTCTGCCCCGAGAACCCGACCGGAGAAAAGGGTAAGGGTGGAATGGCCGTGCCCAATCCCGCCGATCCGGACCTTCCTTTCTCGAAGGCTGCCTCAGACCTCGGGCAGGGTTGGAAGGTTAGGCCGTTCGTAAAGCCCAGGTCCGGCGAGACCGTCACCATCATGGATGTGGATGGACCCGGCATCATCGAGCACATCTGGATGGCCACGGAAACGAATTGGGAGAGCAATGGTCGTGCCTGCGTCTTGCGCTTCTATTGGGATGGAGAGCCAACTCCATCCATCGAAGTGCCGATGACGGACTTTTTCGCCGTCGGGCATGATATCTTTGCGCGCGTCAATTCGTTGGCGGTGGTGGTCAACCCCATGGCCGCTCTGAATTGTTACTGGCCCATGCCGTTTCGCAAACATGCCAAAGTTACCTTCACCAACGAATCGGAAAAAGACCTCACGTTGATGACCTATCAGATCACCTACTCGGTGACGGAGGTTCCGGCCAACGCGGGCTACTTTCACGCGCAATGGCGCCGCGCCGTCACCAGCCGATCCGCTCCGATGCACACGATCCTGGAGGGCGTCAAAGGGCAGGGGCGCTACGTTGGTACTTTCCTCGCGTGGGCTCAACTTTCCGACGGCTGGTTTGGCGAAGGTGAAATGAAGTTCTTCATCGACGGCGACACGAAGTTTCCCACCATCAATGGAACCGGCACCGAGGACTACTTCTGCGGCAGCTACGGCTTTCCTGAGATCTACAGTACTCCGTACACGGGATGCACCCTGAAGCACACGCATGAAGACGGTCCCACCAAATGGAGTTTGTACCGGTGGCATATCATGGATCCCATCGCGTTCAACCAGGATTTGCGGGTAGCGATCCAGGCGCTGGGCTGGTGGCCTAATGGAAAATACCAGCCGCTCGCCGACGATGTATCATCAGTGGGGTATTGGTATCAGACGGAGCCGCACGCGGAATTTCCCAAGTTCCCACCGCTCTCAGAAAGATGGCCACGTTAGCTCTGTGTCGCGTCAGGCGCTCGGGTAAAATGGCCGCTGTGCCATTTCGAAATGCCCTTCGGAAGTCAGGCCTGCTCGCTCTGATCGCTATTTCGGCAGCCTCGCCCGGCCAGGGTGAGCTGCCGTGCGCCCGATGCCATCCCAAGGAAACCGCCGGCTATGCGGCAACGCCGATGGCACACTCACTGGGCGCGGTAAGGCAGGAGCCGCCGGGTAGTTTTGCCCATGCCGAATCAGGCTCAAGGTTCTCTGCAGCCTGGATTGGCGGGCGCTTGGTGCAGCGCGTGGAGCGAAACGGATCAACGCAGGAATATGCCGCAACCTACGCGATTGGATCGGGTGTCCATGCCGTCGGCTATTTGATTGCTCTCCGCGGCCACCTCTTCCAATCGCCTTTCTGTTACTACCCTCGGCGGGGCTGGGGCCTGGCGCCCGGATATGAAACCTCCAGCAACCCTAACTTTTCCCGCCCCGTTACGCCCGCCTGCCTGTTCTGCCACTCCGGGCTCGCGCGGCCGCAACCGGACACACTGAACACCTATCAGGAGCCTCCGTTTGAGCAAGAAGGCATCGGCTGCGAACGATGCCACGGTTCGGCTGAAGCCCACCTGCGCAGTGCGGTGCCGGGCTCCATCGTTAATCCTGCCAAGCTTCCCCAGAGGGCCCGTGATAGCGTCTGCGAACAATGCCACCTCATCGGTGAGGCCCGCATAACCAACCCGGGCAAGCAATTCGCTGACTTCCGAGCAGGCCAGAACCTGGAGGGCGTATTTTCCGTTTACGTCTACGATGGATCGCTCGACGCCTCGCAGGCAAATCCCTTTAGGGTCATCAGCCAGTCCCAGGAGCTCGCGTTGAGCCAGTGCTGGCGACAGAGCGGGGGCAAACTCTGGTGCGGAACCTGCCACGACCCTCACGCACAGCCCTCAGACCCCAAAACCTATTACCGCCAACGCTGCCTGGGCTGCCACGGAGCAGCCCTGGTGAAGACGCACCCCAAACCGAATGAAGATTGCATCGGCTGCCACATGCCCAGGCGAGAAGTCACGGATGGGGCTCACACCACTTTTACCGATCACCGCATCGCGCGGCGTCCGCCTTCCGATAACGTAACCGAAGTGCCTATCGAGGAACGCAAGCTCGTGGCTTGGCATGAGCCGCCGGCCGATCTGGCGGCGCGCAATCTGGGACTAGCGGAGGTTGAGGTTGGGGAAAAGCTACGATCCAAGAGCCTCACTCTGGCGGGCATGCAAGGGCTCATCTCGGTTTGGCCCAAGTTCCAGGACGATGTCCCGATTCTCACCGCCATGGGCGAAGTTCTGTTTAACGTCGGCGAGAATGAGCATTCGGCCACGGCTTACGAACAAGCCATCAAACTGGAGCCTGACGTAGCCACCCATTATTATCACGCGGCCGTAGCATGGCACGCGGCCCATGATGACACCAAGGCTGAAGACCGACTCGAAAAGGCGCTGCAACTCGATCCGCTGCTGGAGCAGGCTTACCATCTCCTAGGTGAAATCTATTTTCAAGCCGGCGACCGCGACAGGGCGCAACAAACCCGGCAGAGATACCTCGAAGCCTTTCCAGGTAACGTAGCTGCGCAAACGGGTGAGCAGAAATGAGGATCAGACCCGCGATCCAGAAGGCCTTTGTACTGCGAGCGGCAGATTTCTTGGTCCCGCGAGAAGATTTCTTGAATTTGTAATCTGAAATCTGCGTTGGGTTGCGGCTACGCTGCCGTGTGGACTTCGTGTTGAGAGGCTTTTGGCGCAGACGTCACGGAGACCCTTTTAGGGCGCCACAGCCGTGTGTGCCATTTGCATCTCTTACGGCGGATCCGCTGAGTCCAAAGTTTGCGGTGTAACTTCGGGCGTAGCAAGAACGCCCTGCTGCTCCGCGCGTCCCGATTCCTGCGCAAACGGAGTCGCGTGGTATTTCTGGTACAACGCCATCTCCTGCTGATACTCCGCCGCATTTCCCATCGCCTTGTAGGCTGCGGCCAAAAGGAAGTGAGAGACTTCGTTGGAAGGATTCAGGCGAATCGCCGCGCGCAGGTGCGGCACGGAATCGGCGGGCTTGTGCAGGTCAATCAGCGTACGTGCCAACGCAATCTGGGCTTCCTCGAAGCGGGGATCGATTTCAACCGCCCTCGAAAAATGCAACATGGCCGCCGGCCGGTCCCCCCTGTGGCGGCAGATCTCGCCCATCTCATATTCGGCGCCGGCATTTCGCGGGTCTTGCTCAACGGCCTTTTGAAATTCCTGAAGCGCCTGGTCCCTCGCCTCATCGCTGTTCGGATCCCGCAACAACAGCGCCCGTCCGAGGCGGAAATGAACGTTGGGGATTCCGGCGTCGCTTGCGATCACCTTCTGGTATTCGGTGATGGCCAGGTCGTAGTGTTTCTGCGCCTCCAGCGTTTCGGCGAAGGCCATGCGCTTCCAAGGAGAATCCGGCGCCACCTGGGCCAACCGCGTGGTGGTTTCAAGGGCCCGATCGCCGTAGACGTGTGACGCGCGATAGAGGACTTCGGGGTCACTCGGGTAGCGAGTGAGCAATTCTTCGATCACCTCAAGCGCCTTCGTGTGCTGGCCCGTGGACGAATACACCCCCAGAAGCTCGAGCCCGATGGTGCGGCCTATTTCGCTGTTCGGCGGACGGCGGAAGGCCGGCTCCAAAATCGAGAGCGCTTCTTGGGGGCGGCCAAGCTCGGCCTCGCAAATTCCCACCATGAGCGTGACGTTCGGTATTTTGGGGTTCAGCTTGAGAGCGTTTTGAAACGATTCTAAAGCGTCACTGTAGCGGCCCTCGGAGTAATAGACGCTCCCGAGGTTGGCGTGCACTTCCGGAACATTTGGAGTTAGGTGAGCGAGCTTCTCCAGCGCGACGCGGGCTGCTTCCAAATCCCTCGCGGCCAGCGCTTGTTCAGCCTGGCGTGAATACCGGCTGACGGCGGCCTCGTCGGTTTGGAGAGCCGCGAAAGCCAGCGACGGGCTGAAAATCAAAACGACGGCCAGGAATGACCTTGCCGCGAGGTTTGTCACGAGTGCTCCTTTGGATCGAGGACAATATACCGCCCATTCGAATTATAGGTTGGCAGCGGAGTCGGCGCAACGAAGGGGCGAGGCCAGCCAAGGCCGCGGCGATCGCCGGCTCTCCCGGCATCGTAAACGGCCGGTCTGCCCCTCGAGGCTCCCCTCTCGCTTACTACGCTAGCCTCGTTCACGCAGTTCTCGGCGAATGATCTTGCCCGTCGCTGTCAGTGGCAATTCGTCGGTGAACACAACCTGTCTGGGATACTCGTGCGCTCCAAGGTGAATGCGGACGAAGTTCTGAATCTCGCCGGCGAGATCGTTGGTGGGTGCATATTCGGGCTTCAAAACGAGCCAAGCCTTGATCGCTTGCGTGCGAATAGGGTCCGGCACTCCTACGACGGCGGCCATGGAAACGGCGGGATGCTTGAGGAGGCAGTCCTCGACTTCCCCTGGGCCTATGCGGTAGCTCGCGCTTGTAATCACGTCGTCCGAGCGTCCCACGAATGTGAAATAGCCATCCCGGTTCTGCTGGGCGAGATCGCCCGTGATGAGGTAGTCGCCCGCAAACTTCTGAGCCGTCGCCAACGGGTCCTGCCAATACTCGATAAACATCACAGGGTCCGGCCGCGCGACACCGACGAAGCCGACCTCGCCGCAGGGCAGCCCGTTTCCGGCTTCGTCCACAATGCGGACCTTGTGGCCGGGAACGGCGCGGCCCATCGAACCCGGCTGAACTGGGAATAGGCAAGCGTCATTACTTACAACCATGTTGCATTCCGTCTGCCCGTAAAATTCGTTGATCGCCAGGCCGAAGGTTTCCTGCCCCCACGCCAGCAGTTCTTCTCCCAGGCTCTCGCCGCCGCTGGCGACCGTCCGCAGTTGCATGCCTCGCTGCTGCGCCTTCGCTTGGCGCATCAGCTTCAGTGCCGTGGGCGGGAGGAAGGCATTGCGCACCCCATGCTCGGCCATCAACCGCAGGGCGAACTCAGGATCAAACTTGCTGATGGGATGTGCCAGCACCGGCACGCCGTGATGCCAGGCCGGCAGCAATACGTCGAGGAGCCCTCCGATCCAGGCCCAGTCCGCGGGTGTCCAATAGAGATCGCCCGGCTGCGGGAAGAAGTCGTGTGCAAGTTCGACGCCCGGAAGATGGCCGAGCAGCACCCGGTGGGCGTGAAGCGCGCCCTTGGGATTGCCGGTGGTACCGGAGGTGTAGATAAGCAACGCCGGTTCGTCGGCTGCGGTGGACACAGGGTCAAACGCGTCGGATGCGAGCTCGATCGACGCCGCGAACATCGAGACGCGGGTTCCCGCAATCGGGGCTTTGGCGTTACGACCTACAACGTAGATGCGCTCAAGGCTAGGGAGACGATCAATAATCGAGTCGATTTTGGCGAGGCCAACCGCGTCAGTCACCACCGCCTTCGTGCCGCTGTTGGCCAGCCGGAATTCCAGCGCCTGTTCACCAAACAGCGCGAAAAGCGGCACTGAAATCAGCCCGGCCTTGAAAGCAGCAATGTGAGCGATTGCGGTCTCCGGCCTCTGGGGTAGAAGGACGCCCACGCGGTCCCCGCGCCGCAGACCAGCCGCTACAAGCACGTTGGCAAAACGGTTGGAGAGCCTGCGGAGATCGTCAAAGGTATACCGGTGGCATCCCTCGTCTTCATCGACGAACACCAGTGCCAGGCGGCCGGCGCCGTCCGCGTGCCGGTCGCAGACGTCCGCGCCGATATTGAAGACTTTGGGGACTTGCCAGCGGAAGTTCTCGACGAGCTCTTGATAGTTGCTAGAGGGCACCAGCAATTTGTCTCTTCTTTCAGCGGGGCTCGTCCGGGTCTGCTGTTTGCGGGCGAGCCGGCTTCGGCTGAGACCCCTGATCCAGTGCGTGGAAGTGCGGCTGGGAGTCGCGTATCTTCTGGAAGGTTGCGGACTCGCGCTCGGCGTCCTGTGTTCGTCCCAGCTTGCGATAAATCTGCGAGAGCTGGTAATGGGCCGCTTCGCTTTGAGGGTCGGCCGCCACCGCCGCCGACAGATACTTCAGCGCCCCTTCGACGTCACCCAACCGGGCCAAGGATTTCCCGGCGGCGATCTGCGCATCCTCGTATCCGGGGCGCAGCACAAGGGCCCTGCGATAGTGCTTCAGGGCTTCATCCGGTTTTGAGCGCAGCCACTCGATCTCGCCCATCAGGTATTCGCATTCCGCATTATTCGGGTCGGAAGCGAGCGCCAGCTTGAGCTCGTTTTCCGCCTCCTGGCGCGAAGGTTCGTCGGTGGAGTTCGCCAGAATCATCTGGCCGAGCGCAAAGTGAATGCCCGGAAGGCCGGGGTTCAATTCGAGGGCTTTGCGGTACTGGGCAATCGCTTCGTGAAAATCATCCTGGCTTGCCGACAACTGACCCAGCACCTCGTGCATCTCGGCGGAGTCCGGGGCGGCGGCTTCCAACCTGGAAAGGTGTTGCGCCGCCAGGTCGGAGTACGTGCGATAGGCCATGTATAGTGTGGCCGGGTCGTTCGGGCTCGCCTTCTCCAGGCCACGCAAGATGTCGACGGCCTGATTGAGGTCATTGGATTGGTACGCGAGCGCGATCAGGTCGGTCGCTACGCGGCCTCGCACGGTCGGGTCCTGAACGTACCGGATGGCCTCCTCCAGCCGCAGTTTTGCCTCCTTAGTGTTTCCCAGGCGAAGCTCAGTCATGCCCAGGAAAGCCTCAGCGTTCCAAAGCCTGGGCTGCAGCTTGAGCGCCGCCCGGAACTCCTGCGCGGCCTGCGGGTAGTCATTCGTATCGAAAGCGATCACTCCGAGATTGGCGTGAGCGGAGGCGTTTGCCGGGTCAAGCCGCAGGATCTCACGAAATTCCTGTGCGGCGGCGGCAGTCTGTTTGGCTTGAAGGTAAGCCTGCGCCTTTTGGTAATGCTGCTCAATTTCAGGCCGGTTGGTGGTTTGCGCGGAAAGCCTGACCGCACTTACCAGACAAAGGAACACGACGACGATGCGCAATAAACCCTTCTTCATCTTCCGCACTTTATAGGCTGAGTGCGCCACGCCAACGTTTTACCCCACATACCCCGTTTTGCGCATGCTATCTCATAATACCGGAAGTCGCGGGCCGGGTTTGGAAACCTGTCGAAGGCCGTCACGTCTATGCGCCCGCAGTGAACAGGGTGGCACTGTCCTAATTTGACCTGGGAGCGCGGGCGTCCCGCCCGCTCTTGATCGCAGCCTCCGGCAAGGCCATAGGGGTCAAGCGGCCTTGGCCGTACAGGACGAGGGGCGGGCGGGACGCCCGCGCTCCCAGGTCAAATTAGGACAGCACCAACAGGGTCAGCTCCAGGCTTCATAGGAGGCCGGCGTCGCTGGCTGGCATAGTGTTCGCGAACGACGTTCTGGCAGTAACCTCTGCTTTGGCCGAAAAAGTTCGGCC
>DATJYK010000047.1:0-2110 GCA_035578005.1 Terriglobia bacterium
AAAGGCTGGCCCGTCGACGGATCGATCACCGGTTCATTGGTCGTTGCGTCCCAGTATTGGTTGAAGATGCACTGATCCAGAACGACGGGAAACAAGCCCCCCGTATCGACGGTGCTCGGCGCCGCCGCCACCGCGACCGCAGTGGCACTGCCCGCCACGCTTGGCAAATTCAACAGGGTTCCCAGATACAACGCGATCTCGCCTCCATTCTGGTTCGTCGCGCGCGTCACGGTGACTTGCACAGCCGGAGCATCATAGGCGCCTGGTGCAATTGTTGTCGCTTCCATACCGGCCGGACTGCCCGTCAGGTTCCAGTAGCCAGCCTGAATCGCGCCCGTCGTCAACGTTTGTCCGTCCGAGCGGTTCAACGTTACAGCGCTCGCCGCAGCTGCCTGAGCCTGGGTCCAGTTCGGTCCGTTGCCGCCGGTATTCACCAGCGCGGAGGCGCCAGCTAGGGAAGCGCTGAACAAATGGTGTTGAAGTTGAACCGTCCGGCACACTCGGCCGCGGCTTGCTCAGGAATTGAGAAAATCGCGGTCTGTGAACGTCAAAGTTGGCCCAAATTGGACTGTCAGCGACCCCTTTTCACCCATTTCTCATACTGCGGACGCACCTCGGGCTGCGATGTCCAAAATATGTCGGCGCGCCAGCACCAGATTGGCTAGGCCGAACAGGGTGTGCAGCTGCGCCGTGTTCTTCGCCAGTCCGCGATAGCGCGCCTTGCGATGCTTGAGCAGGTTCTTGACGACATGGAAGGGATGCTCGACCTTGGCGCGGACGCTGGCCTTGATCTGCTCGACCCACTCCAGCTTCTGTTGCCAGCCGTGCACGGCCAGCGCGCGGCGCTTGCTCGGGCGCATGGCCACATGCCAGTTCACCGGCACGCCGATGTTCTCCTCGCGCTTGTCCACGCCCTGGTAGCCGGCGTCGGCGAAGACATCCTCTTCATCCCCATGCAGCAGCGCCTGCGCCTGGGTCACGTCAGCCACGTTGGCCGCAGTGCCGACGACCGTGTGTACCAGACCGGACTCGGCGTCCACGCCGATGTGCGCCTTGAGTCCGAAATGCCACTCGTTGCCCTTCCTGGTTTGATGCATCTCGGGGTCGCGCTCCCCCTTCTCGTTCTTGGTCGACGGGGGAGCGGCGATGATGGTCGCATCCACCACCGTGCCGCGCCGCAGGAACAGCCCCTTGGTCGCCAGGTGCGCGTTGATCGTCGTGAAGATGGTCTCGGTGAGTTGCTTGTCCTCGAGCAACCGGCGGAACTTGAGCAGTGTCGTGGCATCCGGCGCCGCCTCGCGCCCCAGGTCGATACCAACAAAACTGCGGATCGCCTGGCTGTCGTAGATCGCGTCCTCGATGCCCTCGTCCGACAGTCCGAAGCAGTTCTGCGCAATGTACATGCGCAGCATGCGCTCCAGTCCGATCGGCGGGCGGCCGCGTCCGCCACACTTGGGATAGTGCCTCTCGATTGCCGCGACCAACTCGCCCCACGGCGTCATCGCCTCGATCTCCGCCAGAAAACGGTCCCGCCGCGTCACGCGCTTCTTGCTCGCGTACTCGTACTCCGAAAAGCTACTCTGCATCGTCGTTCACCGGGCTCACCTGCTCGGGTCCATTGTCTCAGCTCGTACCGCGCCCGACCAGGCCAAACCAGCCCGCGTCAGGGAATTGATCAGTGTTTCCCTAGTGTGCTTGGCGGCTCACAAAGGGGAGTTTCACCGATGGACGGTTCTCGTATACGTCAAACTTTTACTGCCTCCCCGGCCGAGCCGGGGGATTTCCCGAGTTAATTAAAACGTAGAGCAGACGCTATCAGTCCCTTTGGTCCGATATGAAGCGCTTAATCCGCTCTGTACCACCCCCATTAAATATGTGGGAAGGTGTGCCTTGATCGACGATACGTCCCCCCTCCATGAAGACCACTCGATTCGAAACCTTGCGGGCAAATTCCATTTCGTGCGTCACGACAATCATAGTGGTGCCGGATATAGCCAGTTCTTTCATAACTTCCAGCACTTCGCTCACAAGCTCCGGATCGAGTGCGCTCGTCGGCTCATCGAAAAGCATCACTTCCGGCTCCATGGCAAGCGCCCGGGCAATCGCCACG
>DATJYK010000048.1:0-3693 GCA_035578005.1 Terriglobia bacterium
ACTAGGAGCCCGTCCAGATAGGGTCTGGACGGCGTGGGCATTTGAGATAGGCGCCGTCAGATCGCCTTGGCGAGCTTTGTGATGTTGTGTGCGGTGCAGATCAGCGCCCATTCCGCCGTCACGGCTTCGAGGCCGCGCAGCAGGAATTGTCGAAATCCTCGTGCTTGCTTGATCTGCCCGAACACCGGCTCGACGATCTGCTTTCGCAATCGGTATCGGCTGCGATAACCGGCGCGCTTCAGCTTCTGCCGCATTTTCTGCGTCATCTCGCCGCCGACCTTGCGCGTGGTCTCGGCCGGATGCTTGGCTCGCCCAGTCGCGACATAAGCGTGGATCTTCCGGGCCGCGAGCGCCAAAAGGTTGTCCTCACTGCAGTAGCCCGCGTCCGCCGAAATCTCCCTGGGCTTGCGTCCGAGGTTGGCCCGAACGGCGTCGACCAGGGGAACAAGTTGCGGACAGTCGCTCATGCTCTGCGTCAGTCCATGCGCCACGATGATTTGCTTGGCCCCGTCGACCGCCGCCTGCGCGTTGTAGCCCTGGATGAAGCCGTCCTTGGTCAGGAGCACGCGGCTGTCGGGATCGGTAAAGTTGCGCTGCGCCTTGGGATCGGGCTCTTTTGAGGGCGGGCGAGGAACCGGCCCCGAGCGCTTGCGGTTCTCGGCCTTGCGTTTCTCCTCCGCCGCGCGTTCGGCTTCGGCTTTCGCGGCCGCGGCGGCCGCGGCCTCCGCCTCAAGCGCCTGTCTGGCCTCGTGGATTTTGGCCAAACGCTTCTGTTTGTCGGCGATCCAGCCGGGCATTTCGTCGCCGAGCCGGCTTGCGCCGTGGAGTTTGTCCTCTTGCGCGTCGGCTGCGTGCGCAGCTTCAAGCCAGCGATCCACTTCGGCGCGAAGCGCCGTCTCCCGCGTCTTCATGCGTTCGTAGCTCATCGCCTTGTGCTTGGAGGCGCTCGCCTTGATCTTCGTGCCGTCGAGCGCGACATGCCCCAGCTTCGCCAGACCGGCTTTTTCCGCCAGCTTCAGCACCTGCAAAAACAGCTTGGCCAGCGCCGGCAGATGACGCTTCCTGAAGTCGGCGATCGTGCGGAAATCGGGCGCGTCGTGCGCGACGATCATCATGAAATCGACCCGCTCGGCGCAGGCCTTCGCGATCCGCCGCGAGGAATAAAGACCAGAGCAATAGGCATAGAGCAGCAGGGCCGTCATCATGCGCGGATCGAACGGCGGCTGACCAAGCCCGCTCCTGTAGCTTGCGACGATCTCCGACAGGTCGAGGCTCTCACGCGCCAAAGCGACAACGAACTGTGCCAGATGATCCGCAGGCACGTAATCGGCGATCGCCGAAGGCAGGAGCTGCGTCTGATCAATCTTCCAAGGTCGAAAATGTCGGCTCATGTCGCGAAAGGAATCAGATTCGCCGCGAAAACGCTATGGCTACTCGGACACGCTCCTAGTAGAGTCGAGGAAGGGCGCGCTGGCGCGCGTAGGAGCGCGCTCCGTCTCCCCTCCCCGCTCATCAAACCGGACGTGCGGGTTGCCCGCATCCGGCTTTCCGACTGACTTCATCGTCAGGCTCACGGCGGCGACCCAAGGTGCATGCGCTTGAGGAGAAGCACGCCCAATTCGCCGTAGACTTCCTCGCGGGCAAACCGGCGCGTGCCGCGTCCTTGCACCTTGTGTCGCCGAACGAGGAAGCGTCGCACGCGATCATAGACGTGGTTGTCGACAGCCCGATAGGCCTGCAGCCGCGTGCCGTAGCCGAAGTACGCCGACCACCCGGTAAGAAGCCGGTTGAGTCTTCCGCGCACGTCCGGCCACGCGCCTTTGTTGCGCGGCCTGAGCATGTCGCCAATCTTCGTCTTGATCCGGTGAACGCTCTTCTTCGACGGGCTTGCGCCCAGATACCAATGGCCATCCTTCCGATAGCGTTGCGGTCCGAGCGTGTAGCCAAGAAAGTCGAAGCCTTCCTGTCGGGCGTCCTTCACCGAGGTCTTCGCCTCGTTAAGCATCAGCCCGAGCTTGGTCATCACCGCCTTCGTCCACGCCAGCGCCTCCGCCGCGCGACCGCGGCTGAGGATGACGAAATCGTCGGCGTAATTGACGACGTGAGCACGAAAAGCCCCGCCGCGTCCGCTGGTGCGCCAATGCTTCAGAAAACGGTTCATGTAGACGTTGGCGAGCATCGGGCTCACGACCCCGCCCTGAGGCGTGCCGCGCTTTGCGCCCTTTCCGCCGCTCATGCGCCGCTTTCCGTCGCCGTCCCGTTCCTCGACCGGCGCTTTCAACCACAGCTTGATCAGCCGCAGCACATGCCGGTCGACGATGCGGCGGGCCACCGATCTGAGGAGGTCCGCGTGCGGAATCGTGTCGAAGTATTTCGACAAATCGGCGTCTACGACGTCGGTGTAGCCCCGGCAGATCAGCCGGTGCGCTTCCTTGACCGCATCAACCGCGCTGCGCCGCGGGCGATAGCCATAGGCGCTGTCCTCGAAGTCCGCCTCGAAGATCGGCTCCAGCACGATCTTGGCGGCGGCCTGAACCACCCGATCCCGGATCGTCGGGATGCCGAGCGGACGTTCGCCGCCCCCCTGGCTTCGGGATGGTCGCCCGCCGTACCGGATCGGGCCGATACCGCTTCGAGACGAGGTCCTCGCGCAGGCCCGCCAGCCACGCTTCCACGCCCAACGCCTCAATCCGCTCAAAGGTTACCCCGTCCACCCCCGGCGCGCCCGCATTGGCGCGGGAGAGCGCATAGGCGTGGGCGAGAATGTCCTCGCGGCAGATCTTGTCGTAGAGCAAATAGAAGCGGAAGGCGGGCTCCGCCTTCGCCTTGCAATAGAGCTTCCTCTGAAGGCTTCTGATCCTGTCGGGCGTTTCAAGGCTCATCGCCAATCACCCTCGTCCTCGCCGACTTCGAAAGCGCACCAGAAGTCAGGGGCCTTTCCTCCGCCGGAGTTACCCGGCCTCAACGGTCCTACTCCCTTGTCCGACTCCCGCCCGCTCCATCGCCAAGCGCGATGTCGAAGCCGCAACCTCCGAACGGACGGGCCTCCCCCGATTGCCCGGATCACCCTTCCAGCGTGCCGCGCCCAATACCCCGGCGGACCGAAACAGGTGCGCGTATCGGTTGCTTCCCTGTCCCATGCGGCCTTCCCCGAATCTCAGGCGGGTCGGCGTCCGCAACTTCACTTTCGAGGCCTGCTCAGGCTTCACTCACGTTACAGCCCACTGGATCGCTCAACCGCCCAAGGCGGCCTTTGTCACAAGGCTTCAGCCCCGCCAGTTACCCAGCCAAGCCGCTTGCCAGCTACCAGACCAACCGACAATTATCTGGATGGAACCTACCTCCACTGATGATCCGCGCCGTCGGGGCGCACTGAGAAATCCGGGTTAGAATGGGCCCGCCCCTCGGAGCCTCGCCGCCGATGCGCATGACTGCATCATGGTGCGACCTTCGTGGTCGACCGAATACAAGTTCGTGACGCGCGACACGCGCGCCCATTGGCGGACTCCCCTCGGTAACGTCGCCGTTGTCGAACCGAACAGCCGGGACACACCCGTGTCAGCCGACTGAGGAAGCTTGACGCTGTGCTCGCGCCCATCAAGGCAAGTCGCTGCGCGACGGCCTTTGGCCGCCCTTGACGGTCACTGCGCGCAGCGTCCGCAGGAAAATAAGGTCGGGACGAGGAGATGCCGC
>DATJYK010000049.1:0-18596 GCA_035578005.1 Terriglobia bacterium
ATTCCAGTTGACCAATCAGGGTCACTTCACGCACCATAATCACGCCAGCGTCGCTACGCTCCGAACGTGACCAGCATGCCGTCGGAACGAGTGACCGGGATCAAATCGGAATCACTGTCCACCTTCATCGGAATCAGCAGCGTTCAGATTGATTTATGAAGGTGAACTGCTTTCGGCGAACAATTCGGATAAAAAGGCTGCGAACAAAAACAAGCACGCCATCCGAAAACAGCTTCATATCCAGCTTAAACAACTGTGGGAGACCGAAAGAATACTCAAACGTATCACGCGTGATATGGTAATCGGCAAGTCCTACAGCACAGAGAATCCGATACGCCCGTATGAAGGGCTGAATCATATCGCAAAGCAGTTCGAGAAATCTGGCCATGGCTTCGTGCCATTAGTCGGGGTCGGCTACCCCAACGTAGGGGTACCCGATGTCTCCTCAATATGTTCCTTAGACATTCTTTTCTTGAGGCATGAGCCTCCGGGTGCGATAGTACATGGAGGAGATATCGATAACAGACTCAAAATCCTCTTTGACGGCCTCAGAGTTCCACATGACGGCAGCGAGATACCAGTCCCGCCCGAGCACGACGAACAGCCAATGTATTGCTTGCTTCGCGACGACAGTCTGATATCCGACGTTAAGGTAACAACGGATTTACTGTTGAGGCCGACGCCGAGCCCAAGCGATGTCTTGCTGGTGATAGAGGTTTCAATGAGACGCAGCGATCTTATCTCACCGGGTACGTTGTAAACGGATTCGGTTGTTACTTGTTATCTTTTCCCGCCCGCCACCCGTTATTATAGCTGGATATGCCTACATAGTCAACTGCAAATGTAACGTCGTGGTGTATTCGACTTCGCGGGCCGCAGTTCCGAAGAAAAGAATCGGAAAGGAGATGTGACAGGATGGACAAAATCAAAAAAGCGAAATCGAAGGTTAAGTCGCCTTTGACTGAGCAATTGCACGAACTTGTGCATAAATATGATCGGCTCCTTGATTATCTCGCAATGTGGCCTCTCGTACGGCGTTCCAATGGTCCAAGCGGTCCTGCGGAAGTAGACCCTTTTCCTTCAGGCACTCCATTAAAGCATCCACGCCTGCAATGATCTTGATGTTGGCTTCGTATTGTTTGCAAAGGGCGACTGCCAGAACCTGCACGGATTGGCCAATATCTTCGTTTGTGGTCAAATCTTGCCTCCCTCGCTTGATTCGATTCCGCACGAATATATAGCATCGTCGCTCAAAAAGAAACTGATTTACGCGGCGGCTGCAGTTTCCTTTCGGGTGAGCCGCACAATGTCTGCAACGTCCCACAGGCGGAACGAGAGTCCCGCTTCCATCGCGGGTGAGACGCGCAACGTTTGGTGAATCTTGCAGAAGTTGTAATGCACGGTGTAGAGCGCAACCATATGACGGAGATTCTCTACCTTTTTGCTGAAACCGTTCGTGAGCCGGGTAAATCGGCGCATGGTCATCCGCATCGTGAGGTTTTGCCGTTCGATGTAGGACGTAGAGACGTGCTTGCGAGCGGGATTGCCGCTAATGGTTGCGGCTTGCGCGCCGATGCAAATGGGCGGACTGTATCGCCGGTCTTCAACATCGGCAGGAATTCCGAACACCTTATGCAGAGTTGCATAGTCAACATCCAATCCGAACGCACCTTCAACCGCAACCAAGTAGGCTCGCAGACCGTCCGTGGTGAGTTGAATCCGGCTGGTGATGCGGCTCGCCAAATCTTCCATGAACGCACAAGCGGACGGAACGTCACGGCGTGCGACAAGGTAGGACACGTTCAACTTTGTGTCTGCGTCGATGCCTACCCACGTCCACACGTCACCGTAACCGAACTGGCCTTTCTTGTTCTCGGGAACATTCTTTTCCTTCGCATAGCAGAAGTTCCAAATCTCATCGCATTGAACCCGCTTGCATTTCAGATTGCGCACGGTTCGATTGTGAAACTCCGCGCACGCGGCCCCGATACTCTCCAGAAGGGAAATGATTGTTCCCTTCGCTACGCCGGTCATCCGGCTGGTGGCTCGAATCGAATCACCCTCAACTAAGGCACTCACAACCGCAACTTGCTTCTCGAAAGGTAGTCTGTTCATGTCTGGAATTATGCTTGAACGTGCAAGCAATGTCAAGCCTTTTTTTCAAGTTTCCACAGGAAAAATGCGGTATGCTTTCCCGTACCACAGACCACCGTTTCTGCCCAAGCCGGGACGACTGCTAAAGAGGAAACCCGTGACCATAGCAGCGGGGTTTTGTTTCAATAACAATGACGGGATTCTTCTTTGCGCAGACACAGAACAGACCGTAGGTGAGTTCAAACTCACGGATTCCAAAATACTCACGGCTGACCTGTGCGGTAAGGCTCACGTTGCGTTCGCGATTGCGGGAGATGTTGCACACGCCACGATGTGCGTCCAAGAGATCATCGAAGAGTTAGGCAACCAACCGTCCCTCACTACAGCAAGCATCATAGGGACAATCAAGAAGCGAATCCGGTATACCTATAAGGAACTAATCTATCCTCATCCGGGTTGGCAGTCGGGCCAAGGTCCAGCCTTCGATTTGATTATTGGAATTTGGACACAGGAGGGTGGGGTAAAGTTGGTTGCGTCCACATATGCCTCCGTGACAAAGGTCAGTGGCTACGCCTGTCGTGGTATCGGACTGAATCTTGCTATGTACCTTGCCTACCCGCTATACACACCGACCATGAATAGGGAACGAGTCGAATTGCTCGCAGCCAACATTCTGACTCATGTCAAAGAGTCGATATCGGGGTGTGGCGGACAGAGCGAATTTATGATCCTTGAAACTGCGGGTGGAATGTCTCGGCCAACAAAGAATACAGAGATGTCGGAAGTAGGCGACATTGTGCAATTATTCGACATTCTAATGGCCGATCTCTTGTTCAGCGCCGGAGACTTCGGCAAGACAGATGAGGAGGTACGGAAGGACTTTCACAAGGCTGAGGATGTGATAATCAATCAACGGAAAGAAATCCGCGAGGCTAGAGATCGATTACTTCGTTTGAAAAATCGGCAGAGATAGAGACAGGACCTAACTACCGGGTAGGCTAGCTAGTTTCATTACTCGGCGTGATACCAGTGTTTGAACCGGCCCACGAGGTAAATGATGAGACCGGAGATTGACAGTAGTGCCCCTATTCCCAACGGCCAACTGTTGTCTCCGCCGTTTACGCCTGCGACGCATGATCCCATAAGGATGAACAGACCGACAAAGAAAATCAAAAGACCAACAACTACTGTGTTTTTTCCTTCGTAAACATTCCGCACCGTCACTGCATTTCCGGGGGGCGTGGTTGCCGGATTTGGAGTAGCCCCCGCCGGGCCTGTAGCGCGTCCGCAGAAACGGCAGAAGCGGTCTTCGTCAGCTAATTCCTTCCCGCAACTTGGACAGTACATCGTGTGCCCCCCTTCCCGGCTTCGTGGGGGCTATTATAGCCCCGCTTTGCCTGATTGGGGCAGGTTACATGTTTGGGCTTGACTCTTGAAGTAAGGCGTGCAATGATTGGTGCATGCCTAAGCGTTCAAGAACCGACCTTACATCCACATCGAAACGAGCAAGAAAACCCCGGCAAGTAACCGACCCAGCATTGCTGGCGAAGCGCGTGTTTGACCGTATTGAAGCAATGGACAACCCGCCGAAGAATCCTCATGCGGTTGCAATGGGGAAATTGGGGGGGCCAAAAGGCGGAGTTGCGCGAGCAGCGGCGTTGAGTCCCGCACGCCGAGCGGAGATTGCCAAGGCGGCGGCGCTCGCAAGGTGGAAGATAAAGAAGGGCCGGTAGACGATCCCGAGTGCGGCAAGTTCAAGCACTGATATCCTCACAAAAAGAAAGGGGAATTGTTGTGCCTAACCCCGATTTCGATTGGGTGACTGCATTATATGCATGCACACCGGCCAAGGTATTTGAGCAGTTGCGGTTAGACGTACAGAAAGATGTTGAAACAAGAAACAAATTGCGTCCCAAGGGGGCAAATTATGAATTCCATCTTGTCGAACGCGGCGAGACGTTCACTGTGATCTCCGTGAACAATTACGGAGACGGGAAAGCCGAGTTCACACTTACGGAAACAGGTATCACGATAAAGGACAGTTTGGGCAGAACGTTCGAAGCCTGCCTTACGCTCAACGACAAAGGGGAGTGCATTACCAAGATCGAGGGTAAGGAATATGAGTTATGGCAACTGCGGAAATTGGCCCTTGAGGATTTGTTCGCGAACCGAGCACGCCAAATGCCATAGTCGGCAAAAGTTCAAATTGACCCACTACCAAGATTCTTCACAGGTGTCAGGCCCGCGCTTGTGCGCTCGCGGAAGGGGCGGCCTTACTCCCAGCGAAACACCTTCGCTGAGATCAGCGTGCAAATAAGGAATCCCGTGCCCAGCCCCGCGAGATCGCCAAGGTGCGCCGACCACGCATCGCCGTTCCAAATACCCTGAAGCAGCGAAACGGCGTACGTGAGCGGAAGTGCCCTGGCCAGCATGCGCAGGCCGGGGGAGAAGGACTGCACCGGCACGAATAATCCCGAGATGGCAACCATCGGGTACAGAATGGCAGCTCCAATTGGCTGCGCAAAACGCGCCGTAGGAATGATGCTGGCGATGAGAAAGCCGATGGAAAGAATACTCCAGGTGCTAATCAGCAACGCAATCGTAAAGCTGAACCACGGAACGTGGAGTCCCACCGGATAGTATCGCTTGCCCGCCAGCGCCATCAGTGCCAGTGTGGCCGCGGTGAGCAGGAGTTTGACGAGGACGTGAGCGGTGAGGATGGTGGGTGGACGCAGAGGCGTGGCGCGGAGCCGTTTGAGGATGCCCCCTTCGCGGTAAATCGAGATGATCGTCACCAGCGACAGCACGGCGCTGAGCGCGATCAAGACCACCGCAAAGATGGGCAGGCTGACGCGGATAAAGCTATTGGAAGCGAGCGCAGAAGACGGAATTTTGCGGCCCACGAGCCGGCCCACCACCACGAACACCAAAACGGGCACACCGATGGTGCCGAACGCCCCGAGGGGCTCGCGCAAGAAGATCTTGATCTCAACCCACGTCAGTTTCCAGAGTCCACGCAGCATGGTTCAGGCGCCTAGTCGCGAATGGAGTGGCCGGTCAGTTTCAGAAAGACGTCCTCGAGGTTGGGGAGTATGGTGCGAAAGTCGGTCACCCGGATCCGGTTGTCGGAGAGGCAATGGATCACTTCGGTCACGAAATCGTCGCCCCGGCCGCGAATGGTAAATCGCGAATCGGCACGGGTCACTTCCTCGACTCGCGAGATGGTTTGAAAGCGCTCTTCAGCGCCCGGGTCGTCCGTAGCCACCGCCACGGTTCGCTCCGGACAGTGCCGGTTCACAAGCCCTTCCGGCGTGTCGACGTCGATGATTCGGCCGTGCTCGATGATCGCCACACGATCGCACAACCGCTCCGCCTCTTCCATGAGGTGAGTGGTCAAAAGGATCGTCTTGCCGTGCTCGCGCATGCCCCGCACCAGGTCCCAGATGGCCCGCCGCGCCTGCGGGTCGAGCCCGGTTGTGAGCTCATCGAGAAACACAACCTCCGGATCGTTGATCAACGCAAGCGCAATGAAGAGCCGCTGCTTCTGGCCGCCCGAAAGACTCATGAACCAGGCGTTACGCTTGTCGGCAAGGCCGAGCTGTTTGAGCAATCGTTCGCCATCCACCAGCTTCTTCCGGTAGAGCGAAGCCCAGAGGTGCACCGCCTCCCATACTTTGATCCGCTTTTGCAACTGTGCCTGCTGCAGTTGTATGCCAACGCGGTTCTGAAGCTTGTAGACGTCGTGAAACGGATCAAGGCCCAGCACCGAGATCCGCCCCCGGTCGCGCGTGCGCAGACCTTCGATGCACTCCAGGGTGGTGGTCTTTCCCGCGCCGTTGGGCCCGATCAAGCCGAAGATCTCGCCGTCGTCGACCTCGAACGATACTTCGTCCACCGCTACCGTCGGGCCGTAGGTTTTGCGAACCCCGGAGACTTGAATAACTGGGTGCATGGCAGTCTGCGAAATCATGGCCCCGCGTTGTGTCGCGGGACTAGCGACGAATTATAGACCAGAGCTGTTGAGGACTCGACAGGAAAGCGACCAAGTTGCTGACCGCGGGGGCCGCGGGGTTCGCCGTATTCGTATTTTCTTCGCCAGCGTGCTAGACTCTTTGTGATGGTGTAGGTGCCGGGCGAAGTCGGACCGAGGCACTATCAGGAAATCATCCTTGCCTACACGTGGCCCAACCGTGTACGGTACGCTGGTGTGGTATGGCGACTGTCCTGAAACTTCCATTCCCGAAGCGAGCGCTCGAGGAGGAACCTCGGTACGAGCCCCCAGCTTCAGTCTGGTACGGGGAAGACGCGGAATTACTGCAACGGTTGCTCGGTTTCTATCCCAGGAAAAGGCCACGCCGGATCTTGGATGCAACTGTCAACGGTGGACGGTTCTGGAGAGGTAGCAAAACTCCCGTCATTGGGCTGGACATTGAACCACTGCACCGCCCTACGATAGTTGCTGATAACACCCGGATGCCATTTCAAGACGCTTCGTTTGATGTGGTGGTCTACGACCCCCCTCACATTCCGAACCAGGGCAAAGACAAGTCAAAGGACTTTAATACGCGTTTCGGTTTGGTGCTGAAGTCTTCGAAGGAGAACCACTACACTTTTTCCCACACATTCCCGCCATTCGTGCGCGAAACATTTAGAGTCCTGAGGCCCGAGGGAATTTTGCTTTGCAAGCTCACCGACTATGTGCACCATCATCGCTACCAATGGGCACACATCGATTTCATCAATGCTGCGCGTGAAGTCGGACTGATGCCGTGCGACTGCATCATCAAAATTCGCAAAGGGCCAATCATTGACCCCAAATGGAAGACTGCGCACCATAGCCGAAGGCAGCACTGCTACTGGCTGGTGTTTCGAAAATCCAAGAAATGCGAATAGCTGACAGTGAAGACCAGACCCGCAAAACCGGCCCAAGCTTCAACCGAAGGGAACCGGTCCTTTAAACCGCCCTCGGCATCACGACAGGTGGGATTTCATCAACTGCTTGTCGTCGCCCGCAAGAAATATCTTGTGGACGCCTTGTCAGAAGCCCTCGGAACCATTGAACAGGCCAAAATCAAGGAGCAGATCGCTCAGTACGTCCCCTCGGACGTGCAGAAGCTTCTGGCCGGATCGGGATTGCGTGACGAATACGTGTTTCCTGTACCCTCGGTAATAAGAGCAAAGCCCGCTCTTGTTGGCTACTACCGGCTGCTTCTAGGGGCGCCACAGAAGGCCTTTTACAAAGGCTCAACGGCAATGGGCTTGTTCAAGAGCATGGAAGAAATGGGAACGATGTCGGCCAAGCAGGAACGACATGTCCCAGATTTCTGCGAAGCGATGGCTAGGCCTCTCGCGGAGCTCGTGCGCCAAATCCCGAACTTTGATGAAAGAGACCTTCGAGAGCTCCCTCTGCTCACCTTTGGTTCCCAGCTTCAAGGCTCCAACAACACCAAGATTGGCAGGAAAGCGATGCAGGAGGTCTTCGTTGCCGTCACTGAGATCCTCGAATCTCATGTTTCAAAGAAAGAAGTCCATCGCCTCACCGTTAAGAATGCAGCTGGCAGGGATGTTTTCGTCACGCTTGCGCACG
The DNA here is from genome assembly GCA_035578005.1 of Terriglobia bacterium. Lineage (GTDB taxonomy): Bacteria > Acidobacteriota > Terriglobia > UBA7540 > UBA7540 > Gp13-AA77. The sequence continues at coordinate 7,682 of DATJYK010000049.1, forward strand.
ACCCGGATGTGTCCATTCAGGAGCAAGTTGAAAACCGAACCCACAGCAAGGTTGCAATCGAAATTAAGGGCGGCACCGACGTCAGCAACGCGCATAACCGCGCGGGGGAAGCTGAAAAGTCACACTTGAAGGCGAAGCAGAAAGGCTTCAAGGATTTTTGGACAGTGATATCCAAGACCGGTTTAGAAATGTCCAAACTCAGGCAAGAATCGCAGACTACAACCGAATGGTTTGATGTGACTGAATTGTTGGCCCGGAGCGGCAGGGACTGGGAAGACTTTCGACAGCGTATCGCGGGAGCCGTAGGAGTACCGGTGAGGAAGGCGAGCGCTTTTGCAAGGAAGAAAGCCTAGTCGTGGCCAAGATGAGGCGCAAGACAATGTTGGCGGTGGCGGCGTTGATCCTCGTTCCTACCTTGACCGCCTTTCTCGCCTACCGTTTAGGGCTGCGTCGCGGCATCAATATTTCGAGTTCCGCCGTCTCGAGTGTCGCCGTTGAGCGGCCGGCGAGCTCCGCGAGTGAATCGAACGGGGGCTGCGTCAACTTCAGCGAGGCGGCACAGCATGCGGGGCAGCAGGCCTGCATCTCAGGCCGCGTGCTGCGGGTGTTCACCTCGAAGACGGGAAACACATTTTTCGACTTCTGCGCCGACTATCAGAATTGCTCCTTCACCAGCGTGGTCTTTGCCTCGGACCGGCCTAAATTCGGGGACCTGAGCACCCTCCAAGGACGTGACATTGAACTTCGAGGCCAAGTGCGTCTTTATCGCAACCAGCCCGAGATCGTGGTGAGCGATCCCAGCCAGATTCGTGAGGCGCCGTGAGAAGCAGCAGCAGCGGTGATCGTGGGACTTCCCGGTACCGCGCGAAGCGCCCTGGAGTGCGGCGACTTGACGCCCCCTCCGCTCAGGCCAGCTTGCTGGCCGCGCCGTCGCCTCCCGCGCTACCGGGTGCATTGCCGCGATCAAGCTGGCGGGACCAAAGCGGCAGCAAGCCGCCGCACTCCAAAGCGCTTCGCGCAGTTTCCTCCCTAGCGGTTACCGCGGCGTTATTTTTCGTCTTCCCGCCACGGGCTGCACCGCAGCAACAGCAGTCTGATTCCGCGTCCAAGGCGGAGGCCGACGCCGTGGCCAAGGCGCAGGCGGCGATTGATAATGCGAAATCGCCGACCGAAAAGTCAGCGGCTTCGGTGGCCTTGGGCCGAGTCTATTTCGACGCAGGCGAAGAGAAGAAGGCCGAGTCGGAATACCTGACCGCGCTCAACCTCGATCCCTCCAACGCTGGCGCACATCTTGAACTGGGCCGGGTGCGCATTGCGAGCCACGAGTACGCGAAGGCGCAAGCGGAGTTTCAGGAGGCGATTCGCATAGCGCCCGACGCCAACGCAGGTTACGCCGCCCTGGGCGACCTGCTCGCGCAAACGGGACACGCTGCCCAGGCGCGGCCTCTTCTGGAAAAGGCGGTGAACTTGGATTCGGGCGATTGGCCCAGCCGCTATCGCCTGGCCACGGTCCTGGCTGCGGGCGGCGATTTAGGCCACGCAAGCCAACTGTTTGAAGAAGTCGTGCGGCTCAACCCCGACTTCATGCCGGCGCGCGAGCAGGTCGCGATGGACCGGTTCCGGCATGGCGATGCGGCCGGGGCGACCGCGGAAGCGCAGGCCATGCTGGCCAAGGACTCGAACTCGGCTGAAGGTCATCGCATTCTGGCGCTGGCCTTCTGGAAAGAGCGGCAGTATGAGTCTTCTCTCTCCGAATGCGCTCTGGCGCTTCAGGCGGACCCGAACTCCGCCGCCGTGCTGGCACTGCAAGCGCTGAACCTGTGGCAGCTCGATCGCAAGAAGGATACACGGCGGGTGCTGGACGAGGTGGCGCGCGACCCTGATATCCGGGTGAATTTCGCGAACACGGGCGCCTTTTGCCGTATGTTGGTGTGCGACGGCCATGACATCGGCGTGGTGAACGACTTTCTGCACAGGAATCACTGGGTTCTGTTCCCGGATCAGCCCTGAGGCGGGTGTGGCGCCGCGATATCGATGACCACTGATGAAGGAGTCTCTTGCCTGAGGCGGCCGGGCACTCACGCTGCGTAAGATAATACCTCGAAGTGCGCATTGACTTTTCAGCGCTCGGTGTCGAATAATCGTGTGTAATCGCATCAGCAAAAAAAGGCGGCCCTGTGGGCCGCAACTTTCCGTGAGGTTTGATGGCCACCGCCACTCAACTGCCCGGACTAAGCTCGCTCCCCAAGGAATTGCTGCTTAGAGCCTACCGCACAGCCTACCTATCGAGGAAGCTCGACGACAAGGAAATCCAGCTCAAGCGGCAAAACCGCACCTTCTTTCAGATTAGCGGCGCGGGGCACGAAGCCATCAACGTGGCTTGCGCTCTCCATTTCAAGCCCGGCTACGACTGGTTCTTCCCCTATTATCGCGACCGTGCGCTGTGCCTGGCGCTGGGGCTGACGCCGCTCGAAATGTTGCTGCAGGCGGTGGGCGCCAAGGACGATCCGCAGTCCGGCGGGCGCCAGATGCCCTCCCACTGGACTTCGCCCTCGCTGCACATCGTTTCGGGATCGAGCCCCACGGGCACCCAGGTGTTGCACGCAGTGGGTGCCGCGGAGGCCAGCCTCTATTACGCGGGCGTGCGCGAGGCCGCCGAGCTGGCGTCAAGCTTCCATTCGGATGAAGTCGTGTACGTTTCCGTGGGCGACGGCGCTACGAGCGAAGGCGAGTTCTGGGAGGCGCTGAACGGCTCCGCGCTTATTAAGGCGCCCATCGTCATCGTGGTTGAAGACAACGGCTACGCCATTTCGGTGCCGGTGGACGCGCAGACCGCCGGCGGTAGCATCTCCCGCCTGGTGCGCAGTTTTCCCGGTTTCCTGGTGGTCGAGTGCGACGGAACCGACTTCGCGGAAAGCTATGCGGCGGCGGGCCGCGCGGTGCAGCACGCGCGTACCCGGCAAGGACCCGCGCTTTTGCACGCGCACGTCATCCGTCCTTACTCCCATTCGCTTTCCGACGACGAACGGCTTTACAAGTCTGACGCCCGCCGGCGCGAGGAAGCGCGGCGCGATCCGCTTCCGCGGCTTCGCCGGCTGCTGCTCGAGGAAAGCGCCACAACGGAGGACGAACTTCGGCGGCTCGATGGCGAGGTGGAGCGGGAAATCAACGAGGCTGTCGATCGCGCGCTGCAAGCGGAGCCGCCCGACGCTGCTTCCGTCATGCTTTATCTCACCTCGCCCGCCGTGGACCCGGCGTCCAGTGACTTTGACCGTCCCGCAGTGTCCGAGGGCGAGCCCAAGACGATGGTGGACCTCATCAATCTCTGCCTGCGCGATGAGATGGCGCGCGACCCGCGAGTGCTGGTGTACGGCGAGGACGTGGCCGACTGCAGCCACGAGGACGAGCTGCCCAAAGTGAAGGGTAAAGGCGGCGTGTTCAAAGCCACGCAGGGGCTGCAGCGCCGTTTTGGCAGCCGCCGCTGCTGGAATTCGCAACTGGCGGAGGCTGGTATCGTGGGCCGTGCGCTGGGTCTGGCGCGGCGGGGGCTGAAGCCGGTGGTTGAAATCCAGTTCTTCGATTACATCTGGCCGGCGATGATGCAGATCCGCGACGAACTGGCCACCCTGCGCTGGCGCTCCTTCAACGCCGACTCGTGCCCGGTGGTGATCCGCGTCCCGATCGGCGGGTATCTCGCGGGGGGCGCTATTTATCACAGCCAGTGCGGAGAGGGCATCTTCACTCACTTGCCCGGTTTGCGCGTGGTGATGCCTTCGAGCGCGCTCGATGCCAACGGCCTGCTGCGCACCGCCATCCGCTGCGATGACCCTGTGCTGTTTCTCGAGCCGAAGCACCTTTACCGGCAGACTCACAACCGCCATCCCTACCCCGGGCCCGGCTACATGATCCCCTTCGGCAAGGCGCGGCTGGTGCGCGAAGGCGATGACCTCACCCTCATTACCTACGGGTCGCTCGTGGTGCGCGCCACTCTGGCGGCCAAGCAACTTGAGCGCGAGGGTGTGCATGCGGAACTTCTCGATCTACGGTCGCTTGCACCCTACGACTGGGATTTGATTATGGCTTCGGTGCGGAAAACGAACCGCGCACTGGTGTTGCATGAGGACACCTCGGCGTGGGGTTACGGCGCCGAGATCGCGGCGCGCATCGGCGAAGAGCTCTTCGAATACCTCGACGCCCCCGTGCGGCGGCTGGGCGCCAAGGACGTTTACGTGCCCTATCACCCGTCGCTCGAGGAGGCCGTGCTGCCTCAGCCCGCCGATATCGTGCGCGTGTGCCGTGAGTTGGCAGCTTATTGAGGGACGCACGGCGCAACATAGAGTAGGCCAGATGGCTAGGCTTAGTTGAGAGGCTCGAGTGAGCCGTCCGACGGGCTTACGAAGGCATCGTACCTTGTAGAAAGAGGTGGACCGCCGCATGCGCCTCGCCGAGCTTACCGGTAAAGAAGTGGTCCGCGCCGTCGATCCAGGCGATAGACTTGGGCGGAGCCAGCGTGGCATAAAGTTGCTCGACCCGCTGGCGCGGACCGTAGACGTCTTGCGTTCCTTGAACGATCAGTTTGGGTTTGGTGACGCCAGCGAGGAAGCTCATATCGGATGAGCCGACCGGGACGCCGAGACCCACCAACGCCGCAACGCGAGCGTCCGTCGCGCCCACCGCGAGTCCTACCCACGAACCGAAGGAGAAGCCCATCAAGACAAGGGGCAGCGCTGGGAACCGGCCGCTCAAGAAGTCGAGCGCGGCGCGGACGTCATCGCGCTCACCGTCGCCTTCATCGAAGGCACCTGCACTGCGGCCGACACCGCGAAAGTTAAACCGCAGTGTGGGGAGCCCAACACTGAGCGCAGCCTTGGCGGCTCGAAAGACAATCTTGGTGTGCATCGTGCCGCCGAAGAGTGGATGCGGGTGGCACACCAGCGCTGCCATTCGCGGCTGCGTCGCAGGCAGCCATTCGAGTACTGCTTCGAGCGGCCCGGCAGAGCCGGCCAGAACCGTTCGCTCAATTCGCACGCCGCTGCTCAAGCGTAGGGACCTCACACCGAAGATGGAACCGCAGCGAACGCGGGGCCGGTCCGCCTCACAAGTCGCTGACTTCTTAGTGTAAGATGAAAGGCACTCTTTCCGATGGCTGAGGTGCAATCATCAGACCGAAAACCTTCCTCTATCTTCTCTTCCTACTGCTCGCAGGGCTGGCGTTTGCATACTATCGTCTTGTTTACGCTCCCACTCACGGCGTGCAGGGGGAGCCGGCTTATGTGCTTCCACAGACTGTCGACGTGATGGACACGACGGCCGAGATCCGTAGCGTGGTGGGCCACTTGAGGGCGGGCGAACGTGTTGAGGTACTGGCGCGGACAGCCCACTGGTCGGAGCTGAGCCTGCCCCATGGCGGAACCGGATGGGTGGAGAGCAAGTACCTGTTGGACGCGGCCACTTACGAGCGCGGCACAGCCCTGTTGAGGAGCCTAGAGGCCTATACACCGCAAGCGGCCGGTCATCTCTTGACGGGCACGAGCCTCCATCTCGAGCCGGCGCGCGATTCGGTTGTTCTGGTGGATCTCGCTCAGAACCGGCCTTTGGAGATGTTCGAGCGGCGGCTGGTTAACCGGCCCGTAGACTCCAACGCCCCGGCGGTGAGTGGCAAGCCCGCACGTGACGTCTGGTACCTTGTACGGGCAGGTTCTCGCGCCGGCTGGTTGCTGGGCCGATTCGTTAGCTTGGACATCCCGCAGGGAATCTCGACCTACGCCGAAGGCGTTAACATGGTCGGTTGGCTGGTGCTGAAGACGGTCGACGACGGAGGAAACAACGTACCTGAATACCTGGTGGCAGACCGCATCGGCGGCGAGGCTGATTTCAACCACATTCGGGTATTCACTTGGTGGGTTAAAAACCACAAGTACGTGACGGCGTACGTGGAGAGCGGCCTCGACGGCTACTTCCCGATCAAGGTACAGCAGATGCGCGATCCGAATTACTACGCACAGCCATCTCCGTATTTTCGATTGCGTCTGGTCGATGAAGACGGTCACCACTATCAGAAGGTTTATGGCCTGTTTGACACCATTGTGAAGAACGTGGGCACGGTGGATGGCTGGGAGTCAGACGCCATGCCGGCTTTGGTCCGGCGCAAAGAGCGGGTGGGACGGCAGCGTCAACCTCACCACGCGCGGCGCTAAGGGCATCCGACCGTAGCTCCGCAGTGGAGTCGAACGAGAGAAGGAAATCAATCGATCGCATGGATGGTTCTGCGCGCTACCGGCTACTTCGAGGAGCTTTACGAACCTGGCTCGCTGTCTCGGGGCGGTCCCTGCGCGTGCTGGGCACTGGAGGGGTGCCCCAATCCGCAGCCGTTCTTTACCTCTGTCCTCCCTGCAGCTTTCTCGACGCGCTGATCATGCTGGCCGGCTGCAACCGGCTTCTCGTTGTTGTAACCGATCGCGAGCCGCAAAGCCGCGCCCAATTGCTGCTGGCGGCGTTGCTCAACGTGGTCTCTTGCGGACCGGAACCTAACGCCTGGCATTCGGCGCTTCGCACCTCCACTGAAGTTTTGATTGGTGGAGGCATCGTGCTGGTGCTGGAGGCGCAGGCGGCCAGCGAACTCCCGGGTGGCCGCTCTGAAACCGCGGTTGCGCTTGCCTGCGAAGCCTGGGCTAACGCGTTTCCTGGTCAGACTCCCGTTATTTTGCCCGTTCACCGGTACTATCCTCGCGGGCGCGGTCACGATATTTTCGTTCATATCGGGCGCGCACTGCCACTGGACGAGCAAGCCGACGGCCTGGTGGATGATGTGCGTCCTTACGTGAACGCCACGCTTCGTGAGTCGTGCAGCAAAGCTGTGTTCGCTCTTGATGAAGGCGCTTTTACGGAGTTGCTTTCGGATCTCGAGCATGCATTGCAAGGTCGCCTGGGGGAGCAATGGCAAGACCGGCCGGCGTGGAATCAGAAGGTGGACGGATTCCGGTTGAGTTCTTGCGCCGTCGAGTCCCTTCGCAAACTCAATCGGGACGACCCTGGGAGCCTGGTGGCCTTGCGAGAGTTGTCTGGGGCTCAACGTGAGACTCGCCGGCAACAGTCCCTTGCCGACCTCCGCTTCGAGCTTGGGCGCGAACGACTTTCAGCTTCCAAGCGCGTCCTGGGATGGACGGAGAGTATCATCGGGCTGCCCCTGGCGTTTTACGGACTTCTGAATCATCTGGCTGCCGCTTTCCTGCTTTACGTCACCGGCCTTGTGAAACGCGGCCAGCAGGCAAAACCCGAAACATGGGTCGCGCGTGCGTTGCTGGTTCTTGGTTGTTACGGGGGCCAGATCGCGCTCGTCGAGCACGTCCTGGGTAGGGCGGCCGCCGGCTATTACGCGCTCACACTGCCCGTGTCGGGCGCCTATCTTTTCCGCTATAAATGGTTGCTGCGCAGGCGCGCGGGCGCTTCTGTGCTGGGTGTCTGGGCAGCTTCGTTGCGCAGCCCCTGGGAGGCGACCCGCAAAAGATTGTTTGAAACACTAGACCAGATTCTGTCACCCGTCGGCGAAGAAAAGACAGGCGGCCCGAAAGCGGCGGAACCCAGCTAAGCCTCTGATGCAGCCTGTGCAAATCCCAGAGCGTTAGCCAATCCCACAAGAACCAAAGGCCTGTCATGCTGAGCGCAGCGAAGCATCTCTGCATTTGTGTTCCAGGGCCCGGAGAAAATGCGGGGATGCTTCGCTGCGCTCAGCATGACAGGGTTCGGATTTTGGAACCGGCTTCCGTCATCATGTTTTAGTTCCCAAAGTTCTCAAAGCCCTAGACAGTCTACCACCCAAGGTGGTAGAATATCTTCCACTATGACAAAGCAGCAATCGCAAGAACGCATTGAACTGGTTTACGGCACTCTCGACATGCTCATTTTGCGCACTCTGCGTTGGGGTCCCACGCACGGCCACGGCATTGCCAAGTCCATCGAGCGCTCGTCGGAGGACGCCCTAAGGGTGGAGCATGGGTCCCTCTACCCGGCGCTGCAGCGCCTGCAGCAGGAAGGCTGGATTACCGCCGAGTGGGGCGTTTCCAAAAACAACCAACGCGCCAAGTATTACCGCCTCACTCCGGCGGGGCGGCGGAAACTTGTGGCCGAAACCTCGCGGTGGGAGCGCTTCGTCCGTGCCGTCACCGGGGTGCTGAGGCCAGCGGAGCCCGAGGAGGGACGATGAGCGCCCTCAATGGGACGGTTCTCCTTTGCCTGGTTCGGGCAGCGACAGTCCGCGGCAGATCTTCGCCGCAAGACGGTTGGGAACCTCGGTATGCCTCGGGACTGCTTCGACGGCGCCGGTCGCGGGATTGGTCCATAAGGAGTGGGACCGGCCTTCGCGCTTCAGATAGCAACCGTGCCTTCGAAGATGCTGGAGCAGGCTGCTCCGCTTCACTCGACAATCACCATGCTGCGTTCCGCATCCGGAGGGACGCCCCGCAGCGAGTCTTCACGCCGGTCTTCCAGAATGAGCGCGATGGCCTCGGCCAGGCTCGCCCGAGCCTCGTCCCTGGATCGTCCTTGACCGTTGGCGCCGGGAACCTCCGGGCAATAGGCCACGTACCAGTCGCCGTCACGCTCGATGATGGCCGTGAATTCGTTATGCATAAGACGCCTCACACAGGAAACCAGTTCATTGTACTCGAAAGAGCCCTCAGCTTTCAGCCGTCAGTCATCAGCCGAAAGGCCCCGACTGCTGACTGCTGAGAGCTGAAGGCTAAGGCTGCCTTATGACCTGGAAACGCCAATTCGCCAAACTCCGCGCCTTCTTAGCCGGACGCAGGCCCGTGGCCGATCTCGCCGAGGAGATTCGGGCGCACTTGCGAATGGAGGAGCAGGAGAACCTCGAAGCCGGGATGCCCGCAGAGGAAGCTCATTACGCTGCGCTGCGGCGCTTCGGAAACGTGACTTTGGTGCAGGAAGGGAGCAACGAAATGTGGAAATGGAACTGGCTTGAGCAGTTGGTCCAAGACGTGCGTTACGGTTTGGGGCAACTTGGGCGTAAGCGCGGATTTGCGGCGGTCGCAGTGCTGACGCTCGCGCTTGGTATCGGCGCCAATACGGCGATTTTCAGTCTCATTGATTCCGTGATGCTGCGAATGCTGCCGGTGCAGAAGCCGGACGAGTTGGTTCTCCTGAAACGGTACAATCCGCGCTGGGGCGGCGAACCTTCGCCCAGCTTCACTTATCCCCTCTGGGAGCAGGTGCGCGACCAGCAGGACGTTTTCTCCGGCGCCTTTGCCTGGGGCAGTGAACTGCTCGATCTTGCCCAGGGCGGCGCTGTACACCTGGCCAACACCGTCTGGGTGAGCGGCGGCTTCTTCGGTGCGCTCGGAATTCGGCCTGCCGCCGGACGCCTCATCGCGGCTCCCGATGACCATCGCGGCTGCCCGGCCGTGGCCGTGTTGAGCTATGGATTCTGGCAGGACCATTACGGCGGTGCGGCGAGCGCCATCGGCAGCACGCTCTCGCTCAACGACCATCCCTTCGAAGTGATCGGCGTCGCGCCCTCCGGCTTCTTCGGGATGGAAGTGGGGGAGAAGTTCGACGTCGCGGCTCCGATCTGCTCGACGGCGATCATCGACGGCAAAGACTCGCGGCTGGACCATCGCTCCTGGTGGTGGCTCAGCGTGGCCGGGCGCGTTAAACCGGGGATCAGCCGGTCTCAGCTATCGGCGCGGCTGCGGGTGCTCTCTCCGGGAATCATGACCGGAGCGGTACCCCTAAAGTGGTCTGCTGACGGGCAGCGCAACTTCCTCAAAACATCCCTGGTGGCCGATTCTGCCGCCACTGGCATGTCCGGGTTGCGGCGGCAGTTCGACCAACCTCTCCAGGTTTTAATGGGCGTTGTAGGGCTCGTGCTCCTGATCGCCTGCGTCAACATCGCGAGCCTCATGCTGGCACGCGCCGCCGCGCGTCACAAGGAGATCGCAGTGCGGCAGGCTCTGGGTGCGAGCCGGGGGCGGCTGATTCGCCAACTGCTTACGGAATGCGTGATGCTCTCTCTGGCGGGTGCGGTTTTGGGAATCCTCTTTGCGCGCTGGGGCACCGCCTTGCTGGTGCGCTATCTCTCGACGGCCCGGAACGCAGTCTTTTTGGACCTTTCATTCGACGGCCGGGTGCTTGGGTTCACGGCCGCCATTGCGGCGCTGACCGCCATTCTGTTTGGTCTGCTACCCGCCCTACGGTCAACACGCGTGTCGCTCACTTCCGCCATGAAGGGTAGCCACGCGCTCGATCTCGATCGGCCCGCGCGCTTTCGCGGCCGAAAGTGGATTGTGGCCTCACAGGTGACGCTCTCGCTGGTGTTGCTGGTGGCCGCCGGGCTTTTGCTGCGCAGCTTTGCCAAGCTCGCAACGCTCGACGTCGGCTTCGACCGCAACAACGTCCTGCTGGTGGGCGCGGATCTCAAGACGGCGAAGGTTTCGCCGGACCAGCAGCTTGCCACCTATGAACAGATCGAGAGCCGCCTGGGCGCGCTACCTGGCGTGGTCGCGGTGGGGCGATCGGTGATGACGCCGCTCCGCGGCGAGACCTGGAACAATTCCATTCACACGGAATGGTCCAAAGCTCTGACCAGCGATGACGCGCTAGCGTGGTTTAATTACATCTCGCTGGGATTCGTTGATGCGCTCCGCATGACGCTGTTGGCCGGGCGCAATTTCAACTCCGGCGATACCACGACCTCCCCCGCCGTGGCCATCGTCAACCAGACCCTGGCTCACCGGTTCTTTCCCAGTCTGAATCCCATTGGCAAGACGTTTCGCATCGACGACGCCGCCGGGAAGCCGGGTCCCCCGATCGAAGTGGTGGGGATCGTCAAGGATGCCAAGTACGAATCGCTCCGCGATGAGATTCCTCCCACGGCGTTCTTCCCTGCCGCGCAGGTTCCGGA